>JAKAEE010000073.1 GCA_021820065.1 Bacteroidota bacterium | reverse complement strand
CCTTCGGATTTCCGTCTTTTATTTATATTTGAGCACTAAAAAAATACTCATTAAAAAATTTTGTGAGAAAAACGAAATGAACAATCTTGAATTCTATGACAAATTTGCCGACCGCCATATTGGACCAAATCAAAATGATGTTATGAAGATGCTCTCTGCAATCGGTGTTTCATCTCTTGATGAGTTGATAAACAAAACAGTTCCTCAATCGATAAGACTTAAAGAAGAACTAACTCTTGACCCGACGATGACCGAACATGAATTTATAAATGAGTTGAGAAAGGTTGCGGCAAAGAATAAAGCCTTCAAGAATTATATCGGGCTTGGGTATTATCCAACAATTACGCCGGGAGTAATTCAACGCAACATTTTGGAAAACCCCGGATGGTACACTCAATACACGCCTTACCAAGCGGAAATCTCTCAAGGCAGATTGGAAGCATTGCTCAACTTTCAAACGATGATAATTGATTTAACCGGGATGCCGATTGCAAATGCCTCTTTGCTTGATGAAGGCACAGCCGCAGCCGAAGCGATGACAATGCTTCATTCGTTAAGAAAGAGCGCTAAGAAAAATTCAAATGTGTTTTGGGTTTCAGAGCAAGTACTTCCGCAAACAATCGATGTTCTAATTACACGAAGTGAACCGTTAGGAATTAAAATTAAAGTTGGTAATCATAATAACTTAGAACTAACAGATGATGTTTATGGTATGCTCGTTCAATATCCATCGGCAGACGGAGAAGTTTTTGATTACACAGATTTATTCAAGCAAGCTGATGCCAAAGGAATTTACAAAGCTGTTGCGGCAGATTTGCTTTCTCTGGCTCTGCTCACACCTCCAGGAGAATTTGGGGCTGATGTAGTCGTGGGATCAACACAACGATTCGGTGTTCCGATGGGATTTGGCGGTCCACATGCGGCGTATTTTGCTACGAAGGATGAGTACAAACGACAAATCCCGGGAAGAATTATCGGCGTTTCAATTGATGCACAAGGCAAGAGAGCGCTGCGCATGGCGCTTCAAACAAGAGAGCAGCACATTAAACGCGAACACGCAACGAGCAATATTTGTACTTCTCAAGTACTGCTGGCTATAATGGCGGGAATGTACGCGGTTTATCATGGACCAAAGGGAATTAAAGCCATCGCAGAAAGAATTCATAACCTTACGGTTATTTTAGACCAAGCGCTGAAGTCAATCGGCATTAGTCAATCAAACGAGAATTATTTTGACACTTTAAAGATTGAATTGAATTCGGCACAAGAAGCGAAAAAAATAAAAGCTGAAGCGTTGAGCAACGGAATCAACTTCAGATACATTGGAGAAAAAGAAATCGGGATTTCGATTGCTGAACCGGATACGACCGAAGATGTAGCTGTAATTCTAAAAGTATTTTCAAAAGCGTTGAACAAGAATTTTGACCAGCAAAAAATTTCTAAAATCTTGGGTGGTGCAGATGTAGAGTACCCGGAAAATCTCAAGAGGAAATCAAATTTCTTAACTCATCCGGTGTTCAATTCCTACTATGCTGAAACCGAGATGCTTCGCTACATAAAAGGATTGGAAAGGAAGGACTTATCGTTAACTACTTCGATGATACCTCTTGGCTCTTGCACAATGAAATTAAATGCGTCAACTGAAATGTTCGGAATAAGCTGGCCGGAGTTTGCCTCGCTTCATCCGTTTGCACCAATTGATCAAGCGGAAGGATACACACAGATTTTCAGAGAACTCGAAATAGATTTAGCGAAGATAACCGGTTTCGATTCTGTGTCGCTTCAACCGAATTCAGGCGCGCAAGGCGAATATACCGGACTGCTCGTAATCAGAGCTTACCATCATGCTTACGGCGACAAGCAGAGAAACGTAGTTTTGATTCCGTCGTCAGCTCACGGAACAAATCCGGCAAGCGCGGTAATGGCTGGAAGTAAAGTTGTGATTGTAAAATGCGATGAGAACGGAAACATCGACGTAAACGATTTGAAAGCCAAAGCCGAAGAACATAAAGAAAATCTTTCGGCGTTGATGGTAACTTATCCCTCTACGCACGGAGTATTTGAAGAAGCGATTATTGATATATGTAAAATTATTCATGACAACGGCGGATTGGTCTATATGGACGGCGCTAACATGAATGCTCAAGTTGGATTGACAAGTCCCGCGTTGATCGGCGCAGATGTTTGTCATCTTAATCTTCACAAAACATTTGCGATACCGCATGGGGGCGGCGGACCTGGAGTGGGACCGATTGCAGTTGCAAAACATCTAACCCCGTTTCTTCCCGGACATTCGATTGTGAAAACCGGGGGCGAACAAGCAATTCATGCAGTTGCATCAGCGCCATGGGGAAGCGCAAGTGTTCTAATCATTTCGTATGCTTACATTAAAATGATGGGGGCTAAAGGATTAACACTAGCGACAAAAGCAGCAATATTAAATGCAAATTATATCAAAGCAAGATTGGAGAAATTTTATCCGGTGGTTTATACCGGCAAAAATAATTTTGTCGCACACGAATTAATTTTCGACTGCAGACAATTCAAAGCAACGTCTGGAATCGAAGTTGAAGACATATCAAAACGATTGATGGACTACGGATTTCACGCGCCAACTGTTTCGTTTCCGGTACACGGAACAATTATGGTTGAACCGACGGAAAGTGAATCGAAGTATGAACTCGATAGATTATGTGATGCCTTGATTTCCATCAAAAAAGAAATTGAAGAAATTGAAAAAGGCAATCTTGGCAAAGAAGATAATCCTTTGAAAAATTCTCCTCACACGGTTGAGCATGTAGTAAACGATGCGTGGACTCATGCTTACACACGGGAGACGGCAGCATTCCCAACCGAACAGACGCGTGAAAATAAATTCTGGCCTTCGGTAGGAAGAATCAATAACGCATACGGCGATAGAAATTTAGTATGCAGTTGTCTGCCGGTTAGTGAATACGCGGAGGAGACCGCATGATAAACGACGAGAACGAGCTTAGAAAAATTGCTGAAATTCTTTCTGCAGCAAAGACAATAGCTGTTGTTGGTTTATCCGACAATCCGATGAGAACCAGCAGAGAGATTGCAGAATTTCTTGTGGAGAAAGGTTATAAAGTTGTTGGTGTAAATCCTTTGATAAAAAAGTCCGGCAACATTGATGTTTATCCAACACTCAAAGACATTCCTTTCGATATCGACATTGTAGATGTCTTTCGGCGATCTGAAACGATACCGGAATTGATCCAAGACGTTCTGGAAAAAAATCCGAGGGTTCTTTGGTTGCAGCAGGGTATAAGAAATGACTCAGCGGTTAAACCCGTTATTGAAAAAGGTATTTACACGATTCAAGACAAGTGTATTGCTGTATATTATAATCTCAGCAAGCCGTTCCGTAAAAATTAAATTGCCGATTAGATGAGACTCTTATTTTCCAAAAAATATTTTTTTGGTGTACTGTTATTTACTTTTTTTGCCACCACAATAGTACTTCATGCCGGTTCATTAGACACTCTGGTTGTAAAGGGTAACCAAAAAGTAAGGATTGATTCCATAAAAATTTCCGGTAACAATATCACTAAAGACTTCATCATTCGACGCGAACTGACAATCAATGATGGCGATTGGGTTACAGAAAAAATTATTGAATATAACCGCGAAAGAATTTTCAGCTTAAGATTGTTTACGAATGTGAAAATGTTTGTTTATGAGTCCGATAAAAAAAATGTTTTGATGATTGCTGTGGATGAAAGCTGGTATATCTATCCTCTTCTATATTTTAGGTCTGAATACAATTCCATCAACTCTTCGACCGTAGGAATTAGCTTGATGTACAAAAATTTTCGCGGTAGAAATGAAACCATTTTCGCAACTGTTGGCATTGGTTATCAACCGTATTACAGATTGGCGTATGAAAATCCCGCGCTGCTTTATAATGAAGATATCGGAATTGAAGTTGATCTGAGGTACACGGATTTTGTGAACAAGAACGTGGAAGCCGCAACACTTGTCGGCAGCGACTTCAAAGAAAAAATTATTGATAACAGCGTAACGTTCAGCAAACGGTTCAATCAATTCAATACGGGGTTCGTAACACTAGGATTTAATTATGTTGAAACACCCTACTCGGGTTTAGAGAAAATTACTGCCTCAGGCGGCAGGATAGACCGGGCGCCGTATGCGGGAATAAGTTACAACTATGATTCTCGCGATTTAAAACAATTTTCCGATAACGGCTTCTATGTGTTCGGTTCTTTTGCTCATAAAGGTTTTGGTTCAGATAAAATAAATTATAATGTTTTTTCGCTTGATCTCCGTGAGTACGAAAAAATTATCGGTGACCTTTCGGCAAAATGGCGGCTTGCGTACCGCTCAACTTTCGGCGGGACGGTTCCGTTTTATGATTACTCATATCTCGGTTACGAGGAAAGAGTACGCGGCAATTTTATGCACAAACGTGAAGGGAATAATTATCTGCTCGCTTCGTTTGAAGTTAATCATCCGATAATTAAAGAGTGGGATGTAAGTTTGAAACTGCCTCTATTGCCGCGAAGTCTTACTTCGGCACGAGTTGGAGTTTACCTCGGACTTTTTTACGATGCCGGTGCAACTTACAGCAACGATCATAGTTTGTCGCTTAATCAATTTTATTCCGGTTATGGAATTGGATTTACTATTTTAGTAATACCATACAGTGCATTTAGAGCGGAATATGCAATCAACCAAGACCGACGAGGAGAATTCATCTTTGCAACCGGTTTTTCTTTCTGATGTAGAATTATACTACTCGGAAAAGGTGAGGGGAAAACAAATCGAAATCACCGGTGAGGAATGCCATCACATAAAAGATGTGATGCGCCATAAAGTAGACGATGAGATTTATGTGACGGATGGACTCGGTACGATTTATCATTCCAAAATTCTAGGCATTTCAAAAAACAAAATCGAATGTCAATCATTCTCTTCGACACAATACGAAAACAAACTTGGAAAGGTCACGTTTTGTGTACCAAGAATGAAAAGCTCCGACCGGTTTGAATTCGCTTTGGAAAAATCAGTTGAACTTGGAATTACAAATTTTATTGTGTTCGAATCGAAACGGACTATTGCAAAAGGAGAAAAGATAGACCGCTGGCAGAAAGTTTTAACCTCAGCGATGAAACAATCGCTGCGTTCGTGGTTGCCAAAGGTTTCTTATGCGAAAAGTATCGGTGAGATCATCAAACAAAATGGGACTAAAATTCTTTTCGACCAAAATTCCGACAAAACATTTCAATCAATTCTCAATTCTCAATTAACAATTGGCAATTGTTTTTTTATCTTCGGTCCCGAAGGAGGGTTTGAGAAGGGCGAATTGAGAATTGACCCGCTTCGACTCACGTCTTGCGAGGCGAGGAATGGAGCTTGCGCCGACGAAGGCGGGGAATTGCAAATTAGGTTGACGGAGAATCGTTTGAGAAGTGAGACTGCGATTGTTACGGCAGCATCAATGTTGGCTATGAATGTTTAAATCATCTCTATAGATTTTTTAACCAGCCTTTCGAAATCAAGTTTGACCCGTTCAGCGGTTTCCATCACTTCGGCGTGAGTAAGCTTGTTGTCGGATAATCCGGCTGCCAAATTAGTTACACATGAAATCGCGGCTACTTCCATCCCGAGCGCAGCTGCGTAAAATGCTTCGTGAACAGTTGACATGCCGACCGCATCTCCGCCGAATTTGCGAATCATTCGTATCTCAGCGGGAGTTTCGTAACTTGGTCCCTTTGTAAGCCAGTAAACGCCTTCTTGCAAAGCTAATTTTTCTTCGAGCGCTGCTGCTTTTATTTTCTCGTTCAATTCTTTTGAAGGAAAGTTCAGCATGGAATTTTTCTGATCTAAATTTGCGAGGTTAATTAATCCGGCAAGTTCTTTCTTAACGCTTATTCCATTTAGCGACGTAGCGAGCATTAGATCGCCGGGTCGTAGAATGGGATTAACACCGCCGGCGGCATTTGTTAAAATTAATTTTGTGCAGTTCAGCTTTGACGCAATGAAAACGGGAAGGACGCATTGAGTAAGACTATATCCTTCATACAAATGAATTCGTCCTTGAACGATCATAAGTTTTTTATTCGCATGTGTTGAGAAGTGCAAATATCCTTGATGACCTTGAACGGTTGACTTAGGATAATTGGGAAGAGAAGAAGTTGGAATTGATTTGACCGATTCTATTTTTTGCGCGAACTCGCCAAGTCCGCTGCCGAGTATTAAACAAATTTCCGGCTCAAAAGGAATTTGCCTTGCTAAGTTCTCAACAGTATCGCGATATAAGGCGTTAAGATTTTTCATTGAACGAGAATTCCGGCAAGAGTCGCGGTCATCAATGTTGCGATTGTTCCGCCGAGAACAGCTTTCAAACCGAGTGCGGCAATATCCTTTTTACGCGACGGCGCCATCGGACTTATACCGCCAATTTGAATTGCGATGGAAGAAAAATTTGCAAATCCGCACAGAGCATACGTTGCCATCATAATTCCTTTCTCGCTCATCAATCCGGATTTTATGATTGTCGTTAAATCCAAGTAAGCAACGAATTCATTCAGCACAACTTTTGTCCCGATCAAACTTCCAAACTGAAATGCATCGTTCCATGGAACGCCGATACCAACAGCTAAATAACGCAGCACAATTCCGAATAGCAATTGCATTGAGAGCGGCTGACCGAAGTTTGTGCGGAAATAATTATTAATGCCTACAACGTCGCCAAGACTTGTGAACAAATAATTTACCAGCGCGATTAAAGCAATAAAGGCGAGCAGCATACCTGCAACATTAAGTGCGAGAGTTAATCCATCACCGGCGCCGGTTGCGGCAGCTTCGATTACGTTTGAAGCGTTCTTCTCTACTTTTATTTTTACCGTACCGCGCGTAACGGGTTCTTCAGTTTCTGGATAAAGAATTTTTGCAACAACCAAAGAAGCTGGCGCCGCCATAGTGCTTGCGGCAAGCAGTTGAATTGCAAATTTGATTTGCGCTTGCTGCAGCGCAATGTGATGCGCGTCTGCAAATGATTGTCCCAGCATCTGAATATAACTTGCCATAACACCGCCGGCAATCGTTGCCATTCCGCCGATCATGATGGTTAAGATTTCCGAGTTTGTCATTTTTTCAATATAAGGTCTAATGAGAAGCGGCGCTTCTGTTTGTCCCACAAAAATATTTGCGGTGTTCGAAAGCGATTCCGCTCCGCTGGTGCCGAGAAGTTTTGCCATCACCCATGCCATTCCTTTAACAACAAGCTGAAGAATGCCAAGGTAGTATAAAACCGATGTTAAGCACGAAACGAAAATGATAGTCGGTAAAACTTGAAATGCGAAAATCACTCCGAGATTTCCTTCGGCGGTATTTGAAGCCAACTTTCCAAAAACAAATTGAGCGCCTTGCATTGTGAAACCAAGCAGACTTACAATCGCTCCGCCGAGCCAATTAACAACGTCCTTTGGCCAGCCGAGAGGGAAGAACCATGCGCGCAAAGTTTCACTGTGAATAATGAATATTGCGAAGATCACTTGGATAGTAACGCCGGTAGCTACAAGTTTCCAGTTGATTCGTTTTTTATTGTTCGAAAAAAGAAAAGCTATACCCAATAAAATAACTAATCCAATTATTCCCCTTAGCAATGAAACTGCGAAATCCATTTGGTCCTCGGATTTATTCTGGAATGTAATGACATTTTCTGCAGCGGGCTTCGTAGCTGTCTGCAGCGCCTACAAGTACTCGTTCGGTTGAAATGACTTTTCTTTGAGTTTTATCTGCCGGATTACCGCAAACTACGCAGATTGCTAAAGTCTTAGTGATATACTCTGCAATTGCGAGAAGCTGCGGCATCGGTTCGAAAGGCACTCCGCGATAGTCTTGATCCAACCCAGCGATAATAACACGTTTACCTTGATTAGCTAATTTGTTGCAGACATCAACAAGATCGGCAGTAAAAAATTGCGCTTCATCAATTCCAACAACTTGAGCGTCTTCGCTCAACGTTAAAATTTCTTGAGCGTTCTCAACAAGTATGGAAGGCAAAGATTGTTCGCTGTGAGAAACAATGTCGCTCGAAGAATATCTGATATCGATTCTTGGCTTAAAAATTTTTACTTCGAGACGCGCGATTTGAGATCTTCTTAATCGTCTTATAAGTTCTTCTGTTTTACCGCTGAACATGCAGCCGGCAATAACTTCGATCCAGCCTGTGTTTCTTGGTGTTGAATGAGGTGTGAATTCCATCATGATTTCAAAAATTCCTCGCCGAATGAATAGGGAAGCAGTTCGCCTAACTTTAAAGTTTTTATTTCACCTTTTGTGTTTGTTAAGATTACATCCAAATCTTTGTCGCAGAACTCAGCTAAGACTTGTCGGCACGCGCCGCACGGAGGCAAAAATTCATTGGTATCACCGGCAATCGCAATCGCTTGGAAATTCCTTTCGCCTTCGATGACAGCTTGAAAGATTGCGGTTCTTTCGGCGCAGATTGTTAAGCCGTAAGATGAGTTTTCGATATTGGCGCCTTGGAATATTCGTCCGTTCTCCGTTAGTAATGCGGCACCAACATAAAAGTTTGAATACTTTGGATATGCTTTTGATTTTGCTTCAACAGCTTTGCGGACTAATTCTTTTGCGTCGTACATAAAAGTTTTTTCTTTTTTTAAAGATAATTTTTTGAAAGCATAAATCAAATTCGCCGGAACTACATCATCCTTCCAACAACCACTGGTCTGCCAATTCTTCCGTTACGTCTTCAATGAAACGTGACGGCTTCGAAAATGTCATTCCGTTGTGCCGGTCGAAGATATGCGTAGGATAGCAAATATAAAGATTTTGTTTTGCACGCGTTGAAGCGACGTACATCAGTCTTCTTTCTTCTTCCAACGTTTCAAGTTTTTCGAAAGATTGACTCGAAGGGAAAAATCCATCGATAGCATGAAGAATAAAAACAGAATGCCACTCCAAACCTTTTGCAGAATGAATTGTGGAGAGCGTTAAGTATTCACGCTCTTTGTCGGTTCCGTCAATTTCAATCACGCTGTCGCGCGGCGGTTCAAGCGCCATATCAGAAAGAAAACTTTCCAGACTTTTGTAATTCTGCGAAATGTTCATGAAAATATCTAAATCTTTTTTCCGTTTGTTATAGTCATCATACTTTTCGATGAAGAGCGGTTCGTAATATTTATAAACGAGTTCGGCTTTGTCAGCCGGTAAATTATTCTTCGTATGAATTTCATGAAGAAGCGAGAAAAGATTGAAAATATTGTCGCCGTACTTTTTGGTTACTGCAGATTCCGGTTCGCCTTTAATTGAAATTTGATTCGTCGCAATCGCGTCCATAATCAGTTGCGCGCGCTTAGGACCAATGCCCTCATGTAGCAGTAAAACCCGGTACCAGCTAACGTAATCGTTGGGATTGGAAGCGATGCGCAAGAAAGCGAGCATATCTTTTACGTGAGCGGTCTCGATAAATTTCATGCCGCCAAATTTCATGTAAGGTATGTTCGCTTTATTTAATTCGATTTCAAGATCGAATGAATGATATGACGAACGGAACAATATTGCGATCTCATTAAGAGGAACACCTTCTTCACGCAATTCCAGAATTCGTTCAACAATAAATTGTGACTGCATATTTTCATTTGCGGCGGAAATTATTCCCGGCAGTTCGCCGCCTGTCTTGCGTGTGAAAAGATGTTTTGGATATTTCTCAAACGCGTGTTCGATGATGTGATTGGAAAAATTCAGAATCTCCTGTGTGCTTCTGTAGTTCTCTTCCATCGTAATAATTTTTACGTCAGCAAAGAGTTTCGGAAATTCCATTATGTTTTTGAAATTTGCGCCGCGGAATGAATAGATCGACTGGGAATCGTCGCCGACAACCATAATGTTATTGTTAAGCTGCGTCAAACCTTTGATGATTTCTGCCTGAAGTTTGTTGGTATCCTGATATTCGTCAACCATTACGTATTTGATTGCAGAAAGAAAAGATTTTGTTGCCGGCGACATTTCGAAAAGAAAAGCGCGCAGATAGAGAAGCAGATCATCATAATCGAGAAGATTATTTTTGTGTTTATACGCAGTGTAAATTTTGTGAATATCCGTGATCTTCTCAAGATACTCCGCGAAGTGGGGAAATTCTTCTTCCAGAATATTTTCAATCGTTCGTCCGGTATTTGTGCTCAGACTTATCACTTTGTTGATTGTAGTCTTGTTCGGAAATCTTTTCTTGTGTTGAGCAAGATTGAGCTGTCCGCGTATTAAATTTATTACATCTTCGCTATCACCTTGATCAAGAATTGTAAAACCGTTTTCAAGCTTAACGGCTTTTGCGTATTTGCGCAAAGTAATGTTGGCAAAAGAATGAAAGGTTCCGCCGTTAATTTTAGAACAGCGGTTATCCAAAAGGATCGTTGCGCGGTCCATCATTTCTTTTGCAGCTTTGCGTGTAAATGTGAGAAGAAGAATCGAAGAGGGATCGTTTCCTAATTCTGTCAATCGCGCAACGCGGTAAACCAATGTTCTGGTCTTTCCGCTTCCGGCACCGGCAATAACGAGGTAGGCGCCGTCGGTTGCGCTTGCAGCTTCGAACTGCGCCGCATTTAATTGCTCTTTGTAATTAATTCTGAAATGTGATTCATCTACAGCTTTGTGAACTGCAACTTCTCGCGTTCTTTTTAGTACGTACTTCTTTGCCATTAGTAACGGTGTGCTTTGGGCTTTTTGAGAATTTCGGAAACTAAAATCAATTCACGCAGTGAAGAAGGACTTTTGATTTTTTGTCTAATCGAGTTTGCCCGCTCATTGATTGACAGCGGCGTATCATAAACTTTTGTGCGCTCTGCAAATTCTTTATCTTCTTTGGCGCTATCCATTGGAGTCGGCGGTATGAACTCGGAAGTTGATTCCGGCTGCTGCATCTGTTCAAATCGAGTTCTTCTATCAGCAGTCGGAATAGTTGTTTGGGGGTGTTCATATTCTCCGCCTGTCTTGGGAATTTTAAAACCAAACATTTCAAGCAAATCTTCCGGCGAGGAAGAGGGAGAAGATTTTTGCTGGTCTTCTCCTTCAGAATTTTCCGGTACATTTCTGCCGCTCCCTTGCTGTTTCTTCTTGCCAAAAACAGAACCGAACAAAAAATAGATGATGAAAAGAAAAATTATTATTTGAATCAAATTATCCATGGTTTACTTGTCTTTCTTTTCTTCCGGTTTTGCTATACTGCTTCGCATGTCAGTGTCGGCTTGAACATTCCTTAAATTATAATAATCCATTACGCCGAGATTACCTTTTCTGAAAGCTTCAGCCATCGCTTTAGGAATTTCAGATTCAGCTTCAACAACTTTTGCACGCATTCGTGCGACTTCGGCGTTCATTTCCTGTTCTAACGCGACTGCGGCAGCGCGTCTTTCTTCGGCTTTAGCGCGCGCAACTTTAAGATCGGCTTCAGCTTGATTAGCTTGTAATACCGCGCCAATGTTTGTGCCTACGTCAACGTCGGCAATATCAATTGATAAAATTTCAAATGCGGTGCCGGCATCCAAACCTTTTTTAAGTACTACTTTTGAAATGCTGTCCGGTGTTTCCAAAACATCTTTGTGAGAGTTGCTTGAACCGATCGTAGTAACTATTCCTTCGCCAACACGCGCGAGAATTGTTGCTTCTCCGGCGCCGCCAACCAATCTTTCCAAATTTGTTCGAACGGTTATTCTGGCGATCGCTTTCAACTGAATTCCATCTTTTGCTACTCCCGCAACAATTGGGGTTTCAATTACTTTTGGATTAACGGACATTCTCACGGCTTCCAAAACGTCGCGTCCGGCGAGATCAATTGCAGCTGCTTTGGAAAAACCTAAATCTAAATTTGCTTTATTTGCAGAAATTAGTGAAGTGACAACTTTTGTAACATTTCCGCCAGCAAGAAAATGCGCTTCCAACATAGAAATGTTTAATTGCAATCCCGCTTTAGTAGCAGCGATTAAATTTCTCACAATTACTTGCGGAGAAACTTTTCTAAGCCGCATACCGATCAAATCTTTGAATATCCTAACCTTAACACCGGAAAAATATGCTGTGATGTACAATCCAATCGGTACAAAGTAAAAAATCATGATAAGGGCAAAAACTGCTGCAATGATTATCACAATTGAAACACCGGTCAACGCTTCCATACTTCACTCCTTAAATTTCTGTTAAACTGTTTACAAAATATTAATTCGGTTCGATTAATCCTACAGTTGTCTTGTCTTTATATTCTTCGTTTAATTGCTTGAACAAATTGAAATCATTGCGCATATTCGTATAGAGTTTAATTTTTCCACGCTGATTCATGATACATATGTACATTGATTGTGATTGGAGGCTACTCCACAAACAAATTCAGTTTGCTGAATATTAGTAATACTTTTGAGAATATTTTTAATAACAAATGTGATCTGAAGACATGGACTTCACAAGTAATAAAAATAATGTGATCTTAAATTCTCTTGCCGAAGGAGTAGTCACTGTCGATAAAGATTTCAAGATCACTTTTTTTAACGAAGCGGCTGAAAGGATAACCGGTTTCGAGAAAGAGAAAGTAATAGGAAAATATTGCAAAAATGTTTTTAAATCCGAATTCTGTTTCTCGGATTGTCCTATTGCTAATGTTCTTCAAAACGGTAAAAACGTTTATGATGTGGATACGTTGATACAATGCTATAATGCAAATCCGTTATCTATTAGGTTGAACGCTGCCATATTGAAGGATGAAGACAACAAGCCGATTGGCGGAGTAATTTCTTTTAGAGATGTAACTATTCTTAA
>JAKAEE010000015.1 GCA_021820065.1 Bacteroidota bacterium | reverse complement strand
AAAGATTTTACGCTATGCATCATCCGTTCACATCACCAAGAATGGAAGACGTGCCATTGATGGATTCTGATCCCGCGAAAGTGAAAGCCAGAGCTTATGATTTGGTGTTAAACGGAAATGAAATTGCTGGCGGAAGTATTCGAATTCACGATTCGAGTTTGCAGTCAAAAATGTTTAATGTTCTCGGTATCAAACCCGAAGAAGCTCAAGAGAAATTTGGTTTCTTAATGAACGCGTTTAAGTATGGTGCGCCGCCGCATGGTGGAATTGCATTCGGCTTCGATCGTTTGGCAATGCTTTTTGCGGGAAGAACCTCAATACGCGATGTGATTGCATTTCCAAAAACATCGAGCGGGCTTTCTCTGATGGATGATTCTCCTTCTCATGTTGAAGAAGCCCAATTGACTGAACTTCATATACGGGTAAAATAGAAATTCTTCATTTGTAGAGCGAACAATCTGTTCGCTCTACAAAATTGTAATGTAGAACGATCAGTTTGATCGTTCAGAAGAGCAAGGGAGCGAACAATCTGTTCGCTCTACAAAATCTCCTCAAACCTCGGAGGTTTGGTTATCCTTACAGGTAATTATTACCCGGCGGGATAGGTTTTATCCTCCACATTTTTCTTTCTATTCAATAATTCATTTTTTATATTATTTTCAAAGAAAATTTTGTAGTAAGCAATTCCTATTTCTGGTTTGAAATTTGACCTCTATGGTTAACAAGAAAATGAGGCATTCGAAACCGGAAATAATTACTGTTTGTTTCTTAAAAGGAAGTTAAAAAAATTAGAGATACTCAGTAATTTATTTTTCATTTAACTAATCAAAACTAAAGGAGAAAGTCATGGGTCAACAGCAACTTCTACTTATCGTATTAGGGGTTATTATCGTTGGTATAGCAGTAGTAGTAGGTATCAACGTATTCACAGCAAGTTCAACATCATCTAACCGCGATGCTGTTATTTCGGATCTTACAAATATTGCCTCAATGGCTCAAACATTTTACAGAAAACCAACAGCGTTAGCTGGCGGGAATAATTCTTTCACTGGTTTCACAATGCCTGCATTATCTGCAACAGCAGCTGATAACACTGCTACAGCAACAAAAACACCAAACGGATCATACACAATAACAGCAAATACTGGAGCTTCGGTAACACTGGAGGGTGTGGGAACTCAAATCGGAAATAACGGAACAGCTAATGTTAAAGTTACTATGGTTGTTGGACCAAACGCTATAACTTCGACAACAGTTAATAACTAAAGTAACTAAAGCGAAGAGAGAGTCACATGGGTCAGCAGCAGCTTCTGTTAATAGCTCTTGCAGTTTTAATTGTTGGTATAGCGGTGCTCGTAGGTATTAATAGGTTTTCTACAGGTTCGTCTTCATCAAACCGTGATGCTGTCGTATTGGATTTAGTGAATCTTGGTTCAATGGCACAATCATATTATAGAAAAGCTGCATCTCTAGGCGGCGGCGGAAATAGTTTTACCGGATGGACAATTCCAACTCAGTTTGCATCAACGGGCAACGGAACTTACACTTCAACTGCTGCTGCACTATCTGTAACCATTGTTGGTACCGGTAACCAGATCGGTAATGATGGAACAAATCCGGTTAAGGTAACAATGATAGTTGGGCCCAATTCTATCACATCAACGGTTATAAACAATTAATTTTTATTCAGATTTTTGTTAAATTGAAAGCCGATAGAAGCATTTATACTTTATCGGCTTTTTATTTATTTAAGAACAGAGTCCATGATAGAAGTCAGATTTTCAGCGCAAAAATCAAATGGTCAGGTATTAAGCGGTAATCTAACCGAGCCTACTTTTGCAGCGGCAAAGAAGAAGATTTATAAACTTGCCGATAAAAATCAACTTAAAGTTCAGGCTATTGAGAAAAAGTTTTCTTTCATCTACAAAATCAAGCGCGGTACCGAAAAACCAATTGTCGGCGAGCAAAGAGCATTCAACAAAGAAGAAGTTGTTAACGCGCTTCGCAAACTCGGTTACGAAGTTGTATCGGTTAACAAAAAATTACTTGATTTCAATTTAAAACCACCGATGCAGGATATTGTTTCATATGTAAAAATTAGCGCGGAATTGTTAGATCAGAAATTGCCCTACAGCGAAATTCTAACTCTTTTAATAAATGATATTCAGAATAAAACACTTCGTGAGACGCTTAAACAAATTAATAACGAACTGAAAAAAGGCGCGGATAGCGAGACTACTTTTTTGCGTTACCAATCTGTTTTCGGAAAGTTTACCGCTTTCATGCTGGGACTTGCATCCAAGAGCGGCAACATGGCGGAGATTTATAAAGCCACTGCAAAATTCCTAGAAAGACAACAAGAGTTTAAAAAAAGTTTGAAGAGCGCATTAATTACCCCAATGATCACTCTTTTTGTTCTGTTTATTGCAGTACTATTTTATGTAGGATATATTTTCCCGGCAACAGCGCAGTTGTTTGTAAAATTTAAGATTGATCTTCCGCCTATGACAGCCGCAACTTTAAAATTTTCAAATTTTTTGATGGGACATGCTCTGCTTGTTACAATTTTCGTAGTTGGTCCCCCTCTTGCACTTTGGCAATTTAGCAGAACAAAAAAAGGCAAACTATTTTTTGACCGCATAATGCTGAAAATACCTGTTCTGGGATCTTTGGTTCACAAAACATTGATTGAAGTTTTCTGCCGTGTGTTTTATACATTGTATAGCGGCTCTGCGGAAAGTATAGAACCGATTAGAATTGCTGCTGAAGCGACGGGGAACCTATACTTTGAACAACAAATTAAAAATGTTGCAATTCCTTTAATGATCAAAAAGGGCGCCGGTATAACAGAAGCGTTTGAAGCGAGCGGAATTTTTACGGAGACTGCAATTTCAAGATTTCATTCCGGTGAAGAAACCGGAACAATTAAAAACACCGCGTTGCAGCTGGCAAATTATTACGAAAGCGAAACCGTTTATAGATTAAAAAGCATAATCGAAATGATTCAAGTTGCAATTGCCATGATCATTATGGTTGTAATGATCGCACTAACGCTTATCTCAGCTGAAACGGCAACAATTAGTCCTAAGTCGCCAATGGTTCAGTAGAACGTAGAGGATATTAGAAATGATCGATAGTCAAATTGAGATGACCGATAAAATCGGTTACCTTCTTCTTAAGAAGGGAATAATTGACCACAAAATTCTTGAGCAAGCTCTTAGGATAAAGGACAGCGATCAGACAAAATTGAAAAGAAATCTTGCTCAAATCTTGGTAGATGAATTTAGTTTTGATCACGATACGATTTTTCGAGAAGTAGCAATCCTCTATGCCTTCAAAGAATTAATTTTTCATTCCGATGAACTATCTGAGGAGCGGCTTACCGAAATAAAAAATGTTATGAGTCGTCAAGGCGACGATGTAAAAAAGATGCTGCTCGAACATCGTGTAATTCCGTTTCGGTTCGATGATAAAGTGAAAGACAAACTTATCCTTGCCGCTGTTGATCCTACCGATAGAAACCTGGCGAAGATTGCTTATACACTGAACGCGAAAAAGTACGAAATCAACTACATAAAAAAGAAAGATTACGAAAAGTTGATTTCTCAAATAGTTTCTTCAGAGAACGAATATCTTAAGATGATTCAAGAAGCCGGTGAAGAAATTCAAGTTGTTGAGGAAGAAACAATAAGTGAAGACGAACTTGATGCCGAGATTAACAAAAGTGCTTTAATTAATTTGGTTGAAGCGTCTCTGGTAGAAGGTGTTCGGAAAGGTGTGAGCGATATTCATCTTATTCCGAAATCAGGCAATAAAACTGAAATTCATTTTCGCCTTGACGGAAAATTGATGCTTTGGCACACTCAGGAAGGTACATTGCCGGAAGCCGTTATGGCTGTTGTGAAAGACCGCTCGAAAGGATTGGATAGATTTGAAAGAGAGCGTGCACAGGATGGATTTATTCAGCGGGAGATCGACGGGCACATAATTCGTTTTCGTGTTTCTGTTTTGCCTACTGTTGGAACGGAATTAAAAAATAAATTCGAAAGCATTGTAATAAGAATTCTCGATGATAGAAAAGTAATTAGAGATTTGGGAAAACTTGGACTCACCGGCTATGCCAATACTGCTTTCGTTAAAGCCATCAGCCAGCCGCAAGGAATGATTATTCTAACCGGACCGACAGGAAGCGGTAAATCCACAACGCTTATTGCCGCTCTTTACCAGGTAATCAATCCAACAAAAAATGTTTTAACTGTTGAAGATCCTGTTGAATACGTAATTGAAGGCGCGCGTCAGTTAAAGATTGGTATCAAAATGAATTTTGAACAGGCGATTAGATCCATCCTTCGTCATGACCCAGATATCGTGCTGGTTGGTGAGATGCGTGATAAAGAAACAGCCGAGACAGCGATCAAACTTGCGAACACCGGACACTTAACATTTTCAACTTTGCACACAAATGATGCGCCGAGTGCGGTAGCGCGTTTGTTCAAGATGGGCGTTGAACCATTCTTGATAGCTTATGCAATCAACATTATTGTTGCTCAACGTCTTATTAGAAAACTTTGTGACAACTGCAAAAAGAAAATAGTTAATCTTGAAGAACATATTCTGCCTTCCGGATTAGACATAAAAGATTGGGCCGGTCATGATATTTATGATGCAGTCGGTTGCGAGAAATGTAATCATACCGGATACAAAGGCAGAATGGCTATTCACGAAGCGCTTTACTTCACCAAGGAGATTAGGAGATTAATTGTACGCGCCGGTGAAGAAGTTGACGAAGAATCAATTAGAGAGCAGGCAAGAAAAGACGGAACCAATAGCTTAAGAGATTCCGGATTTGAAAAAGTGAAAATGGGGCTCACTTCAATTCAAGAAGTGATCGGCGCCACAATGGAAGATTAGTTCAATTTCTTTTAGTTATATTACTGTATGAAAGCGGTCTTCTTCGCTCAATTATATATGGAATAATAAATGATTGCCCCTGCAAAACAGATTCTTTCAGCTTTCACCGCAAGCATCCCCACCAGCATTTTTGGTCCCGAAAGAATTAGATATACAATTGAAAACATCAACAAACTGCAAGTAGAGCATAAACTGATTCTCTTTCAGTTAATGAATCACATCTTAGAATCGATGATTGAGCAGCAAGCTTCGGATGTAGAACTCGGCGGGTACGGTACACAGGGACAAGTTTGGTTTAGAGTTTTCGGCAACAAGGAACGTGTTTTGGATTTGCCGCAATTTACGGAAGATGAAGCTACACTGCTGATCGTTAATCTGCTTAATCCCAATCAATGCGCAATTTTATTAAACGAAAAAAATATTGATTTCAGTTATTCATTTAAATACGAAAAAACTCAAACAGTTTTTAGGTTCCGTGCCGACGCGTATTACGACTTGGATTGCTTGACTCTTAACATGCGTTCAATTCAAGCTGCGGTGCGCCCAGTCGAATCTCTTGGTTTCCATCCGCTTGCTGTTAAAACCATGAGCCACAGTTATATAAAATTTGGTTTGTCGTTGGTCACCGGTATTACCGGTTCCGGAAAGTCCACAACTTTGGATGCAATAATTGATTACCACAACGATTTCGACCCGTGCCATATTGTAATAATAGGTTCGCCAATTGAATACGTACATAAATCCCGCAAGTCTATTATAAAGCATCGCGAGGTTGGAAGAGATGTTTTATCATTTAAAGACGGGGTTATTCAATCCCTCCGACAAGATCCCGATATAATTGTTATCGGTGAAATGAGAGACCCGGCTACAATCATGGCGGCACTCGAAGTAACAGATACCGGGCATAAAGTTTTTTCAACACTTCATACTTCTTCTGCTGTGGAATCGATAGACCGTATCATTGCCGAGGTTGATCCTCACGAACAGGAAAGGGTAAAGAACCGTTTAGCCGATGTATTGATTTCCGTAGTATCGCAGAAACTTGTTCCCAGTTTGGACGGGAAACGCGCACTGGCTAAAGAGGTGCTCATTGTTACTCCAAGTGTAAGAGCGGCAATAAAGAACAATAATACAAGTGAAATTTACTTGATGATTAATCAGGGCGGCCCTCAGGGCATGGTTACAATGGAACAGGATTTGATGCGTCTTTATACGGAAAAGAAGATTTCAAAAGAGAGTGCGATAGCTTATGCTAATAACAAAACACGAATTCTTCAGTTGATGAAGGCGGTATAATCTTGAAGCCTGTTGTATGTCTATATTACGAGGGTACCGACGCAAAGTTAGCCGTTGTTGCAAGAACAAAGGACGGTATTCAAATCCAGCGTGTGGCTGCGTTTACTGTTTCCAGATCACAAGGCGCTTCTTCAAAACCGGAATTGTACAGCGAGCTAAATGCAGTCGATATCAAAGGAGATGAAATTTCTTTCGACAATCTTGAAACAGCAGCTGAACCTGAGATTAGTCAAGATACGTCCGATGTCGGTCAATTTCACGCGTCATTGCATGACCTGAAAATCAACGGTATGAATTACATCCCCATTGTTACCGAACCGATTGTGAATTATCATTCGTACGAGGGACCCCGCGATCAAAACAAGAAAAAGCTAATTCAGACAATCATAAAGGATTTGCAATCAACAAAAGGGATTACGGTTGATGAAGATTCTATGGACATTACCGAGCTGAATGAAAAAACTACGCTCGGAGTATTTCTGGAAGGCGACATACCTGGCGTTGGACTTGTAAACCAACTTGCAAATTATAATAACAAGCGGTACTTAAAAATTCCCACGATAAAGACCGCCGAACTTCCGTTAGCTTACTACGTTTCAAAAAACACAAAATTCTTTCCGGAAGATTTCACTCTGATTGTTCATATAGGAAAAGAATATTCCAAACTGATTTTTTTGGAAGGTCAGCGATTAAGACATATCGGCTCCACACTGGATATCGGCACAAAAAATCTTCATACCTACGATGTATATTTTTCGAAGATTCTGCTTGAAATGGAAAACGGGGGAATTCCGAAGCTTGACAACATTATCATTTGCGGCGAAGACAGATCAGAGAACTTAATCCTATCCTTCTATGGTACATTCCCCGAAGCGAATGTGTCCGAGCTTAAGTTCCCTGGTTTAGATACTACCTGGCTGAAAGAAGATGAAGTGAAAGACCTTGCCTTATTTGCTGTTCCTATTTCAGCCGCAACGGAATACTTCGATGAATTAGATAAGCTCTATGTTGGTGTAAATTTTCTGCCAAGGTATGTTCAAGAGCATCAAAAAGTATTTGATTTCGGATGGCACGGTTACGCCTTGCTGCCCGTACTATTTGCCGCAACTTTTTATTTCACTTTTAGTATTCTGAGCAATGTTAAGCATATAAATGAACTGAACTATGAAATTGATCGTCTGATGCAAAGGCAGACACAAAACCAGGAACTCGTGCAGGAAATTACTCCGCTTGAACAGAGGATTAACAGTTTTGATGCAACGCAAAAAATCCTTGATTCTGCGGCAGTTGGATCCGGCGTGTGGAATCGTACAATTTCAAAAATTTCGGATTTCGCAGAACGACGAAGAAATTTTTGGATTTCAAAACTTGAAACGGTTAACAAAACTGAAGTTAAACTTGACGGTTATTCACTATCTCGAAGCGTGCTTACTGAATTCGCTGAGTTGTATAAAACTTCACTTTTGAAAAAAATTAATTACGAACCGCTGAGAGAGAAAAGCGCTTTTTCTTATTCACTGAGTTTTAAATTAAAAGATGATTCGCTTAAAACGAAATGAGTACTAAGGTAAAAAATACTTTAATCATTCTGGTGATTTTCATCGGTATCTTGTTGAGCGCAGGGTTCTACAGTTTTGTAATTCAGAAATCCAAAATTAAGGATAAAGAAAAAAGAATTAAGGATTTGAAACTATTCCAGCTTGATACCGAAGCGTTAACGCGACAACTTGTTTCGTTCCAAAAGCGGGTAGCCGAACTCGATTCGGTCCTTGCGAATCGGAAGTACAACATTCCTTACAAATTCTCTCAAGCCGGTTTTTTTGATTTTGTAAACCAGGTATCTTACAGTTTTTCCAACAACTCGTTTGTTAATGTTGAGTTTGACGAAAACGAGACGAGCGCAAACTTTAACATTTACAACTATACCGTGAGCGGAACCGCAGAGTTTGGTGATCTCGATAGACTGATTTACGCAATCGAAGAAAGCAAGCAGCTCAAAAAAATCAGTGAGATGGGATTATCTAACAACGTTAAGGTTGATAAAGACGGAACACCTCACTTTCTAGTGAATTACAAGTTCAAGGTGAAGGTTTACTATTCGTTAAGTGACCGGTTTTTTGTTAAAGACATAAGAGAAAACCCGCTCATTCCGAATCCGGCTTATGATTTTTTCTACCCGTTAATACGTAATGAAATTCCGGCAAATGTAGATCACTTGTTGGATGTTCAGACGGCGCAATTGCTTGCTTTAATTCCAGACGGAGCTTTTCTATCGGATGCCAGCGGCAATACTTATCTGTTGTGGGAGGGCGATCAAGTTTATCTTGGGTTCCTAACCAATATCGATTATCAAAACAGCGTTGTGAATTTTGTTCTTAACAAAGGCGGTATTATTGAAAACGTTTCTTTGAAGCTTGGAAAAGAAAAAAAGTAGGTTAAATACAATGAAAAAGATAATTACATTTTTGTTTTTGCTGGTGTCTGTTCAATTGATATTTGCGCAAATCGATTTGAAGGATAAGCTTAAAGGTTATGTTAGCCCGGAAGAAATAGTTTCGCTTTCGGAAAAAATTCCTTTCGATCAAGCCATTGAAGTTCTTAGCAAGGTTAGCGAAAAAGTTGCCGGCAAAAAAATTGTTTCCACTGTGCAGTTAACAACTCCCATAGGAGTTGAAATAGTTAACATGCAGTATAAGAAAGCTCTATTCATTATCGTTCAGTACAATAACCTCACGATTGATGAGACCGCTAACACGGTAATTGTAAGGAAGAAAGATGAATCAAAAACGCAATTAGATAAAAAAGAGTACGCTTCCGTAAATGAAAGGGAAGTGAAAATTTCAGCGGTTCTCTTTGAAGCAAATATTGACGATATGCGTGAACGAGGCATTAACTGGGAATCACTGTTTTCTCAATCGGGAATTAGAGTCGGTTCCAGCATTATCACGTTTCAACAGCAGCAGCAAGCAGCCGCAGGTGCAGCGGCTACGACACAAAAGTCTAAACCGCCAACGGGAGAATTCAGCGATACATCAAGTTTTTCTCTCGGTCCCTGGTCTGGAACTATTGGAGGATTACTGAGATTCTTTGAGACAAATAGTTTAGGACAAATAATTGCGCGTCCGATCATTACCGTTAGAAATGGTATGGAAGGTAAGACTCAAGTAGGAACGGATTTCTCAATTAAAGAGAGAGATTTTGCAGGCAACTTAACAGACAAATTTTATCCTACCGGTACAATAATTACAGTTACGCCTCATATCTATAATGAAGATAATATAAACTACATACTCCTTGATCTAAGTATAGAGAGAAGCAGCGTTGTCTCAAGAGACGCATTGAGCACCACAGTAAGTAAGAATAATGTTAATACTCAGGTTATGCTGCTTCCAGGTGAGGAAGCTGCAGTTGGCGGCTTGTTCGAAAATCAAGAAATCAATAGCCGGCGCGGGATTCCTTTTCTTAAAGATTTACCGTGGTGGTTTTTGGGATTGCGATATATCTTCGGCTATGATCAGACGGAAAATGTTAGGAAAGAAATTATCATGCTGATAAAAGCAGACATGCTTCCAACTCTAAAAGAAAGAATGCAAATGGAGAAAAGTGAATCAGTTCTTCGTGATGAGAGGAATAAAGAATTGGAGCAGTTGGATAAGTATAAAGACCAAATAAAAAAATCCGACAAGGATCAAGAAGAGATTAAAGAAAAGAAATCTAATGAGAACCAAGACAACAAATAGATAGATTGGAAATAAGTCTTACCTTTTTAAAATGCGTTTGCAACGCAGCTTGAAATACTTTTCTTTCCATCTCGCAGAATGAATCGGGAGGTCCTTCGTTAAATGAAGTTGAATGTTAAATTCATATTGATCACATTTCTGGTTGTAGTCGTAGTGTCGGTAACGTCAACGGTTATTTTTTATTCGTTAGCCGGGCAAGCGTTGCTGCAGCAGCAATCTAAATCAATCTTGAATGCAACAAGCGATTTAGTCATTGCGCTTCAGAACGAAGTTTTGAAAACAGATTCCGATTTTGGCGGGTTAAGCCAGCAACTGAACAATTTTGAATCGCTTAACATTGATTCTACATCAATAGACTTTTTGTTTACGTTGGTTAACGATTCGCTGATAAACGCGAGCGAATTTAAAACCAACGGCAAATCGTACATAAATTCCCGTTCGTTTTCATTTCATCAGTTCTTTATAAATAACCCGAGCGTGATTTTGCGTTATGCACAATTCCCTGGCGGAAAAACGGTTTACTACGGAAATGTAATTTCGTCAAAGATGCTCGATAGAATTTCCGACAAAATTCGCGCCGAGGTTGCTCTCATTGTTAATAACGTGCCTGTTGAGTTCTCACATTCGGAAAGGAGTCAAGCCAATTTACTGAATATTGTAAATGCGGCTCACGACTTAAGATACAAAAACAGCTATTCTCTTTATTCGTTGGAATCCGAGAATGGGGATTTCATCGCAACATTATATACTCCTAAACTTTATTTCTCACCCGAAACAAAAGTTAATTTTGTTGTGTTCGATGCGTTTAAGGAAGGCGTGAATTTCCGGGATACCTTACGCATCGTGATGATATTGATAATTTTAGCCGGCAGCGCCGTAACCATTATTATAGTTCTGGTCTCAACTGCAAAACTGCGAAAGCAAATCTTTCTTCTCAGCAACGCCGCCGAAGTCACCAGCAAAGGTGATATGGACCATCGAGTAGAGGTAATCACTCATGATGAAATTGGAAACCTCAGCAGAATCTTTAACAAAATGCTCGACGAGATTGTCAGAAATAAAAATGCTGAGAAAGAGTATTCCGAGTTCATCACTTTGATAAATCAGAATCCTACTATAAAAGAAATTTCTTACGCGGCTCTTTCCAAAATAATTAAAACAACCGGTTTAACTTTTGGCGTGCTGTATCTGACCGAGAACAAGATTTTACGACCAGTCTCGTCTTACGGAATCAGCAGGAACCTGGCAGCGCTGAATCATAACGAGGATATGTACAACAACGCGGTTGATAAAAAAGAGAAAGTTGAATTTCATTTTCGTGAAAACTTTCCTGAAGTACAGACCGGATTGGCTGTTATCAAACTTAAGTATTTGACTATCTATCCCATAGTTTACAACAAAGAGACAATTGCAGTTCTTGAACTTGCATCGGAATCCGAACCGCAATCGGATGTTCTGAAATATTTGAACAACATCCAAGAACAGTTGGCAATCGGGTTGGCTAACGCAAAATCATTAGAGCAGTTGGAAAACCTCGTAGGCGAGTTGAAAATATTAAATGAAGAGTATCAAAAACAAAATGCTCAGATCACGGTTCAAAACGAAGAGTTGAAAAGACTGCATAGGCAACTGCAGGAAAAAGCCGATGAGCTTGAGAGCCAGCGCGCAAAGGCAGTAGAGCTTACAAAAGTTAAATCGGAGTTTCTTGCAAGCATGTCGCACGAGTTGAGAACTCCGTTAATATCTATCCTCGGATTGACCGACTTGATGGTGAACGATTCTGTTCTCACAAAATCAATTAAGGAAAGACTGAACATTATTCACCGGAACGGAAAAAAATTGTTGGAGCTGATCAGCAACATTTTGGAATTCTCTAAGTTTGATTCGGGAAAGATTGAGGTTAGAAAAGAAAGCTTTCTATTGAGCGATCTTCTCGATGAAGTCTCGCCCAACATTTATCAGTTGACCATGGAAAAGAAAATCAAGTTTGTAATGGATCTTCCTGAAAACACCGACATGCTGATTGAAAGCGACAGAACAAAACTTGATCAAATTTTGGTTAATCTTTTGGTAAATGCCGTCAAGTTCACCAACGAAGGTTCTGTTACGCTTTCGGCGAAAATTTCCGACGAGCATGATCTAGTGTTTGATATTAGTGATACCGGCATCGGTATCTCGGACGAAGACAAGAAAATTATTTTTACGGAGTTCCGTCAAGTGGATAGCGGTATGTCCAGAAAGCACGGCGGTACTGGATTAGGTCTGGCAATTGCAAAAAAATATATTGAACTGTTAAACGGTCGTATTACAGTTGAGAGCGAGATAGGGAAAGGTTCAAAATTTTCGGTTGTGCTGCCGAATGCTGTTCTGGAAGTGTTGAGTAATGTTGGTCATGAATTTCTTACCGTGTCGGAACCAACTGCTAAAGATTCGGAGAAGAAAAGCGTTTTGATAATTACCGATAATCCCGAATCTCAAAAATTTATCAGCGATTATCTTCAGTCGTATGAGTATAATGTCCTGACATCACCAAAGGCGTTGGAGAGTTTGGAGATTGCAAAAGAAAAAAAACCAAGCGTTATTGTGCTCAATCCTTTCTTGAAAGATGAAAACGTTTGGGAATTGATTGCCAATCTGAAAGGTGATTCGACGACACAGGATATTCCTGTTCTGCTTACTATGATAATCGAGGAAGAAAAAGTCGGCTGGGAATCGGAGATTTTCGACTTTCTGGTTTATCCTCTGACTGCGGAGAAATTAAAATCCAAAATTGAGCAGGCCGAGAAATACTTCGGAATGCAAATCAAAAAAGTTGCTGTGATTGATTGGAATAAAAATGAGCACGAAACTCTTGCCGGTTTGACAAACACAAACCTTGAACTCTTCTACGTTTCGGAAGTCAATAACATGATAAACTTGATAGAGAAAGAGAATCCTCAATTAATAGTTCTCGATTTTCTTTCGTTTGGTAAAAACTCGTTGCAGATAAGTTACGAGTTGGCGCAGAACAAAAGCAGCAGGCATATTCCGATAATTCTGAAAGTTCCGGAGAAATTCAATAAAGAATTGAATGATGATCTTACTCAGCAGTTGAGGCAGCTGACATTGAAAGTAAAATCGCATCCGCTGGATGTGCTGAAAAATCTTCGTGAGCGGCTGAAGATTGATGACAGCGTCACCAACAAAAGGATGCATTTGATCGAAGAGACGTCGGATATGCAGCTTGTTCAAAAAAAACAAACGAGTGAGGAAAAAAGTTTTCGAAATACAAAACCCACAGTTTTAATTGTTGACGACGACAGCGATGCGCTGTTCACCATCGGCGAGTATGTAAAGCAGCTTCAGTGCGACACAATTTTTGCCCACAACGGAATGGAATGTCTGCTGATGCTTAATCATGTTAATCCCGATCTAATTCTTCTTGATATAATGATGCCGCAAATGGACGGCTTTGAAACCATCAGAAGAATTAGAGCCGATAAACGTTTCGAGAACATTCCTGTTATTGCGTTAACCGCGTATGCAATGCTAGATAACAAAAACGTTATCGAGAAGAACGGTTTCAACGACTTGATCACTAAGCCAATCGATTTCCAATTGCTCACAGCGAAATTCAAAAAACACATTAAGAATGTAACAGCAGAGTATTCATGAAAAAAATTTTAGTTATAGATGATTATCCGGATAATGTGTTTCTGCTTCAGAGCCGTTTGGAAAGGGAAGGCTTCGAGGTCATTAAAGCTTACGACGGTACAATGGGAATTCAAAAAGCAGTTGAAGAAAAACCTGATCTCATATTGCTCGATGTTATGATGCCGGATATTTCCGGTTTTGATGTTTGCAAAACTCTCACTACGAAAGAAGACACAAAGTTGATTCCAATAATTTTGGTGACCGCTTTGTCGGAAGCGGAGAGTCTAAAGAAAGGGCTTCAATCCGGTGCGTTCGATTATGTGAAGAAACCGTTCAATAGAAATGAACTGATTGCAAGAATTAATTCTGCGCTTAGATTCAGCGAAATGAACCAGCTTCTCGTGGAAGTTGAAAAAGTGAAAACTTATGCAGCAACAGTCGTTACCGCTAATCACGAAATAAAACAACCGTTAACACAAATAAATTTGTCAACCGCCGCCATACGTAGAGAACTTTCGAAAAGCGATTTTTCTCACGAAACAATCTTGAAGAGAATCGAGTTTATTGAAAATGCTGCACGGGACATCTTAACCGTCCTAGAAAAACTTGGTTCGATACGCCGACCGGTTATCACGCCTTACGTCAACAATCAAAACATAATCGATTTGAATTCCGAAGAGAATATTTAGAGATTGAGAAACTCGTTTATTACGGTGAGCAATTCTTCGAAGTTGTACGGCTTCTTTATAATTTTGTTAATGCCGCTTATCGTATTGGACGACCCATTTGCAAATTGCGAGCCGGTTACTAAAATGATGGGAAGAAGCGTGTTGCTTTTTCTTATTTCATTTATGCAGTCGGTGCCGTTCATACCGGGCATTTTCTGATCGATCAACAGCAGATCGATTGATTCCGATTTTATCTTATTCAGCGCCTCAGTCCCGTTGCGCGCCGTGAGCACATCGTAGTTGCATGATTGAAGCAGTTCGGACAAGAGTTCAAGCAGAATGTCCTCATCTTCGGCAATCAGAATTGTTTTTTTCTCCAGCTCAGTAGAAATATCGCGGCGGATTAAAGCCGGTAAAACAATGCTGATCAATGTCCCTTTTCCGATTTCACTGTTTATGGATAAAGCGCCATGGTAGTTATCAATAATTTTTTTTACGATAGCCAAACCGACTCCGCGGGAATCATTATTTGTCTTCGTGGAAAAATTATCTTCGAAAATGTGTGGAATAATTTCTCGTGGAATTCCTTTGCCGGTATCGTTGATGATGATTTGAATAGAGTCGCCGATGTTCTTTGTTGATATCTCTATCTCGCCGGTTCCGTCTATGGCTTCCACAGAGTTGGTAATCAAATTCAAAAAGATGCGATAGAAGTCCGTGTATTTTCCGTAAACAGCATTAAGCTGCGGAAAAAGATCTAACTGAAATGAAATTTGCTCCCTCCATTGATTAAGGAAAGTTCTGACGACATCGTTTGTGATTGAATTTAAGTTTATTCTTCTCGAAAGAGAATTATTCCTAGCGGCGGTACCAAGCGCATCTTCAACAAGTTCGGAAGCAATGTACGCGCTTGATTCAATGTTGTTAAGTAAGCCGGTAACTTCGGCTGAATTGCCGGTCTTTCTTTTTATTAGCTCAACTGTGTTTAATATTCGGGTAAGTATATTGTTCAGATCGTGAGCAAAATGTTTACTGGACTTTGAAAAATCTTCCGACATTTTATTTTAGATTATATTTTAAAATTTTCGAATAGAGAGTCTTCTGGCTTATGCCAAGCGCCCTAGCCGTGTTTTCCCTGTTCCAGTCATTGCGTTCGAGAGTTTGCTTGATGTGCAGTTTTTCAACTTCATCGATCGTTAGAATTGTTCCGTCGTCATTTGAGTAGCTTGAAAAATCGAAATCCGATTTAGGTAAGTTTAAATCTTTGGGCTGTATTGTGTTGCCTTCGGAAAAAATTATTGACCGCTCAATTACATGTTCCAATTCCCGCACGTTACCGGGAAAGTTATATCTGACAAGCTCTTTCTTAGCCTCGGGTGAAAGTTTCTTTACTGAACGGACCGGGGATTTTTTTTGCAAAAAATAATCCGAGAGCAGGAGAACATCGCCGTCCCTTTCTCTTAACGGAGGAATTGTTAACGTGATAACGTTCAGTCTGAATAATAAATCCCTTCTGAAATTTTTCTTTTCTGCTTCTTCGGTTAAATTTTTATTTGTCGCGCCGATTACACGTACCGAAGAACTGAGATTTGTAACGCCGCCGATTCGCCTAAACTCTCCGTTCTCAAGAAAACGCAAAAGTTTCGGCTGAAGCGTTAAGCTGAGTTCGCCAATTTCATCAAGAAAAAGCGTACCGCCGTGGGCAATCTCAACCAAACCTTGCTTCGAAGTTTTTGCGTCTGTAAACGCGCCTTTTTCATAACCGAATAACTCGCTTTCAATTAATTGATCCGGTAATGATGCGCAATTAATGGCTACGAACGGCTTATCAGCACAGTTGGAATTCTTGTGAATGAACTCGGCAAAAAGCTCTTTGCCAGTCCCGGTTTCGCCTTCCAGCAAAATATTAGATTCCGATTTGGCTGCTTTCTCGGCAAGCTTCAAAACATTTTTAATAACTTCACTTTCCCCGATAATTGTGTTTTGCGGTGCGGCGCTTACTTTTGATGATAGAATTTTATTTTTTATGACGAGGTCTTTGTACTCAAGCGCACGTTCTATTGTAACGCAAAGCTGACCAAATTCATACGGCTTTGTGATGAAATCGTAAGCTCCTTGTTTAATACAATCGATTGCAGTGCGAATGTCCGACTTGGCTGTAAGAATAATTACCTGAAGCGCCGGATGGTTATCTGTAACGTAGTTCAAAACTTTTTCGCCGTGCACCTCTCTCATCTCAAGATCAAGAAGCAGAACATCGTAAAACCGTTTCTTCAAAAGTTCAATCGCATCTTTTCCATCATAAACAACATCAACAATGTAACCTTCGTTTACCAGTTCCTCTTTCAGAAGGTAACACAGTGTTTCATCGTCATCTGCTATTAATATTCTCGAGTCTTTCATTAAAAGTAATTTAATTTTTTTTTGACATGTCAAAATAGTTAATTAATATGATTTTCAGTATTGGTTGATTTGACCCTTTGATGTCGCTCAAGTAATCCTGTTCATTTCGGAAAATGTTCCAGCTTTGGATTTTAATTAGGGAGGGCTTATATTTACACCCGCAATTTTCAGAATCTGTTTAAGGCGGATTTAAAAAAGATTGAAATTTTGGCGGGCACGTAGCTCAGGGGCAGAGCATCTGCCTTTTAAGCAGAGGGTCGGTGGTTCGATCCCACCCGTGCTCACAGAAAAAAGCCCCGATTCGGAATGAATCGGGGCTTTTTTTGTTTTTATGGAGAGCACGGTTATCATTTTTTTGATCTGCGCAAATGTTCTCCGAAAATTATAAGTTTAATCCGCTTCACGTTCCGCTTTGGCGGACAAGGAGACGTTGTAAATTCACTGCTGATTGCGGTGATTATAATAAATTTTAGAACGAAAATGGTAAATAACAATGGGTAGCGACCCCGTACAGCTTTTATTTCTTATTGCAACTTTTTTGAGCGCGAGTGGAATAATCATTATTATTTATTCGAGGGACATAGTGAGTGTTGCGAGCAGATTGTTTATTCTTCTGCTAACACTGCTGTTGGCGTATCTCATTTCACATAGTGTACACTTTCTTTTCATGTACAATAAAGATGTTACCGTGCTGGATATTTCCTGCCATTCGTTTCTATTGTTAATTATTATCACGCTAACATTTTTTACATGGAATTTTCCGAAGCCGCAAAAGATGGGCATGGTTAGAACTATATCGATACTTTTGCCTTCATTGCTGCTTTTGATTCTATTATGGTCGGGAAGTCTGGTAAACGAGTCCCATGCTCATCACGGAATGTTCGAAGCTCATTACAATGAAAAATATCCGATGTATTTATTCTGGTATTTGTTTCTAATCCTTTTAAATATTTACTGGATTTACAAAAAAAGAAAATCTGAAACCAACCAGCAAAAACGTTCTCAGCTTTTGTTGTTTCTGTTGGGAATGATCATAACAAATTTTACTTCGTTTATTTTCGGTCTATTTCTACCATGGATTGTTGGGTTCTATTTTCTAGTTGAAATGAGTCCTCTTGCATTTCTTGTCGGAGTAATTTTGTTCACTGCAATTGCGATCGGTAAATACAATATGTTTCCCGCTGCACTCAACAAAGCAAACAGTTTTACGATTAAGAGAAAAATGTTTTTCAGTTCGTTAATCATCGTTCCGATAATTATTCTGATAATTCAGATACCTCTTGGCAGGTTGATATTCAATATCGAAACGACGATGGATCTCACCCGTTATTTTTTAATTAGTTTTTTTGTCGGGATAATAGTCAGCATTAGCATCACATTCATAATCTTACAGGTAATATCGAATCCGTTGAACCGACTAAAAGAAAAAGTAGTTGAAATAGGAAAAGGTAATTACGGAATTCAAATTGAGTATTCGTCAAATGATGAGATCGGAGAACTTTCGGCAGCGTTTAATCACATGTCGGTTACCCTGCAAAGAAACTCCGCCGAACTCGATTCGAAGGAGAACAGAATTTCACTGTTGCTAAATGCGTTTGAGAACGCAACGGTTGCAATTGCAATTCTTGATTCGGAATATGCGGTTATCGAATCGAATAACATGTTTTGTGATTTTGTAAAGAAAAGCAAAAACGAAGTCTTGGGGAAAAGGATTAAAAACTTACAGTTTTTGAACGATGAAAACTATTTTAACGATTTAACAGCATCGCTGGATAAAATGGAAAGATTCAGCGGAGAGTTTGAAAGAATGAATGCCTCCGGCAAGAAAAGACATCTGCTGATTTCGGCTACGCATGTAACGATAGGGAAGGAAGGATTTTCCGGTTATCTTTTTGTTGAGCTTGACATCACCAATAGAAAACTTTTAGAGGAACAATTAGCTCAATCTGAAAAACTGGCAGCGCTGGGTAAGATGTCTGCCGTACTGGCGCATGAAATCAAAACACCGTTAACTTCCATTAAGTTGAACACGGATATGCTGATCGAATCGCTGCAGTTGAATAATGATGACCGCAATTCATTCAATATTATTTCGAAAGAAATAAGCAGAATGAATAACCTTGTAAAAGAAGTTCTGCAATTTTCCCGCCAGGTAGAGCTGGATTATTCCACTGCCAATATCAGAGAGATAATCGAAAACATTTTGTCGGAAACTCATAATAAAACGGAACTGCAAAACATATCGGTTGTAAACAAAACAAGTGATCAGCAGATTGAAATTGACGTCGAAAGGATCAAGCAAGTTTTGTTGAATATGATTGATAATTCTATTGAAGCAATGCAAGACGGCGGCAGCATTGAAATTTCGTCGGCAAAAAATATTGGCGCAAACGAACTAAAACTTTTTATTAAGGATAGCGGAAACGGTGTTTCAGACGGACCTAAAATTTTTGAGCCGTTTTTTACAACAAAAGTTTCCGGTACGGGACTCGGTTTATCGATCTCACAAAAAATAATTGAGCGGCATAAAGGGAGTCTTAAATTAGTATCTTCAAAACCGGGGGAGACAATTTTTGAAATCGTGCTGCCTTTGAGAAAAAATTAAATCGGAAAGAACTATGGATAAAATTTTAGTAATAGATGACGACGATTCAATTCGAGAAACACTAACAAACCTTTTAACGCGGCTCAATTACATTGTGTTCTCGGCATCCAATGGAAGAATGGGAATTGACATCGTGAAGAAGGAACAACCCGACCTGGTAATTTCAGATTTGCGAATGCCGCAATTGGATGGACTTGAGGTACTGGAAGAACTACAGAAGTACGATCCGCAAATCCGCGTGATCATTATCACCGCGCATGATGATATGCTGACAACTATTCAAGCGATGCAAAAAGGCGCTTATGATTTTATTGAGAAGCCGATTGAAATTGAGAGACTGAAAATTTCAATCAAACGAGCATTGCAGAATAAAAAACTTAGCGAGAAAATTGAAACTATAATTTCCGATCAAACAAGTTCAAACCGCTTTGAAAGCACTCTCGTCGGTAAATCTCAAATAATGAGAGACGTTTATAAAAAGATTGGACAGGTTTCCGCAAATAGAGTGACAGTTTTAATACAAGGTGAAAGCGGAACAGGAAAAGAACTTGTAGCTAAATCAATCCATTACGGCGGAATTACGAAGGACGATCCTTTTGTTGCTGTCAACTGTACGGCAATTACAGAGACATTACTTGAGAGTGAATTATTCGGGCATGAAAAAGGTTCGTTTACCGGTGCCGACAAAATGAAAAAGGGAAAGTTTGAATTAGCCGGTGAAGGAACTGTCTTCTTGGATGAAATTTCAGAAATGTCGCCGAACCTTCAGGTGAAGTTGTTAAGAGTTCTTCAGGAAAAAGAATTTGAAAGAGTCGGCGGCGAAGCCGTCATACCAGTGAATGCCAGAATAATTGCTGCAACAAACAAAAATTTGACCGATCTTGTTAAGCATGGAAAGTTTAGAGAAGATTTATATTTCCGATTGAAAGTTGTAAGTATTGAACTTCCCCCATTGCGCGAAAAGAAAGACGATATTCCTCAACTCGTAACTCACTTACTCAATAAGATCAATGCCGATCTTCACAAGAATGTTAACAAAGTGCCGGACGATGTTATGGAGTATTTAAAAAATTACGAATGGGTAGGCAATGTTAGAGAGCTGGAAAATACACTTATGCAGGCAGTTGTTTTAACAAACGGCGATGTATTGCTGAAAGAAAATATCATGATTAGAAGTTCTATCCGTTCGCTAGAAGATTATCACCCGGGTAGAATGAGTTTATCTGAAATTGAAAAACGCCACATCGAATATGTACTCAACGATACTAAATGGAATAAATCCAAAGCCGCAGAAATACTGGGGATATCGCTACCTACACTGTACTCGAAAATCAAAGATTATGACTTAAATCAGACTGAGGAGAAATAAGAAATGAGTGTTTATAAAAAAAATTTTTACTTATTTTGGAACGTAAAAGGAAAGAAGAACTATGAAAAAGGTTATTAGCGTACACATATTCAAAGGGGAAAAATATTTTGTTGCAGAATGCATCGACCTACCCATTGTAACACAGGGCAAAACTTTAGATGAACTTGTAAAAAATTTAAAAGAAGCGTTTGAACTTCATCTGGAAAATGAAAGTCTAGAAAGTCTTGACATTACGCCTAATCCTACAGTAATTGCTAATGTTGAGCTGGACAACTTAATATATGCCTAAACTTAAAGTCCTTTCCGGCGAAGATATAATTACGGTATTCAAAAAATTCGACTTTGAAATTGCCGGACAAAAAGGAAGTCACGTTAAACTGACCCGTCTATTGCAAGATGCCAGTGTCCAATCGCTAACCATTCCTAACCACAAAGAAATTGATAGAGGAACATTAAAAGCAATACTAAGGCAATCTTCAAAGTACATTCCTGAAAGCGAATTACGAAAGTATTTCTATACTGAGTAGATTTAATCTGGAGGATTTTATTTTTTGGCAACACCACTTTTAAGGAATTTAAAGAATCTTTAAAAAACTTAAGTTCTCTCCTCATTATTTAATCGAAAACTAGTTCTACAGCATATAAACGCATTTATATAGCTGGCACAATTATCTCTTAGAAGAGCTCAAATAGAATATTCTATGAATGAAAATGCCATAATATGGATGATGGGTTATGTACTGCTTCTTATGATTGCAGCGGGCATTTTTGCAAAAATCTTCGGGAAAAAATAATAACCACTTTGGAATTATATATGAGAAAAACAACAATACTTCTTCTTTTTGTTTTAACGTTTATGGGTACTATCAGCGCCCAGTCTCAAAAGACGTATCTCGACACTTTGGTAACGGAAGCTCTTCAAAACAACCCGCAGCTTAAATCGGCAAGTCAGTATGCGCTGGCGCAAAGACAGAGAGTAAACCAGGTAAGTTCGTGGGACCCTCCGCAAATAGGGATTGAATTTTATCAAACTCCTATCAGCTCTTTTCCGAATCCCTTAAAAGACGGAATGGAAACCGATTATTCTATTCAGCAGATGTTCCCTTTTCCCGGTAAGTTATCTGCAATGGGAAACGCGGCGGAAAGTAACGCAAATATGTATCAATCACAGTTTAAAGCTTTGGAAAGAAAAATTATGAAAGACGTAAAAACTGCTTACTACGAATACTATTTAGTAGAAAGGAAAATTTCTTTGAACAAAGAAAATCAAGATCTGTTAAGAAACTTTATCGAAATAGCAAACAAGCAATACCAGGTAGGCATGGGCAAACAACCCGATATTATCCGCGCACAAACCGAGCTTTCAACATTGATTAACGAAGGAATAAATCTTAACAAGGGAAAAGTTTCCGTGGCGGCAATGTTGAACACTCTTTTAAACAAACCGGTGAACTCACCCTTAAAAGATGTGACAGAAATTTATTCCGATATACCGAAATGGACTTTCGAACAGTTAAGTAATCTTTCGTACGATACAAGAAACGAACTGAAAGCAATGAAGTACAATATCGAAATGAATAAGTCAGAGCTTCACGCATCCAAGCTTGAATATTATCCTGATATAATGGCGCGGCTGATGTATAAAAATATGATCGGGACCAGCAACGATTTTTGGTCGGCAATGGTAGGAATAAGCATTCCTTTGGCGCCGTGGTCACAATCGAAATTCACATCCAAGGTTGAAGAGAATGAATTAAATATTAAGTCGGCGGAAGAACAATATGCTAATATGAAGAATATGGTTTCATACGATGTTCAGGATGCGCTTGTTAAAATCGAATCGAACAGGAATTTAGTTGAATTGTACAAAGACACTTCTATACCTCAAGCCCAACAAACTTTGGAATCAACAACGGCGGCTTATCAAACCGGTAAAACGGAATTTTTAATGTTGATAGACGCTTACAGAATGCTGCTAATGGTAAAGTTGGATTACTACATGTCCGTTATGAATTTTATGGATAGCCAAGCTGCGCTGGAACAAGCTGTTGGTTTAACAATTCCCGAAATAACAGAAAAATTAAAATAGAAGAACTAGGAGAAAGAGAATGAAAAGGAATTTAATAATAGCAATTATTTTCTTAGCGATCGGATTAACAGCCGGCTGGTTAATTTTCAAATCCGGAGGCGCTTCATCGGGAAACAACAACGAAAAGAAAATATTATACTACCGCGATCCTATGAATCCTACAATTACATCACCTACTCCCAAAAAATCTTTAGACGGCATGGACTTCGTTCCCGTTTATGAAGAAGGGAAAAGCGGAAACGGTGAAAGAAAGATTGCTTATTACCGCTCGCCAATGAATCCAACTCAAACTTCCCCGGTTCCAAAGAAAGATGAGATGGGAATGGACTACGTACCGGTCTATGCGGACCAGGTCGGCAATAATCAAATTCGTATTGATCCGGCAATTCAACAAAACACCGGCGTAACAACAGAGGCAGTGGAAAAAAGAAAATTATCGCGCAACATCAGAACCACAGCAAATATTACTTACGATGAAACTAAACTTTATACAATAACTACAAAAATTATGGGCTATGTAGAAAAGCTTTTTGTCGATTACACCGGTCAGCTTGTAAAAAAAGGACAGCCGCTTTTAGAAATTTACAGCCCCGACCTTGTAAGCACTCAAGAAGAATATTTGCAGGCAATTCGTTATCGCAAAAAAATGGCGGGCAGCTCTTCCGCCGAAGCAATTAAAGGAGCCGATGATTTAATTCAAAGCGCTAAGAGAAGATTACTATACTGGGATATATCCGACGCAGAAATTAAAGCTATTGAAGAAAGAGGAACACCTCAAAAGACAATGACAATTTATTCTCCGGCAAATGGAATTGTTACAGATAAAATGGTTATTAACGGGCAAAGCATAATGCCGGGAATGGCGCTTTATAAAATTGCCGATCTCGCAACTGTTTGGGGACTCGCACAAGTTTATCAGTATGAGCTTCCATGGATAAAAGTAGGCGATAAAGTCGATTTGCAGTTATCATATATTCCGGGTAAAACATTTCAAGGACGCGTGACTTACATTTACCCTTACCTTGATACAGATGCTAAAACAATTCAAGTAAGAATTGAAATCAGAAATTCGAACAATTATGAATTTATGCCCGGTATGTTTGCAGACGTAACGATTAAATCTCCCCTCACTCTTGAAACTGTAGCAGTACCAAATCAAGCGATCATTCACACCGGCACAAGGGACGTTGCAATAATAGCTTTGGGCAACGGCTACTTTGAGCCGAGAAACGTTACTCTTGGCGCACGGGGAGACGGCGGCTATATACAAGTTCTGGACGGCATAAAAGCCGGAGAAGAAATTGTAACTTCTTCTCAATTCCTTATTGATTCCGAAAGCAATTTAAATGCAGCGTTGAACAACATGAAACAACCCCAAGTTTCTGAAAAAACTAATACTCCTTCGGACAAAGAAAAGATGGATTCTAAAGCGATGGATAATTCTCCTAAAAGTAAAACGAAAGAACCGGAATCTAAAAAAGATGATATGAGCGGTATGCAGATGAGCAACGATCATTCTTCGCCCGTTGAGTATAAGGGTGTAATTGATTTGAAATCGATAGACGACAATAAAGACGGAAAGATTTACCAATGCCCTATGGATTTTAACGTTCTTTCCGATAAGCCCGGAGTTGATCCGAAATGCGGAATGAAGCTGAAGGAAGTTACGTTTAGCAAAGCAAAAGAAAGTTTAATTAAGAACGGCTTCAAGGTGAAATAGAATGATGCTTGATACCCGATTCTCGATATCCAGTATCGAGCTCGCCTCGATTCGCCGAGTCTCAACGAGGCGAAGCGGGCATCTAGAATCCACTATAAAAATTTTCGGAGAGAAAAATGTTAGAAAAGATAATAGAGTTCTCAGTTAAGAATAGGTTCCTTGTAATACTCGCAGTAGTATTTCTTATGGGCTGGGGCATATACTCATTATATAATGTACCGGTAGATGCAATACCGGATTTAAGCGATGTACAGGTAATCATATACACAAAATATGAAGGGCAATCACCGCGGATAGTTGAAGACCAGGTAACTTACCCGTTAACAACAGCGCTTGTTTCGGTACCGGGTTCAAAGGTTGTAAGAGGTTACTCTTTCTTCGGTTATTCGCTAGTTTATGTAATCTTTAAGGACGGCACGGATATTTATTGGGCGCGCAGCAGAGTATTGGAATATCTTAACTATGCGGCAAAAAGATTGCCAAATAATGTTGTGCCGGCGCTAGGACCGGATGCAACCGGCGTGGGCTGGGTGTTCGAATATACTTTGTCTTCGCCGAAACGTTCTCTCGCAGAGCTTCGTTCGTATCAAGACTGGTATTTCAAATACCAGCTTAGTTCAGTTCCAGGCGTTGCAGAAGTTGCAAGCATAGGCGGATATGTTAAACAGTATCAAGTTACAGTGGACCCGGCAAAATTATTGGCTTACAACATTCCGTTAAGCGATGTTGAAATGGCAATAAAAAAATCTAATAACGATACCGGCGGCGAAGTTATTGAAATGGGCGAATCGGAATTTATGATTCGGGGATTGGGTTATATCAAGTCGCTTCAGGATGTAGAAAACATTCCGGTAATGGTTGATAAAAAAACTAACACGCCGATTTATGTAAAAGATATAGCAAACGTTGCCTATGGTCCCGAAATGCGAAGGGGCTTAGCTGAATCCGAAGGCAAGGGTGAAGCGGTCGGCGGAATTATTGTAATGCGATACGGGGAAAATGCACTTTCCGTAATTGAAGGGGTTAAAAAGAAACTCGCTGAATTAAAACAAGGTCTTCCGCCTGATATAAAGGTTACCCCGGTTTACGACCGTTCCAGTTTAATTGAAAGAGCAATAGAGACGTTAAAGGATAAGTTGATTGAAGAAATTTTAATTGTCGCTTTCGTTTGTATCATATTTCTTATGCATTTTAGAAGTGCATTCGTAGCAATCTTTACCTTACCAACAGCAATACTAATGTCGTTTATAGTAATGCGCGCTCAAGGGATAAACGCAAACATAATGTCACTTGGTGGAATTGCTATTGCAATAGGCGCCATGGTGGATGCTGCAATAATAATGATTGAAAATGCACATAAGCATATTGAGCATGATATGCTTAAACCGCCGGAACAAAGACGGGAGCGTTGGCAATTAATTATTGAAGCGGCAAAGGAAGTCGGGCCCTCCCTGTTTTATTCGCTTCTGGTAATTACGGTTTCTTTTATACCAATATTTACAATGGAAGCCCAGGAAGGAAAATTATTCCAACCGCTGGCATTTACAAAAACTTATGCAATGGCGGCTGCCGCAATCCTATCAATCACGCTTGTGCCGGTATTAATGGGTTATTGGATTCGCGGCAACATTAAGCCGGAAGAAAAAAATCCTATCAATAAATTCTTAATTAAGATTTATCACCCGGTAGTAAACTTTGTAATTAAGCATTGGAAGTATGTTCTTATTACGACCCTCATCTTATTGGGAATGACAATTATTCCTTTTTCAAGAATCGGAAGCGAATTTATGCCGCCGCTTTATGAAGGCGATCTGCTTTACATGCCGACAACTTTACCCGGTATGTCAATTACAAAAGCTAAAGAATTGCTTCAACAAACAGATAAAATAATTGCGACTTTCCCGGAAGTTCATCACGTATTCGGAAAGATCGGGAGAGCGGAAACAGCAACGGACCCGGCCGGACTTGATATGGTTGAAACTACAATTATGCTTAAGCCGGAAAGCGAATGGCGGCCCGGAATGACGGTAAAGAAACTAATAGATGAAATGGACCAAGCAATTCATTTTCCAGGTGTAACTAATGCATGGACAATGCCTATCAAAACCCGGACGGATATGCTTAGTACCGGCATTAAAACTCCGGTTGGAATAAAAATATCCGGACCCAATCTTGATACTTTACAGACAATCGGTGAGAAAGTTGAAGCGGTTATGAGAACCGTTCCAAACACATTAAGCGCTTATGCCGAAAGAGCAGTCGGCGGCAACTATGTTGATGTTAATATTAACCGGCAAGAAGCTGCTCGATACGGATTAACGATTCAAGACGTGGAAGATGTTATTCAATCGGCAATGGGAGGAATGAACATCACTACGACAGTTGAAGGTTTGGAACGATACCCGGTAAATTTAAGATACGGACGAGAACAGAGAGATAATATTGACGACTTAAAAAGGGTTCTCGTTCCTACCCCTACCGGCGCCCAAGTTCCAATGGGTCAAATTGCAGAATTCACCGTGCACAAAGGTCCTATGGTTGTTAAGACAGAAGGAACCAGACCGAATGCCTGGGTTTATGTTGATTTAAAAACATCGGATATAGGTTCATATATAAAAGAAGCGCAAAGAACAGTTGAACAAAAAATTCATTTGCCCGCCGGTTACAGCTTGATATGGAGCGGCGAATTTGAATATATGCAGCACGCTAACCAACGATTGATGATAGTTATTCCAATGACTTTATTTATCATTTTTCTAATAATATACTTAAATACAAGATCATTCAAAAAAGTTGCAATCATCTTTTTGGCTGTTCCCTTCTCGCTCGTCGGTACATTTTGGTTGTTATACATTTTAGGATACAATCTAAGCATAGCTGTTTGGGTAGGTATAATTGCGCTTGCCGGTCTTGATGCCGAAACCGGGGTTGTTATGCTTCTCTACCTTGATGTCGCGTACAAAGAATGGCAGGATAAAGGATTGATGCGAGGCATTAAAGATTTAATTGATGCAATTCATCACGGTGCTGTAAAAAGGGTAAGACCAAAAATTATGACCGCTTCCGTCATCATTGCCGGTTTGATCCCGATTATGTGGAGTAACGGTGCCGGCGCAGATGTTATGAAGAGAATAGCAGCTCCTATGCTTGGCGGTGTTGTTACGTCTGTGTTAATGGAATTGGCTGTCTATCCCGTTATCTATTACTTGTGGAAATCGTGGGAATTAAAGAAACAAGCAAAATTGGAAGGAAGATTATTAGAAAACTAAATGATTAATCGAACCGACTTATTACATAAAATCTATAAGGAGAAATTCAAAATGAAAACGTATTTCAAAAAAATTGCTGTGTTATCAGTCGTCATATTTCTTTTTGCCATGTCATATACTTTTGCCCAGGATTCAACCAAGACAGCTGAACATAAACAAAACATGGAAATGAAAAAGGATTCATCAGGCTGCATGAAGAATATGGACAAGAAAGAGATGCCTGCCCACTCGGGGAAGATGGATAAAAAATCCGGGATGGATCATGGTATGATGATGCATATGAAAGGTATGAATGGGATGAAACATGAATCGTCTGCCGAGTTGGATTCTTCGGTAATTCGAAAAGGCGAAATAGATTTAACTGCTATCGATGAAAACAAAGACGGAAAAGTTTTTCAGTGCCAGATGGATTTTAATGTCCTTTCGGATAAACCCGGAACAGACCCCCAATGCGGAATGAAGCTGAAAGAAGTAACGTTGGAAAAAGCAAAAGAAAATTTACTTGAGCATAGTTTCAAAGTGAAGGAATTACCGGAGCAGAAATAATCTGCTCTGTTTCATATAGATAAGCGCTGCCAACTTTTACAAGCAAGAATGGTGTCTTTGATTTCTGGAGATAATTTTCGAATGACCGGATGGTTTAGGCGGTTAAAAGTTGGCAGCGTTGTTAATCAAAGAGGCAGATAATGAAATGCGATAAATGCGGCACCGATAATAATAATGGAAATAAGTTCTGTACTAACTGCGGCGAGGAATTGCCGTCAGAGATTCAGTTGCAGAAAAACATTTGCGAATCATGCGGATCCGAAAACGAACTCACCAGTAACTATTGTGTTGCATGCGGAGAAAAACTGAAAGCTCCGCACAATGTTATAAATGAGCACGCAAAACACACATATCAGCACAAACAAAAAAGCAATAAATGGGAAAACAAAAATGAATCCCATTCTTCACCAGTAAAAAACAAAAAACGTTCACAATCAACAATTGGAAGAAAACCATTAATAGTTGCTATCGGCGTTTTAGTTATATCGTTGGCATCTGTTGCAGTTCTAAATAAGTGGTTGACTAAAGGTGAAAAAAATATCTATCCGGCGGAATCCAAAAGTTTAAATCCTGTAGTAGAAACAAAAGCACTTGAAATAGCTTCCAAGTTCGTCTGTTCATGCGGTTCATGCGGCGAGCAATCGCTTGAAAGTTGTAAATGTGCAAGGGCGATTGAAGAAAGACAGTTTGTAAGAGATTATCTTGAAAGGAAAGCCAAACCTGAAGACATAGTTGTTGCACTGGCAAATAGGTATGGCTTCTTGAAAGCGGAGTACGCAAAGACTTACAAGATTAATGGTTCTAAAACATGGACGGCTACAACATTACAATACGCGCCAAACTCCCTGGATTTAATAAAACCTAACTCATTAAACACGAGCGCAACATTTGCTAACGTGTCGGAGATTTATTCAGCGTTCAAATGTCCGTGCGGGCAATGTGGTATTGATGAACTAAAAAATTGCGACTGCCCTCATAAAAACGGGGCGCAAGAAATAAAAGCATTTGTCGGAAATTTAATTAAGAGCGGTACATATACTGTTGGTGATATTATCAACATAGTAAATGAAAAATACGGCGGTAAAAAACCGTCGTCAATTTAATTTTCTCTGGAGTAAGATATGTCAACAATAAATTATTGCCCGCGCTGCGGCACTCAGTTAAGTAATACTATGAATCATTGCCCGGAGTGCGGTTTGAAAATAGCAGGAAGCGATGCGAACAAAATCGAACCGCTCAACGAAAAGAAAAAGCTGGTGCTTCACGGCAGGGCAAAACGAAACAACAACAAATACTGGCTTGGTGCTGCGATTTTTGCAGTTGTAATCTCGATAATAATTTATAACCAGCAGCCTACCAAGGAATACAAAATAATAAAAGAACAGCCTCAAGTTGTAAACTCGGTTACTTATCCCGCAAGTCGATACGAAGAAACTTATACCATAGCGTTTGCAAGGAATAATAAAATTATACTTCCTCTTGATCTGGTTAAAGAAAAAAAGATGGTGAAATTCGATTACCTGGCAAACAACGGCAAGGTCCCGCTCTTGGCATATCTTTCCGAGGAGGGGAAAGTTATCACAGCAATAAGTATGTGCGAGCCGTGCAACTCGACCGATTTTCATATTAAAGGCAGCAACTTGATTTGCAATTCATGCGGAACTACCTGGGCTCTAAACAATCTTGAAGCCATTAGCGGATCGTGCAGCAAATATCCTCCCGATCCGGTACCAAGCAAAGTTGTTGGAAACGAAATTCAAATTGATGAAGGACTGGTTGCAAATTGGAAAAGAAGGGTTTAACAAGAGAAAAATAGTTTTATGAAAATGCACGACATATCATTTCTGAGTTTAAGAAGAAGAAAAGCGAAAACGTTTTTCTTGGTGGTAGGATTAGTTATCGCGACGGCGTTGGTTGTAACACTTATTATCGTTTCGAAGTCGATTAGCGTAAGCATTGCTAAGAATATGGATGAGTTCGGTGCTAATATATTGGTTTTTCCTCAAAGCGAAGAGCTTAGTTTGAATTATGGCGGAATGAACATATCCGGCGTTTCGGTAGGTGGCAAAGAGTTAAGAAACGAAGATGCCGCTCTAATAAGGACGATCAAAAACAAAGATAACATAAGCATTGTTTCTCCAAAGCTGGTTAACGTTGCAAATGTTGAAGGCAAAAATGTTTTGATTGTCGGCATAAATTTCAATGATGAATTCAGGTTAAAAAAATGGTGGAAGTTAGACGGTTCGAAGCCCATACAAAGAAATGAAATTGTGATCGGGGCGGATATCAAGAAACAATTGAACAGCGGACTAAAGAAAGATCTTAAAGTTAGAGACAAGAACTATTCGGTAAGCGCTGTTCTTGAACCTACCGGTTCGCAAGACGACAATGTAATCTTTATGGATTTAGCCGAAGCGCAGGTACTCTTCAATAAAAGGAATGACTTGAGCTTGATAGAAATTTCAGCTTTATGCTACAGCTGCCCTATTGAAGAGATTGTAAAGCAGACTTCATCAAAACTGCCGAATGCAAAAGTAACGGCTATTCGTCAAACTATCGAATCGAAGATGGATGCGATGCATAGATTCGAGCATTTTTCATTTGGCATTTCATTAGTGATTCTGATTATTAGCGGATTGATTGTTTTTGCAAACGTGAGCGCTTCAGTAAACGATAGAACAAGGGAGATAGGGATATTCCGCGCAGTCGGATTCAAGCAGACTCATATTATCAAGATAATCTTACTGGAAGTATTTGTAGCAAGCGTTTCAGCCGGATTGATCGGTTATGTTTGCGGACTACTCTCATCGGAAATAATTATACCGATAATCAGCATGAGTAAAGAAACAGCAATGCAAAACGATTTTAATCTCCTACTTCTTTCGACGGCATTATCAATTACGGTTGGTTTCATATCAAGTATTTACCCGGCTTTTAGAGCTTCAAGACTTGACCCGACAATTGCATTAAGATCATTATGAGGCAAGAACGATTATGAGTTTCATCGAAATAAAAAATATTGTGAAAGAATATCAGAGCGGCGGCGAGAAGGTAAAAGCTGTTAACAATATTTCATTGGAGATACAGCAAGGGGATTTTGTTTCGGTCATGGGGCAATCCGGTTCAGGAAAAAGCACCTTGCTTGCAATGCTGGGAGGATTATCTCACCCAACGAGCGGGTCGGTTGTGACCGACGATATTGATTTATTCACATTGAGTTCGGAAAGTTTAGCTAATTTCAGAAGAGAGTACTTAGGCTTTGTTTTTCAATCTTACCAATTGATTCCATATCTCACGGTTTTGGAAAATACTCTTCTTCCGTTGGTTCCAGGTGGATATTCAAAGAAAGAACAGAGAGACAAAGCATTTTCAATTCTAGATAAACTTCATTTGATTGGCAAAACAAAAAGGTTAACAGACGAGTTGAGCGGCGGAGAACAGCAAAGGGTTGCAATTGCCAGAGCGCTGGTAAATGATCCGTTAATTATTCTTGCCGATGAACCGACCGGAAATTTGGATTCCATGATCAGCGAAGAAATCATGCGGATATTTACCGACTTAAACAACGATGGAAAAACAATTATCGTGGTTACGCATAATGAAGAGATGGAAAGATTTGCGAACAGAAGAATTTACCTAAAAGACGGAAAAATGGAAGAGGTGTATAATGGTTGTAGTTAGAGATCCGGTATGCGGTATGGTCTTTGTAAAAGAAGACGCAGCGGGAAAAACCGTTTACAAAAATGAAGAATATTATTTCTGTGCCCCGTCTTGCAAAAAATCATTTGACGGTGATCCAGAAAAATATTTAGCGGCTTTCAATGTAAAGCATAGTCGGGACGGAAAAACAGAAATGAATTATGATAAAGGTGAAGAAAATGAAAAAGATAACGGCGTACGTGAACACGACTAGAGTTCATTGGTTGGTTGAAGAATTACAAACTCTTGGCGTAGATGAAATTGAAGTTGTAGAATATTTCAAACCGCTGTCGCAAATTTCTCGATTTGAATTATCGTGCGAAGACAATTTGGTTGAAAAAGTTCGAGCTGTCATACACAAGGTAGGATCGTGCGGGCAGCCGGCGGACCACGCAGTTTTTGTATATAGTTTAGAAAAGTAGATCGCTAAAGTAATTGCAACAATTCATTCAATAATAAAGGAGAAGTAAAATGCGAAACCAAAATAATAATCGAATGCAGAACGCCATTATACAAATGTGGGCTGTTGTTTTATTTCTAACCCTAATAGGCAACACAAATATGTTTGCTCAGCATCAACATAGTGGCATGGGAGGCAATCAAAATATGCAGATGCAAGCAATGCAGAAACAAATGGGACAAATGCAGAATATGATGACCCAGATGAACGGACTTGTTTCCCAATCTTCGATGATGGTATCGATGATGAAAGGTGGCAGTCAAATGCAATCGATGGGAAATATGGAAATGCATTCAAAGATGCTGCCTTTGATGCAGAATATGGAAAGCATGGCAAAAAGTATGGACGGTACGTTAAACGAATTAAATAAAATGATGGGCAACCAAGAAATGATGAAAGACGACGCCATGAGCGATCATGTAAAAGACATGATGGGACAAATGAAATCAATGATGAATGATTATGACGGTATGTTGAAATCGATGAAGCGTGCCCAAGAAAAAGGGTACAAATAATGGGAATTAAATTTTGGTTATTAACAAAAAAGAATATTAGGAAGCCTTTTGCGGTCTTCTTAATACTTTTTCTTTTTTCATCGAACAACTCATTCGTGCGCGGGCAGGAGAGATGGACTCTATCAACATCTCTTCAATACTCAAGCGGCAGCTATCAATTAAATAATTTCAATAAGATTATCTATCTGTATGGTGGAGCGGGTTATCAAACAAGTAAATGGGGTTTTAATATTTCGGTTCCTATGGTTGCTCAAAGCTCCGGCGGTGTCGGGCAGGTCGGCGGAATGATGCTGCCGAATGGAAACACAAGCGGAAGTATAATGGGCAGTAACGGCGGAACCAACAGCAGCGGAATGATGGGAAACAGCGGGTCCCTTATGAATAGTCAATCGATGTCTACATTTGGACATATCGGTTTAGGAGACCTATATCTTTACGGCTCATATAATGTTTTCGAAGATAACGCTTCATTATTTTCGATAACATTGAACTCGTTTGTGAAATTTCCAACAGCTAACAACAGTCAGGGGTTAGGCACCGGAAAATTTGATGTCGGTGTTTCTGCAACAATTAGACAAACTGTTAAGAGCTATCTTGCATTTGCGGATGTTGGTTATATCGAAATAGGCAAACCGGCAAGTATTAATTACAAAAATCCCATTAGTTACGGTCTTGGTGTCGGACGATATTTTGACGAAGGCAATTATTCTTTGCTTCTTTACTACCAGGCATACACAACAATCATCGAAGGTTATGATTCGCCAAAATCCATATCGTTAGGATTCAATTATAAGATTGATCAACGGCTTACGCTATCGCTTATAGGGGCGGCGGGTCTAAGCAAAGTTACATCCGACTTTTCTTTTTCAAGCGGGTTGGAGTGGAATTTATAAAAAACTTAATGAAAGGAAGTACAATGAAATATTTCATAAGAGCAATAATTGCTGCAGCTGTTCTGATCGTAGCTTTTCTTATTTTCCTTTATTCCGGAATTTATAATGTAAGCGCTATGGAACCGCACAACGGACTTACTTTGTGGATGATGAATACTGTAAAAGGTAATTCTATTAAACATCAAGCGAAGGAAATTAAGGCGCCTAATCTCAATGATTCAAGTTTGGTGAAGCTGGGCTTTACTCATTACCGCGAGATGTGCGTTGGATGCCACGGCGGTCCAGGGCAATCCCGCGATGAGATAGGACAGGGCCTTTACCCGATGGCGCCAACGCTTGCAAAGTCCACTAAAGAACTTTCTCCTTCAGAACTTTTTTGGATAACGAAAAACGGAATTAAGATGACCGGTATGCCTGCATTCGGAAGAACGCACCCGGACGATAAAATTTGGGCTATTGTTTCTTTCTTAGAAAAACTTCCGGGCATGACTAAAGAACAATACCAGGCGCTTGACGAAGCAACAAAAGATGAAAGCGACGAATGAAAAGATCAACAAATTCATAATTTAATCATGCCGAAAAAATAAAAACACAAGATGTAATATACTTACTAAGTCATGTTACGCACTTTCATAATCTCGTAATCTTGCCTGCCTCGACTTGCGCTGCCACGATTCAACCATCGAGTGGAAGCGGGTCGGGCAAGGCGGGCACGATTAAGAATTGCTTGCGTAACGTGAGCTCCAGATTATAATTTACCAGAATTTGTAAATATCCCAACAAATCACTATAATTCAATTAGTCAATTGAATAATTTAGTAAAAGGCATTATGACCGGACGAGAATTTAAGGACTTAACATTCCAGCAGTTTGCCAACATCGCAACCGCTTTTGCAAGTCCCAAACGACTTGAGTTGATCGACATTCTTTCTCAAGGTGAAAGAGATGTTGATACGCTTTCCATCGAAACAAATATGAACTTTGCAAACACCTCACGTCATCTGCAAATATTAAAAAACTCGAAAATTGTAGTGAGCAGAAAAGATGGTGTTAGAGTTGTTTATAGTTTGGCAAATGAAGAAGTAGTTAAATGCTGGAAGGGATTACAGACATTAGCGGAAAAGAGCGCAACTGAAATTAGAGAAACTGCCCGTCTCTTTTTCGAAGAAAGATCAGCTCTTGTTCCAATCTCATCAACAGAATTGTTGGACAAACTTAACAAAGATGAAGTTACCTTAATTGATGTGAGGCCGAAAGAAGAATTTTTAAGCGGTCATCTTCCGGAGGCAATTTCGATTCCGTTGAAAGAACTAAAAGAAAAATCAACTGACTTGCCCTCTGGCAAAGAGATCGTAGCTTATTGTCGTGGCCCATATTGCGTGCTCGCCGCCGAAGCCGCAAATCTTTTGACGAAGAAGGGATTCAATGTCGTTATCCTAAAAGAAGATGTAAATTCTTGGCGGGCTGAAGGGTTGCCAATTCAATCTTAATTTATCCGTGAGTTTCTTATGAACGATCTTAATACAATCGATTGGACTTTGAATAAAATTTTTTCTGATCCCGTTTTGGTTAAAGTTATTTGTTCTATGTATGACAATTATTTAACAGTGAATGAAATTGCAAATCTACTTGACCTAGACCATTCAATTGTTGAAGAGCATCTCAGTTCACTTTTCAAAATGAACCTTGTTAAGAAAACTCTACATAGTAATGGAGATTATTACACTATCATAAATCCCCAAATATGTGACTCGATATTGATGTTGAAAGATTCAATTTACATGGCAGCAATTAAAACATGTGATTCACAGAATAGTTAGAAAGGAAATTCATTATGAATAGAACTACCATTGTTATTCTCGGTGGCTGTATTGGAGGGATTGTAACCGCCAATCATCTTGCTAAACTGTTTCCCCGGGGTAAAGTTTTGTTTGAAAAATGGTGGTTAGCTCCAATCGGATTTAGAAAAAACGTTCTTTAATCATTGCTGAAAGTTGGTTCCTCTGTGCTTAAAATGCCGGTAAAACTCTAAGTAAGAACATCTATGAAAATACGTGAAAGTGGAATGCCGGAAGAAAATTATTGGGAATCCTTTTTCGATACTCAATATATTTTTTCGCAATTACAGTTAGATAATAAAATTTATGATATGGTAGAATTCGGTTCCGGCTATGGAACGTTCACGATACCGGCTGCCAAAATTATCAAAGGGAATTTGTTTGCTCTCGATATCGACCCGGTTATGATACAGCGATTAAAAAATAGAGTTGCGAAAGAAAATTTGTCGAATGTTAAGGTGATTGAGCGCAACTTTGTTAATGAAGGAACTGGACTAAAAGACAGCTCGATAGACTATGCAATGCTTTTCAATATACTTCACGCTGAAAATCCTCTTGCGCTTTTGAATGAAGCACACCGGATACTTAAACCCGGCAGTAAAGTTGGAGTCATTCACTGGATCCATTCTTCAATAACTCCGCGCGGACCTTCTTTGGATATCCGCCCAACTTCTCTTCAATGCACCGATTGGTTGTTGGAAGCAAAGTTTGGAATAATAAACAAAGAAATTTCTTTACCGCCATATCATTACGGAATTATTGGAACAAAAATAAAAGATACTTGATACCGGAAACTCGATACTAATCGATATCCAGCATCGAGAATCCAGAATCTCAATTAAGAACTTAAATAAAAAAGGAGAACCAATGAAATACCTTATCATCATTAACGAAGCGCCTTATGGAACGGAAAAAGCATACAATGCGCTTCGTCTTGCAATGCAAATTCAAAAAGACTTTCCTGAGAAGGAAGTAAGAGTATTTTTAATGGCAGATGCCGCTACTTGCGCTTTGCCGAATCAAAATACTCCAAACGGATACTACAACATAGAACGTATGTTAAAATCTGTTTTACTAAAAGGCGGACAAGTTAAAATTTGTGGAACTTGTGCAGATGCTCGTGGAATTAAAAATCTTCCTTTGATTGAAGGAGCACAAATCAGTACTATGGCTGAATTAACTGCATGGACAATTGATTCAAATAAAGTAATAACATTCTAAAGGATAATTATGTTACAAAAAATGATGGAGTTATTTATTTCGCCCACAAAAATGATTGATATGTTTACTTATCAAATAGTATCCGATCAACCAATTGAAATAATTGCTAACAATGTTCAACAAGCATGTGATAATCACAAATTCGCCTTACTTAAAACCTATAACTACCATGAAATAGTTGAGAGCAAAGGTTTTCCTATAAAAAGAAAAGTTTTCATTTATGAAATTTGCCAAGCTAAAACTGCATCGCTAATGCTTACGGATTATCCGAATTTTTCAATCTTCATGCCTTGCAAGTTGGCAATTTATGAACACAACGAAAAAACCATTATCTCTACGATGAATATGGAAATAATGCTTAAAGCAGTTAGTTTAAATCAAGAACTTTATAGCGATGCAACAAGATTATTCAACACTTTGAAGTCTATGATGCAATCATTATCTGGCAAATAAAAAACTATACTCTTAAACGACAATTATTTTTTAAGCATACTCAAAATTAACTTATGAGTATGCTTTTATTTTTTCTCCCTGTCTTAAAATTCTTAAAAATCATTTAAGATTCTTGACATCTCCAATTAATCGGGTTTGGTTTTGCGCAATTTTCAGATGAAAATCATGGCATTAGTTTTGTCTCTATATAGTCAACAATTAAATACGGGCAAAATCATGAAAAAGTTACTAGGATTAATTATTGCGGCAACCGTTTTATCAACCTCTTCACATATTTATTCACAATCCAAAGAAAACAGCTATGAAGAAAGAAATCCGTTTCTTGTGGAGAAAAGGCACGGTGCTGTTTTTATATATTCATACAATGTAAAAATGCAGTCTAATAATCTTGTAGCAGAGACAAATCCTTTTCTGTTAGATAAACGACATCTTGCTGTTTTTATTGCAAGCAGTAACAGCGATGTTAACCTGATAAAGGCAAATCTTGAAGCAGAGAGAAATCCATTTCTAGTTGGCAAACGGCACGGCGCAATTTTTATGATGAACAAAAGCATGACTAACGTTGCCGAAGGACTTCAAGAGGTAAAACCAAGAAATATCTTTTTAGAACAGAAACGTCATCAATAGTTGAATATGTTATTGATAAAATGAATGTGTGAAGTGTGAAAAATATAATTGTTATCTTAATTATGTCTGTTGTATAATGCCTCTAAGCGTTTATGCTCACGGCGGAAAAAACACAAGAAAAATCCACATGCCATGATAGACACGTTCACAGTAGTAAATGGAGATACAATTGCAGTTAACGGGCAAGCGATGAACAAAACGGCATCCAAGCAAGAACCGCTTGAAAAGAAGGAGCCCAAATTTATACTTAACTTAAGCGAAGAGATGTTTTCACATCTTCACAATAAAATGGTTCATTTTCCCATCGCTTTAGCATTTGCAGCATTCTTATCAAGATTTGCTTTTTTAAGCTGCTCTATTTTTTCGTCCACTTCTTTTTTCTCATCGTTGTTCAATGATAAAGAATAGATTTGCTTTAATTCCTGTTCCGCTTCATTGTTCAAATTCATGCGGATCATCAGATCGGCAAAATAGATTCTATCCCGGATTTGTCTTTTTGTATCCGGATATTTTCTAAAAGTTTCTTTAGCGACAAGGATTGCCGATTCTTTAAACCCATCTTGAGCAAGCTGCTTTGCGCCGTTAATTTTTTTTATGCCAATATCGCTTACTTGTACCGGCGCCGGTTTGCTTGTACTTACTTCGCTTCCATATACGGCGGTATTACGGGTAAACTGATTACTTTTTGTTTTGGGCACGTTCTGAATTTCTTCCATTGCCAAAGCAAGCAGCAGCTCATTCAGAGTCATTTTCTTAATTGAGCTCAAGCCAAGCGCCGAATTGCTTTGCAAAATAAATTTGTTCCCGTCTCCGGAAAGTTGAATAAAAGATTTTTCCCCCGTTGAGATTAAATCTGTTCCTTTTAATTTTTGTCCGGTGGAAACTTTTACCCAATTTTCGCTTGTACCTATAAGCGCTTGAACATTACCGCTTATTTTTTCAACCGTGTAATCCTGCGCGATAATATTTGCAGTGATGACGAATAAAATTAAAATTATCTTTTTCATTATTGACTCCTTAAAAATCTACAATTACAACATTGCCTTTGGCAAGACCGAGTTTTTCCAATGCTTCCGTTTCAAATTTATCCGATGCAACAGACCATGCCGTATCAAAATTGTTAAGAGAAGTAGTCTCGAGTGGAATCCAAATTTGATCTACACCTTCGGAATTTTTTCTAACAAAAAATTTCTTGTCATTGTTGGTGATAAGTCCGCTTTGTCCGGGTTTCAGTTCGGTATTTATTAAAAGGTTAACATGACTAACACCGTCGGGGTTTTTGTAATCGACAAATGCGGTTTCAATGCCGATTGATTCCAACAGCGAGGAAAAGCAAACGCTCAGATCGTCGCAGTCACCGCCTTTTAATTTTATTGTTTCATTTGGAAATTGAACATGTTCAACATCGGCGCGGGGATCGGAAACGTAAACCATATTCTTGACAAATTCGTTGAAAAGAATTTTTACTTTCTGAAAGATTTTAAGTTCTATTGAGACGCTATCAATGGTTTGTTTATGTTGAGTTAAAATATTTTTAGAATAAGCAGATGAAAAATCATAGTCGCGTTGAACAAAATAGCGTAGATTGGCTACCACACCATCCCAGCTATTGATATCGTTAACCAAAAGGGGTTTCTGAACCATATCGTCCGGTTCGGAATTTGTTGTGTACAAATAAAAATCCGCTTCTGCAATTTCACTTTTAAGAATAGGGCGCTTTGTGTGGATCGTAGTAAAATATTTTACTTCAGCTGTATCATGCGCCTTGATATTTGTCTCCGGCGAGTAAACCAATTCGTTGTTAACCGAATGAATAAACAAGGCAGGTTTAACGGTAACAATCTTGTCGGTCAGATTTACAACTTTGGCAATTGCAACGGGAGTATCCAAATATTTTTCTTCCATAGTTGGAAAAATTTGTTCTTTAACGTCGAGATTGATGAAACGGACATTTTTTTCGGGCACGAAGGAAAGAGCGATTGAAACGCTCAAATTGATTCTGTCGAAGCTGAACTGATTGTTCGTAAGATTATGAATGCCGTTGGAAGAAAGTTCGGATAGAGGAAGCGGTTTCAGGCGATCCTTCATGTACTTGATTCCGCTGATTGAAATGTTGAACAGATGCGTTGAAAAACCGATGAACGGCTGAATGCCCGCAATGAATGGAAACTGATACCGGTCATGGAACGCCGAGATACCAAAGTTGAAATCCAGACCGAGTAATTTTACCGAAGACGAAATTCCGCCGATCATCGAGCCGTTTGTCTCAAGGTAATAAACAAGATTTAATTTATCTGCGGGAAAATAATTGACGGAAAGAGCAGCTCCTTTACCATTCTTCAAGGAATATTTATCAACTGCTTCTCCCAGCAAACTCTTTTCGTTTAGGAAAAGATTTTGAGATGAAAGAGAAAGAGAAAGGAAATCGAAAGGCTGATAAGTAAATCCAATATCCCCGCGCCAGTAATTATTGTTTGTAACCGTTGTTTTTGTTGAGATATAATTTGCCGTATCGGTAAAGATCGGTTCGGGCTGGTCTTCCTTAAACTGTTGTTCAAAGTATCTTAACGAGAATCCGGCAGAAAGTTTTTCCGAGAATCTATAAGAATATCCGAAACCGAATATTTCTGCAAAATGAATTTTTGTATTTAATGAAGAATTGAATTTCAAAGAATCGCTCAAGAGAAGTCGAATGCCGCTGTTGACTATGAAGTCTTGAATATAGCCGGGCGTATATCTAAGATAAAAATAATTTGCGTTTATTCTTTTCGAAATAGACAGCATAAAAATGTTTCCCGAAATCTGGTTTTCTCTAACGCCGGAAAATGAAAGAGCCAGTTCCCAATCTTTGCTTGTGCTAAAATTGCCGGCGTTCGATTCTATAGAGTTAAGCCGGAATATAGAATTTGCGGATTGAGAATTGCCAAAAAAATCCAACGATTGCTGTCCGTATAAGTCAGAACCACACATGATCAACCAAACTCCTAAAATTAGTTCGATCTCAACGCGGAATATCGACTTTAATGTTATGAATACTTTGCGATGCAATATAACTGTCTTTTAATACTGCGTTATAAGGAATTCCTTTTATTAATCTTTTAATTAAGGTTACAACTAAAAATCTGCTTTGACTAAACTGAATCTTTTCGAGAATCGACCACGGCACCTTTAAGCTGTTTGTGTGAGCCGCCTTGAAAATGAAGAGCGGATTGGCATCGTTGGATGTTAAATTTATATTGCCGATAATAATATCAACCGAATCGTTGGCGCTGCCGTTCCATGTAACTTCCATACTTAGATTATTTGTTGAAACTCTTCCTTGAAGATTAACCTGTCCAATTATTTCAGCCGGCGTTGGCAAGTTGAATTGGTATGTAGGATTTGAGCCGTCGTTAATTCTTACATTAATACTTGAACTGTAAGGGAATTGAATGTTCGTCCCGCCGTGCATGCCGTGCCCCATTCCACTGGATACAACATATCTGAAACCAAGCGATGTATCTATTGAAGTATGAGTTTGATCCATCATCTTCATGCGATGTGATTCTGTTTGTGCCGATATATTATTGAAAAAAACAGAGGCAACTTGTTTTGATTTATACCCAACCACTGTGTTGTTGGGACCCATTACGGGTTTAGTTTTATCGTTGAAGACTGCGAAGTAATACGCGCCGTCTGCAAAAGTTCCGTAATTCGAGTTGTGTATTCCGCTTACATTTACGATTGTGCTTTTATCTATGAACGGTTCTACTATCCCGGTTGAATCGTACCCATTGCTGTAAACATAAGTGGACGGCTTTGCGGGAACAACTCCAACGTTAATGTTTTGCGGCGTGGATGTATTATCAATAAACTCAACCGGCGAAGGATTGCCGCAAGAAACAAGAACAACAATCGGGAGTAACAATATCATGTATTTTATTTTCTTCTTCATAATTAATCAAAGTGAGCGGGCATTAAGCCCGCCCATTTTTTTTCTAATTTATTTTACCGCTATTGGAATTCCCCAGCTTTTTTCTTCAACCGGGGCGGCATCATCATAAACAGTTTGTTTCGGCATGGCGTTCACAACTGCGTGCATAAATCCTCCTCCTACAGAAGGAGCGTTCCATTGGAGTTCATAAATTTTATTGTAAGAACTTCCATTTTGCGTAGAGGAAATTAACTTAAATCTCAGTTTATTTCTATTGCCAAAAGTATTCATATTGGAACCATTTCCCATAGAACCGTTTCCCTGCATTCCGTTGCCCATCATACTGCCGCCCATCATACCGCCGCCCATCATTCCGTTACCGCTCATACCGTTTCCCATAGAGCCGCTTCCAACTCCGCCCATCATATAACCGTTTGCCATACCTTGAATCATCATACCATGAGTTAAAGTTAAAAGGTCTTCATCGCTATAAGCGCTCACAAGTTCTACACGTACAGTTGCCGAACTTTGTTTGCCGTAAAGCGGAAATTGATGGTGAGCACCTTGAACCATCGTTAAGAAAAAATTATTCGGCGACGTTGTTTCATAAACTTTTCCATCGGTAAATGTAACCGTTACTTTCTTGATATCTATGTTGGTTGTATTTGATCCGCCGGAGGCAAGGGAAACAGCTATTACGCGCCAATCGTTTAATTGGTTGCCTGTGTTTCCAACCTTCACATATTTAATAACACGGGTAACAATTGTTGAATAAGGTTTGCGAATTAATGTATCTACTCTTGCCGGGTTACCGGTAGTTGATTTTTGATAAGACGCCGCAATCAAAAGTTCGCCTTCAAACTTTTGCGTTAAGTAACCATAAGCGGTATCGGCTTGCTGTTGAAAATCCAACTGGCTGTCAACCAGCTTTAGGTTTTGCCCAATTCTAACCGGGTAAATTTCCTTTGCCAGTCCTCCAACAATATTCATAACGGCAGTCTCGTTATAATTTGGTTCAAACGACTGAACAGCCGGGTCGTTGGCTGTGATTTTCTGAAGAGCAGAGTTTAGCGACTGCGTGCCGGATTCAACGGGGTTAGTTCTATCGCAACCGTACAGTCCGAAGATAAACATTGTTAGTATAACTAATGAGAATAGGATTTTTGGCTTTTGCATTTTATTACTCCAATTTATGTTTTATGATTCTGGTTAAAAGAATCATAATGAATGCCAGAAGAAAAACTTTAGAATCTGCGCTCAAAACGGAAATTGCAAAAATTGGAATTGCCTGGAACTGGAAAAGAATTGCCTGAAGTGAATTAAACAGGCAGTTTTCTTAACAAATTCTTGATCGTTTCGTCAAGATATGGATGAAATTTTGCCGGAAGATTTTTGTACTTTGAAGAAAAGGTGGATTTAGCTTTTTCAAACTCTTTATCTTTAAGTTTAGCCAAATCTTTTTGCAAGTTCTCGATGTAAGTTTCGGTTTTTGATTTCAGCCGATTCAAAGACTCGGCACTGTCAGTTCGGGCAAGTTCAATAACAGTTTTATCAAAGTCGAAAGAATTTGCAACATAATTTTTGAAGAACAGACCACGTAGATTTTCCGAAACGACTGTTCTATTAATATTGCCGAGTTCCCTTGCAGTTTCATTGATCGACGAATGTGAAAAAGATTTATTGCGCAGCGATTCCAAAATCAAATCTTCCATATCGGAACGGTCAACTTTGCGGTATTCTTCCGAAAGATCATTTAACTGAATAATTTTTCTGCCTTCCGATTTCGAAAAGATTACCGACCGTTTAATTACGGATTCCAATTCACGCACGTTTCCTCGCCAATCATTTTTCATAAGACTATCTAAAACAGCTTTGGAGATTTGCATTTCGGAATCTTCCATGCGTACAAAATGATGCGCGAGCAATTCGATATCCTCTTTCCTATCGCGCAAAGGCGGCAATTCTAATTTCATAACATTTAAACGGTAGTAAAGATCTTCCCGGAATAATTTCTTATTAACAAGCTCGTCCAATTTTTTATTGGTAGCCGTAACAATGCGAACGTCAACATGTTTAATTTCTGCAGCGCCGACTTTTTGAACCTCGCCGAATTGAATTACACGTAAAAGTTTAGCCTGGAAGTTCTCGGTAGTTTCGCCTATTTCATCAAGAAAGATTGTTCCGCCGTCGGCAATTTCAAATCTTCCTTTGCGGTCTGCAACAGCATTGGTAAAAGCTCCTTTTATGTGACCGAAAAGTTCGCTTTCAAGAAGCGAGTCCGGCAAAGCAGCACAGTTGACAGCGACAAAATTTTTACCTTTCCTTTTACTAAGATTATGAATGGCGCGCGCAACAAGTTCTTTACCGCTTCCGCTCTCGCCCAGAATTAAAGCAGTTGCGTCTGTGCCGGAAATTTTCTTGATCATATTAATGAGACTTTTCATAACCTCGCTGCGAAAGATCATTCCTTCAAACACATTACTTGTTTCGTCTTCTACGTTAATTGATTCCGGTTCGTTATCGTCTTTCCATTTTTTGAGGCGGGAAATTTCATCTTCGAGCATAATTATTTTCGAAGTAAGATGGCTCTGGCGGTCATCGGAAATGACGGAAAGTTGTTCCTTTAATTCTGAAAGTTCTTGTTCCTTTGTTGAAAGCGCACGCTTCAATATTTCCGATTCGTTGAAGGTATCGCGTAATTTCGTTTTACTTTCCAGTAAATTAAAGCTGAATTCTATTAGAAAAAATACAGCCGCGGGAAAAATAACCGCAGAATAATTTGTCTCAAGAAAGAAAAATGTAAAAAGTAAATACGATGCAATTACAAAAAAGAGAAGGTAAACAAGCGTTGCCTGCGCTCTCGGAAAATCTTTTCTAATTAAAACAATCGCAATCAAAGGCAAAAGGAAGATAATTGCGAGAGATGAATTAAGATGAAACTTGAGTGAGCGGTTTGTAAGTATATTGTCGAGCGCGAAGGCATGAAGCGCCACACCGGGAAGTTCTTTATCGAAAGCTGTTGAGATGGTTTTTGCAATGGTCGGATCGCTAACGCCGACCAACACAATTTTATTTTTTAGTTTAGCCAGACTGCTATCTTTCTCTTCAACCAATCTGAAAAATTCAAGTAAAGAATATTTCTGATAATTCTTCCAGGAGTTGTAGAAATTTACTTTTGTGCGCTTGCCCGTCAGTTCTTTATCTGCCAGAGCAGATGAGAATGATTTCTCTGTTGTACCGTTAACCTTTATGGAATTTGGAATATAAATTCCGTCGTCCGAAATATAATTTAAGTGCCCGCTTTTAAGATTGAGATTATCCAATTTAGGTTGTGAATAAATTATTGAGTCGGCAGCGCCGTCATTTAGTATCAACGACGAAACAACCACTCTTCCGCTTCGTTTTATTTCTTCATCTAATAGATCGTTGTAAATGGATTGCGTGGCAGCATTATGCGACAGAAGGACCTCCACGCCGATTTTTGCCGCTCCTAAACTTGAGAGTTTACTAATCAATAAGGCGTAGTAACTTCTTTTAAGAGGCCAGCCGCCGAGTTTTTCAATATCATTATCATCGATGTGAATTATTGCTATGGAGGTATCTAACGTTCTTTGTCCCGTTATTTTGGAAAAAGCATTTTCGGTAGTTCTATTGAACGAACTAAACGCTCCCAGCAGTGAAAGCAAAAACAGAAGCGTTATCGAAGTTAATTCAATAGCCTTTTTGTTAAAAAATATCTTTCCGGTTTTATTCATTTTTGATTTCATTAACCGGAACAAAATTAGCGATTTTCAGGGGAATGATAAAAAATAAAAATCCCAGCTTGTCACCGGGATTTCTTTATCTAATGACTCATTACTCAATACTTGATTCTATTTGAGCAGCATCATTTTTCTTACCTGGACAAAGTTGCTTGTTTGAAGTTTGTAAAAATAAACTCCGCTTGCAAGCCGGCTCGCGTCAAAACTAATTTTATAATTGCCCGCGTTCTGAAAATCGTTTATGAGAGACGCCACTTCGTTGCCAAGAATGTCGTACACTTTCAGACTAACATTTCCGTCGGAAGAAAGTTTGTAAGAAATTGTTGTTGATGGGTTAAATGGATTAGGATAATTTTGATTAAGAACAAATTCAGTAGGAAGACTTTCAGTTGTTTCAACAGCGGTTACTGTAGAACCCGACAGGGCGACAAATCCACTCACGGTTGATGAGCTGAAAGAAACAGTATTGTTTTGTGTGTTTATTGTTGAGGCAACAGATTTCCAGGAGTTTGTTTGATTATCCCAAAGTTTTGCCTGGATGTTATTTTTATTCATACCGTAGGTATTTAGCTGTGCGTCTGTAAAATGAAGCTGGATTTTGATATTGTTTCCGAAATCCATGTGTCCGCCGCCGTGACCGTTCTCCCACATCATGTTATTTTCGTTCGGATTGAACATATCAATTTCGTAACCGGCAAAAATATTTTGCCCCTTGAAGTTCGGCATATTTTCCGGGTAAACTTCAAACATCTGACCGAAAATGGAATCCGGCAACGAACCCATCATGTGACCGCCTTGATGCCAGCCGCGCATCATTGTTACCATTGTTCTATCGTCAAAAGGGGAATGAAACTTTGCCGAATCGGTATTTTGATTGAACCATCCACCGCCGAAATGAGGATTTAATTTTGTAGAATCTCTCCAGACTTCTCCGTTTATTTCATATACTATAAACATTGATAAGCCGGAGTTATTTGAAAGCAATCCGCCTTTAACGGTAATTGTTTTTCCGTCCTGCGGTCTTTGTGCACCGGATGCAGGTTGATACCAATACGGACCAAAATTCAAAAAGTAATCTGGTTTTCCATCATTATCGGTATCAAGATAAAAATGATCCATCATAAAAGTAGTGTCAACTAAAATTGTACCGGTTAGCGTAACGGTTTTTAATGAATCATGATTCCAACCGAAACCATAACTTCCGCCGAACATACCGTGTTTACTCCAACCGAACATGTGGTTATTTTTACCCATATTATTCCAATTGGCAAAAAACGGATCCCGCCAGAGAAGATCATTAATTTTATAAACTACAACGGACTTGAAACTGTATTTGTTGGATTGATACACTCCGCCGACAATTTTTATTTGATCACCGTCTTTAGGACGTTGAGCGGCGGAACTATCCGGTTGATACCAGGGCGGACCAAAGTTAAGATGGTAATCCGGGTTTCCATCAAGGTTTGTATCGATGAAATATTGTGGTACCGGCGTTGATTGATCTACAACCGCTTTACCGGTTAGCGTTAGTGTGTCTAATTTATCTGCTCTAAGGTGACCGTTCATCATTTGGGCAAATGATAAAGAAGTCATGAGAATGAAGCTAAGTAAAAGTATTTTTTTCATAATGCACCTTGTGTTATGTTGTTTTAGGATGCTTTATTTATTCATCAATCATGCCAAGAGAGAATAGTTGGATTCTTTGTAGAAAAACAATTTTGCGGATTGCTAACATGCCTGAAATTAGCAACGACATGCCTGAAGGCAATAGTTTCAGTCAAAAGGGGACTTACGCTTTAAAGAACTCGATTACATTTTGTGATAACAACTGTTAAAAAAACCCGATGAAAAATCATCGGGCTTTTTTCTTGCCATCAAAAAAATTATTTCTCTTTGGTGGTATTGAAGAATTTGAACGACAGATTCAAAATAAAAACGACAAGCACTACTGCACCAATTGCGAAGATCGTATCGCCGAACGCACGAGTCCAACGAAGAGTGTCCATCAATGGGGTTTGCAGAAACTCCGAACTTCTTGCATACCAGTAGCCGTATTTGACTGAAGCCCATGTTTGCATTAAGCCGACAGGCAGCAGGCTAAACGTGACCATCGCAAACAACCCGAAGTTGATTGCCCAAAAAGAAAACTTCAACGGTTTTTCATTCCATTCAATATCCGGTCTGATTGCGCGTAAAGTAAACAGCATCAAACCTATTCCCAGCATACCGTAAACACCAAACAATGCCGCGTGTCCGTGAACCGGTGTAGTGTTAAGACCTTGCATGTAGTAAAGTGCAATCGGCGGATTGATCATAAATCCGAAAAGACCGGCGCCAAGCATATTCCAGAATGCAACTGCAACGAAGAAATAAATCGGCCATTTGTATTTCTGAACCCAATCTTTGGATTTGGAGAGACGGATATTTTCCCAAGCTTCATAACCTACAAAAATAAGAGGCACAACTTCGAGCGCGCTGAACACGGAGCCAAGTGCGAGAGCTATCATAGGTGTTCCGCTGAAATATAAATGATGCAGAGTTCCGATAATTCCCCCGGATAAAAAGATTGTTGAAGCAAGAAGAGTTGCCCGCGCAGTAGTTTTCAGACTAATCAATTTCAAACGGGCAAAAAGAAATGCTATTACAACGGTCGCAAAAACTTCGAAGAAACCTTCTACCCAAAGATGTACAACCCACCAACGCCAATATTCGGCAATGGAAAGATTAGTATGCTTGCCGTACATCAATGCGGCGCCGTAGAACAGAGCAATTGCAACGGTGGAAACCAGAAATAAAGAAAGAATTTGTTTCTGATCGCTGTTGTTTTTCAATGCAGGCTTGATGGCTCTTACCATTAAGACAAGCCATAAAAGTAATCCGATAAACAGTGCAATCTGAAAAAATCTTCCGAGATCAATATATTCATAACCGCTGTGACCGAACAAAAACCAGTTGCTGTTGGACATTTTGTTCATCACGCTTAACCATTCGCCGAACATCGAACCGAGAACTACAATCAACAATGCGCCGAACAAAACATTAACGCCCAATCTTTGGTACTTCGGCTCTACGCCGCTTACTGCGGGACCGATATAAAGTCCTGATGCAAGCCAAGCGGTGGCGATCCAAAATATTCCAAGTTGATTATGCCATGTTCTTGTAATGCTATAGGGAAGAATTTTGGAAAGAGGGATACCGTAAAAACCGTTTCCCTCAACTCCGTAATGCGCTGTAATTACACCCATAACTATTTGAAGTAGAAATAGACCGGTGACTACCCAAAAATATTTTATAACTGCCTTTTGCGAAGGAGTTAAAACCGAGCCGAGTAACGGATCGTTTGCAGGTACGTCGCCGTATGGTTTTTCTTTTTCTTGAGAACCGTTGTACCAAATCATCCCGCCTATGCCGGCAAGCAGCAGTATTATGCTTACTCCTGTCCAAACTACAGCTTCGCCGGTAGGATTATTGGCAACCAATTCTTCATGAGGCCAATTATTTGTGTAAGTAATTTCATCATTCGGACGATTTGTTGATGCTGCCCATGAAGTCCAAAAAAAGAATGCGCTAAGTTTGCGGAGTTTTTCAGGATCGCTGAGAGAATTTTTTCTTATTGCATAAGCGTCTCTTCCGTTTGAGAAAACATCGCTGAAATATTTTACATTATTCTCAATTGCCTTTTCTCTTACCGGATCGATCGTGATAACTTTGCCGGCTTCGTCGTAAGTGTTTCTTCTAAACATTTTTTGGAGACGCGATTTTAGCGCAGCTTGTTCCTCGTTGCCAAGATCGGAATAAGCGGTTTTGAATTGCGATTGCGACCAATAGTTAAGCACAAACATTGCTTCACGGTGCAGCCAATCCGCCGTCCAATCGGGCGCAACATAACTGCCGTGTCCCCAAACCGTACCGACTTCCATGCCTCCGAGAGCCTGCCAAATATTTTGTCCCTCTTCGATATCTTTTTTTGAAAAGACCGTTTGACCGTCGGACGTAACTACTTTCTCCGGAATCGGAGGCGCCTGCTGATAGATTTTGACTCCTATCCAACCGAGAACGGAAAATGAAACTACAATAACAACTGTAAAAGCTATCCAATATTTCTTCATAGATCCTCCTTTTATTTATTCAAAAATGGAATTCGTTTTATTTAATGATGCAATTCATTGGACAAATTTCTACACACGGCGGAATTTTTTTGCGATCTCTGCATTCATCACATTCATGCGGATTAATAAAGTAATGATCAAAGGCAAACGGCTTAATATTTGAGCCGGAGAAATCTTCTTCATAAGAATAAATAGCATGTTGCGGACACTCGGATGCACATGCACTGCAGTTAATACAATCCGAAGTGATAAAGTATGCCATGGCATTAAAACCTTTCTCCTTGAGCTTCTCTTATGTGACTTCCAACCGATCTGATTCTTCCCCACATGGAGACGAAGAAAATTATTATTCCCAGAACTTGGCCGCATGCTGAAATCGTAAGAATGAATTTCAAAAGATCGTTGGAATTTAAAAACGAAGAAGCGATTTGAGAAGCAAACCGTATCACGGTCGATATGGTTATGATATAGTAAGCAGCGAGTACCGCTGCCGGTTTGTACAGCTTATCGTTCTTTTCTGCACGGGGAAAAAACCACAACGCAACCCCCATTATCATCATCATAACAGACCCAACAAGAATAATGTGCGTGTGGGCAGATACGAGATCCGGGTGAGGCCAAATATTAAAATAATTCCGTGCGATCAGCATGTAAAGACCCGTCAATATTCCCAATACGAGGAAGATTATACTGGTCTTGATAAAATACCTTACCGTTGAAAACATAAATGTTCCTTTGCAACAGTGTAAATATTAAAATGTCAGGAGTAACTTCCTTTGACTTAAGTCAGGAGATATCGTTTTGGCAATTTCAATGTTGTACAGAAAAAATCTGTAGAATAAACTCATTCAGCTAATTCTTTCAGACGTTTGAAGTTCTTAACAAAAACTGTTTTACCGGAGGTGCGAATGATTTGATCGGCATGCAGTTTCTTTAACGAACGCGAGAGGGTCTCGGTAATTGTTCCGAGATACGAGGCAATATTTCTTTTCGAAACGGAAAGTTTTACAAACGGTTCGGTTAACTTTTCCGTTTTCGACTTTTTAATTTCTTCTACCAAATATTTAGCAAGCCGATTTGTCACTTCCTTTGTTGTCAGGTCTTCAATTCTTCCGGTTAGAGTGCGCAGTCTCTTGGCAAATCCAACCAACATTTGAAAACAGATCGATGAATTGGAGGAAATTAATTTTAGGAATTCTTCTTTTGAAATAAAAAGCAGTGTCGAATCAGAAGTGGTTAAGGCATTAACGGGATAGTTACCCCCTTCAAAAAGAGGTAGGTCGCCAAAGGCATCGTATGGTTTTATTAAATGAATAATTGATTCCTTTCCGTACAAAGAACATTTGAATATTTTAACCGAACCTTTCAGAAGAATATAAAATCCTTTGTACAAATCGCCTTCTGAAAATATAATTTCATTCTTCTTAAATTTTTGAATTTTGCTAACGGATGCAACTTGTCTTAACTGTTCAATTGTTAGTTCGGAGAACAATGCCAGGTTGCGAAGCGTGTCCCGTGAAAGATCCGAGGCAATTCCAGATTCTGCGATATTACTCTTTTTCATAACGGCAAGTAATTTGATTTTTTATAAGTTAAATATCCAAGAACATATTATCAAGAAGCGGAACTGGACGCTAAACGCACGAAACGAAACAGCGCAAAATTAAGCCTTTGTCGGTTCTTGGGGGAAAGAATTATTTTGTCTATTTTTCGTCGGAAAATTATATGAATCGATCCGGTTTTCGGACGGTTACTTAGAGAATTAGTTAATAAAAGCGGACTTGATTTTCACAACAAGTACCACACGAAATGAAAAAGCAAGAATTCCGGTCATCTCAAAACTTAGAAGTAAAATCATTTCGCAAAAGAAACCGTTCAGAAAGATTCAGTTTCAACACAGCCATGAGTAGCTGATAAATAACCCATTGGCTGAGCACGTTAATCGTTAGCGAGAAATAATGTCGGCGTTAGACGAAAAATATATGAGACTTTGTTTCGAACTGGCAAAAAAGGGTTCGGGATTCGTCAGCCCTAATCCTCTTGTTGGCGTGGTCATAGTTAAAGATGGAAGAATTATGTCTATGGGCTACCATAAAAAATATGGCGAAGCCCATGCAGAAAAAAATGCAATTGATGCAGCAAAAGAAAACTTAACCGGCGCCACACTTTATTGCAATCTTGAACCGTGCACGCATACAGATAAACAAACGCCGCCGTGTGTACCGGCAATTATTAAAAGCGGCATTAAGAAAGTTGTAATATCAAATGTCGATCCGAATCCGAAAGTAAACGGACAGGGAATGCAACAACTGGCGGAAGCCGGTGTTGAAGTTGTGTCGAACATACTCGCTGAAGAAGGTCGGGAGTTAAACCGCTTCTTCCTTAAACACATTAAAACCGGATTACCTTATGTTACTGTGAAAATTGCAACATCATTAGATGGAAAAATAACTGCTGCTGAGGGGAAGCAAACTTGGTTAACGTGTGAAGAATCGAAAAAATTTGTACATAGTCAACGTTCTATTTATGATGCCGTCCTAGTCGGCGCTAACACCGTGAATATAGATAACCCACAATTGACAGTTCGATCCGTGAAGGGGAGGGATCCAATCAGAATAATTCTTGACGGAAATTTGAGATCGCGGATTGAATCGGAAACCTTTAACAGCAATGAAAGTAGAACTTTGATCTTATGCTCTGTAAAATCTGATGAGAGGAAGAAAAAAGAATTTTCGGAAAAAGGAATAGAAGTTTTTGAATTTGAGAGTGAAGCGGAAAACAAACTGAACCTTCGGACCGTACTGAAGAAATTATCAGAGCTAAAAATTACATCGCTTTTTGTTGAAGGCGGGGGACAAGTGTTCGAACAATTTATTACACAGCGTTTATTTGACGAGATAATTGTTTTGAAAGCACCGATAAGCTTAAATGACGGAATTGACGCGGTGCAATTAGATGGAGATGATTTATTACTGATTCACCAGCAAACACTGGACAAAGATAAACTGATGATTTACAAACCTAAACAAGTAGAACATGTTCACGGGATTAATTGAAGAATTAGGAAAAATTGAATCTGTAAAACCGACCAGCGGCGGAAAGACATTAACAATTTCTGCCGAAAAAATTATGAGCGGTATTAGTATGGGCGACTCGATTTCCGTTAACGGCGTATGTCTAACCGTTACGAAATTCTCCGCAAGAAATTTTACTGTGGACGCTGTTGGAGAAACGCTGAATAAAACCACAATAAATGAATTAAGAATCGGCGACAAAGTAAACTTAGAACCGGCGCTTCGGTTATCACAGAAATTAGGCGGACACATTGTACAAGGTCATGTTAACGGTGTTGGTGAAATATCGGAATTGAAAAAGCTGGGAGAGAATTATTCTCTTTCGGTAATCATTCCAAGTGCTCTCGAAAAATATCTTGTTAGAGAAGGATCAATTGCAATTGACGGCATTAGCTTAACCATCGCGGATACGTTGAATAGTAAATGCACTTTTTCGATTATCCCGCACACGTGGTTGAACACCAATCTGAGTACAAAAAACATTGGCGGCAAAGTAAATATTGAAATTGACATAATTGCCAAATATGTTGAAAAACTACTCTCGGGCGTTAAAAAAAATATTAGCGAACTAAATGAAGAACGACTTAACAAACTGGGTTATTAGAAATGGAAGAATTTTATTCGAACGAAACGGAAGGATTAAGCTCGATCGATGACGCAATAGAAGATATCCGAAACGGCAAAATGATTATTGTGGTTGACGATGCCGAGCGCGAGAATGAAGGGGACATTATTATGGCGGCGGAGCTGGTAACGCCGGAACATGTTAATTTTATTACGCGCGAAGCGAGAGGAATTTTATGTGTCGCAGTCAACGAAACTAGGGCGAAAGAACTTGATCTGGAATTGATGGTGGAACAAAACACCGCGCTGCATCAAACACCGTTTACGGTTTCTATCGATTTCAAACATGGCACGACAACAGGCATCTCGGCATTCGACAGAGCCGCTACAATCAACGCAGTTGTAAGTTCGAACTCAGAACCGAAGGACTTTGCGCGCCCCGGGCACATTTTTCCGCTCGTTGCAAAGAAGGGCGGGGTTCTTAAACGCGCCGGGCATACCGAAGCCGCGGTTGATTTGGTTTCTTTGGCTGGTTTAAATCCGGCTGGTGTTTTGTGCGAAATACTTCACGAAGACGGAACGATGGCTCGCCTGCCGCAACTTAAAGAATTTGCGAAGAAGCATGACTTAAGAATTATTTCGATTGCCGACTTAATTGAATACCGACGCAAGAAAGAAAAACTGGTTAGATGCAAAATAATAGTTGATCTTCCTTCGGAATACGGCGACTTCAAACTTCATCTTTATGAAAATCTTCTTGACCCGAATGATAACCCGATTGCGCTAGTAAAAGGAAAAGTTGACGACGGCAATCCAACATTAGTCCGCGTGCATTCCGAATGCTTGACCGGAGATGTGTTCGGATCGAAAAGATGCGACTGCGGAGAACAACTTTCCGCGGCTCTCGAAATGATTGAGAAGGAAGGCAAAGGCGTTTTCCTTTATATGAGGCAAGAGGGCAGGGGGATCGGTTTGGTAAACAAACTTCTTGCGTATGGACTTCAGGAAAAAGGGAACGACACTGTTGAGGCAAATGAGGCGCTTGGATTCAAAGCCGATCTAAGAGATTACGGAATTGGTGCACAAATTTTAAAAGACCTCGGTTTGACGAAGATCCGTTTGATGACAAACAATCCGAAGAAAATTATAGGATTGAAAGGCTACGATATTGATGTTGTGGAGCGGGTTCCGATTGAGATTGAGCCGAACACGGCAAATTCAAATTATCTGAAAACAAAAAAAGAAAAACTCGGTCACATTCTTTCAATGATGTGACGGTAACAAAAGGAGAAAAAAAATTATGCAGACTATCGAAGGAAACATCAACGCAAAAACAAAAAGATTCGGAATTGTAGTTTCTCGTTTTAACGAAGTAATTTCCAAAAGTTTGCTTACGGGCGCGGTTGATTGCCTGAAGCGGCACGAATGCGAAGACAAAAATATTACGGTTGTATATGTGCCCGGCGCATTTGAAATTCCGTATGCAGCCAAGAAAATGGCTGAGTCGAAAAAGTTTGATGCAGTGATTTGTCTTGGAGCCGTAATACGCGGCGCGACGCCACACTTTGAGTACATCGCAGCAGAAGTATCGAAAGGTATTGCAAGCGTAAGTTTAGGAAGCGGGGTGCCGGTTATTTTCGGTGTAATTACATCCGATACAATTGAGCAAGCACTTGAACGTGCCGGAACAAAAGCCGGAAATAAAGGGTGGGATGCAGCTATGTCGGCTATGGAAATGACTGATCTATCAGGTAAGCTGTAACTGAAATTACATGATGGAAGGAATCTGAAAAATAAATTTGCTGCCTTTACCCAATTTGCTTTCAGCCCATATTTTGCCGCCGTGCATTTTAATCATCTCCGCGCAAAGTATTAGTCCTAATCCGGTTCCTTCTTCATTTGCGGTTCCCTTTGTGCTGACTACAGCGCCGCTCTTAAAAATTTTGTCAAGATTTTCTTTTCTGATGCCGACACCGGTGTCTTCAACAGATACCTCAATAAATTTTCCGTTTTGTCTTAATGATATAATAACTTTTCCGTCGGGATTTGTAAACTTGATAGCATTCGAAACAAGATTTCGAACGACTGTTTGTATCATGTTTTTATCTGCTTGCACAAGAGTTTTGCCGTGAATTTGACATTCCACTAAAATATTTTTGTTGCTTGCAACCTGCATCAGCATTTCAACGGTAGGCATTATCTCTTCCTGAAGATTAAAAACATCGGGATTGAAAACTATTTTTCCGGTTTGAATTCTAGACCAGATCAGAAGATTCTCCAAGAGTGTGAATGCGCTTTTGCTTAAATCATAAATGCTTTGAATGAAGAATAACTTTTCTTCTTCATTGAGAGTAGAGTACTCGGTGGATAAAATTTGCGAATAACCGAGCAGTCCTTGAAACGGGCTTTTAAGATCGTGCGCAATTATAGAAAAGAATGTGTCTTTGGTTGCATTAAGCTCTTTCAACTCTTCATTTATTTTTTGAATTTTCTGTTCCGCTAATTTCCGTTCCGTAATGTCTCTATCAATACCTCTGTAGCCGGTACAATTACCTTCTGCATCAAGAATAGGAATTGCGTTGGTTTCAAGAATAACTATACTACCATTTTTATGGAAATTTATATTTTCAATAACTCTTAATGAATGAGGTGTTTTTACGGCATCATTAAAAATTTTCCGATGATGTTCAGCTTCTTCAGGCGGCATAAAATCAAACGGAGTTTTGCCGATTATTTCAGCTGGTTCGTAACCGAGAATATCCTTTGATCTAGGATTCGTGTAGATGTACTTGCCTTCGGAATCGACTTCCCAAATCCAATCACTTATTGTTTCTGCAATAGAGCGGAATTTGTCTTCGCTTTTACGAAGCACCTCTTCAATCTTTTTCCTTTCGGTAATGTCGCTGTTACTTCCGCGCCTGCCCAGCCATTTGCCCGCCGAACTGGAAACCGAACAGCACGTATGACTTATCCAGCGTATTTCACCGGAACGAGTTATAATTCTAAAGTCAATTCTTCTAACATCACAATCGTCCTGCATAACTTCGGAGAGATGATTTACAAAAGTAGGCCGGTCATGCGTATGAATAATTGAAGTTAGAAGCTCAGGGTCGTTTATAAATGCATCCGGTTTGTAACCGGTTATTCGTTCACATGAAGGTGATATGTAAATGTATTTTCCGTCGGGACCCACCCAGTATTCCCAATCGTAAGTGAAATCTGCAACGGTTCTGTACTTCTCATTACTTTCATTCAATTCAGATTCGGTCTGTTTATGTTCGGCAATCTCGTTGTGAAGATCGTTCAATGCTTTTTGTAGACTTTTCATGTTGAGATAAGTGAGGAGACCAACGGTTGACATAAACATAATTAAGAGACTTGCAATAGTAGCATATTCTCTTCCGGCTTCACCGAACGTGAGAGGAGGTTTATACAATCCCAGTTTATAGAAAAAAAGTAAAAGTGCGTAATGCAATACAACACCGCTTGTCATCCACAATGAATAAACCGGTGTTAAAAGTGTTCCGGCAATTGTAATTGTCCAGATGTACAACAGCCACGCCGGAGAGTAGATGCCGTCGAATAACCATACGGCGCCGGATATCGCAGCAAAATTTGTCCACACGTAAATGTTTATGCTTGATTTAAGATGTCCGTGTTTTGCCGACAAGATACAATAGATTGAAAGCGGTATGAAAACAAGCGGAAATACTGCTGCAAGGTAGATTGTAGTATAGTTAGATAAACCCAGCGGAATCATCATAAGGAAGACAATAACGAGTAAAATTACAATTGCGGTGCTGATTACCATTAAGGTGTTGAAGAGACGACCAAGACGAACGTCTTCATCGTTGTGAGCTTTAACATCAATCAATGTCTTCCACTTTACTTCTGCCCAACTTCGTACCTTATTCACATTCTCTGTCATAGCTGGTTCCCCTTTTAGAGCATCCAAAGATGATGTGTATCGTGAATGATATTGATTTACTACATTATAATAAGGAAAAAAGAAGTGAAGGTAAATTGAATGAACACATTTAAAAGTATTTCTTAAATTCGTTTACAAGCACTTTGTTATCTACCGGTTTCCTGATAAATTTTGTCGCACCGGCTGCCATTGCGGTATCTTCGTCTCTCTTAAATGCGTATGCCGTAACTACAATTATCGGCGTGGATTTGTATTCATCCATTTGACGTAGTTTTTTTATGAGTGATATTCCATCTTCACCTTTTCCCAGGGCAAGATCAATTAAGAAAATATCAAATTTCTTTTGGGGAAGAGCCGCATAAAATTGAACATCGTTAGCACAGAAAGTTGTATCAAACTCTTTGGAAAGTACTGCTTTATAAAGTTTCTGGTTCAAATCATCATCTTCAACGATTAATAATTTTGCCGTCTTTGTCATTTTGTAATCCGATAATTTATTTTTGATTGTTTACACTTCTAAATTAAACCGCATTAGAAAATTACTGCTGCTGCTTTTGTTGTGCAAATGTAACCGTGAACTTGCTGCCTTCTCCTTTCAGAGATTCAAAGGCTATATCGGCATTGTTTAGATCACAGTAAGTATCTTTTTGCCGGAGATAGACCGAGACCATTCAATCAAATTTAATGATTCCGTATGTTCAAAACTTCAAAAATTCTTCAGAATTTCTGTTTATCTTTTGAGAGTATGAAAATATTAGTTATTGAAGACCAAAAAGAATTAGCCGAATCAATCAGGCAGTTTATAGCCGGAGAAAATTATAAAAGCGATTTAGCGCTAACATTTTCAAAAGCAGTCGAGCTTATTAAATTAAATGAATATGACTGCGCGCTGGTTGATATTATGTTACCGGATGGGAGCGGGCTTGATCTCATCGCAGAGATAAAGAAAGCGCAGCCGACTTGCGGAATAATAGTAATTTCGGCTAAAGACAGCATTGACGATAAAATCGGCGGTTTGAATATTGGCGCTGATGATTACCTGGCAAAACCGTTTCACCTGGCAGAATTGAACGCACGAATTAATTCCGTGATTAGGAGAAGAAAGTTTGAAGGAAACAGCCAGATAATTTTAGATGAATTAAAGGTTGATCTCAACAGCCGCGAGGTCTTTGTGAACGGTTCTTTGATAGAACTGACCCGCCGCGAGTATGATATTTTGGTTTTCTTCATAAGCAATAAAGAAAAAGTTCTTACAAAAGAATCTATTGTCGGACATATTTGGGGAGAGGACTCAAACGCGTTCGGGGAACTTGATTTTCTTTACACTCATATTAAAAATCTTCGAAAGAAAATTATTGAGCGCGGCGGTAAAGATCGCATTAATTCAGTTTACGGAATAGGATATAAATTCGGCGCAGGATGAAATTAATTAATAAAATAAGCCGGTATTTTCTATTCAGTTCAATTATGATTTTCATAGTTGTATCTGCAGCGCTGTACTTCGTAATTAATAAAGCTATCATAAGCGAGGTTGACGAACAGCTTGTCAAAATAAAAGATAGGGCAATTCAAGAATTACACGAAGGTAAAGCCGTAAGCTTTCCGCCGTTTATTGAAATTAATCCTGCTTATCAATATACCGCAGGCAATGAGTTCAAGTATGTTTCCGTCAAAACCAATGAAGAGAATGAAAACGAACCATTCAGACAGTTAACTTCTTATGCTAATGTGAATGGCAGGAATTTTAGTGTGACCGTAAGAATCTCTTTAATAGAGAAAGAAGAGCTTCTTTTTTCTCTTACAGCCACTATTATAATTGGTGTTTTGATTTTTACAGTAGTGCTGTTTTTCTTGAACAAAGCCGGTTCAAAAAGAATTCTAAAAGGATTTTACGATACATTAACAAAGCTTGAAAGATTTTCATTAAAGGGCGTTGAGGCGGTGAGTTTTGAGAGAACCGACATCGAGGAATTTGAAAATTTGAACAAGTCGCTTTTGTACTTAGTCGAGAAAGCACGAGGCGAATACAGGAGCTTAAAGGAATTTACAGAAGAACTAAATCACGAAATGCAAACACCGGTTGCGGTTATCAAATCCAAGTTGGAACTGCTTTTGCAAAGCAGCAATTTGAATGAAGAAAATTTGACTACGCTGGATACTTCGTTGAAACAGCTTTACAAACTTGAACGCATCAATAAGGCGATTCTTCTCCTTAATAAACTTGAACA
>JAKAEE010000014.1:5150-61861 GCA_021820065.1 Bacteroidota bacterium | reverse complement strand
TTAGAAGGCAGCATAGTATTGGAAAATACGTTGTAGATTTCTATTGTCCCGAAGAAAAACTTGTTATCGAATTAGATGGTGAACAGCATTACGAAGCAGACCAGAAAAAATACGACCAAAGACGGACGGAATATCTGGAAGGTTTAAATCTGAGAGTTATTCGGTTTAGAAATACAGATGTTCTTTTTGATAGAGACAAAGTTGTTAATGTGATAGTAAGACATTTTGTTAAATAAAGATCAAACCACCCTCTGTGTCTGAGGTTGACCAAGAAGTAATGTTTGTATAATACTCAATAAAAGATGGTTTGAAAAAACGAATTTTTCAATATCTCGGATGGTCGAAACAGCGTTTCGACCTACATTTTGGTCAACCTCAGAGACCAAAAACATATTTCTCTGCTAAACTTTCTGCAAGTTCTTTTGTCTTAGCTTCAACAATGCATCGAATGATTGGTTCGGTGTTCGATTTGCGGAAATGCACCCAGTGATCGAAAGAATCAATACGCAATCCGTCTTCCAAGTAAATCTTTTCTGATCTATATTTTTCAATCAGCGAACGCATTATATCGTCTGGATTCTTTGAACCCAACTCGATTTTTTTCTTCGCAATGAAATATTGCGGCAAAGATTTTTTCAGCTCACTCATCTTTCCGCCGAATTCGAGAAGATGCTGAAGCATGATTACGGTTCCTGTTAACGCATCTCTGCCAAAAACTACCTTAGGAAGAATAACGCCTCCGCTACCTTCGCCGCCTATTACAGCGTTCACTTCCTTCATTTTCTTCACAACGTTAGCTTCGCCAACAGGCGACCGGAAAACTTTACATCGAAATTCTTTTGCAACATCATCAACAGCACGTGTCGTGGAAAGATTCACAACAGCATTTCCTTTCTTCTTCGAAAGGTAAAACTTCACAGCTTGGGTAATCGTGTTTTCTTCGCCGAATGGTTCTCCGGTTTCAGTGATCAACACCAGCCGATCTACGTCGGGATCGACGACAATTCCGATATCTGCTTTATGTTTTTTTACCGCGCGCATTGTTGCTGTTAAATTCTCCGGTATCGGTTCGGGCAGACGGGGAAAAATTCCCGACTTCTCGCAATTCATTTCAATCACGCTGCACCCCAGTTTCTTCAGCAGAAGAGGCATTGTGTATGAACCGGCTCCGTTAACGCAATCGAGCAGCACCTTGAATTTTGTTCTCTTGATTTTCGGAACATTGATGTAATTCATTTTCAATACAGCGTCAATGTGATCTTCTAATCCTTTCACATACTTGGTTGTTTTTCCGAGTTTGTCCCACGCAACAAATTTTCTGTTCGGATCGTCAAGCTTCATCATCATTTCAACATTTTCTTCGGGCGTCATGAATTCGCCGTGTCGGTTTAAAAGTTTTAGCGCGTTCCATTCGTTTGGATTATGGCTTGCCGAAAGCTGAATCCCGCCGGCGGCTTTCAATTTCTTCACATTAAACAAAACTGTTGGAGTGGGACAAATTCCGATATCGATTACATCGTTGCCTTTTGCCATCAAAGTTCCGATGACAATGTTGCGAACCATTTCTCCGGTAATTCTTCCGTCGCTTCCAACTACAATTTTTCCTTTGCCGCAAAAATCAGCGTAAGCCGAAGTGTATTTCACCAGCACTTCGGGATCTAACCCGTCGCCAATTATTCCGCGTACTCCGGAAATACTAACCATCAATGTGGGCATCTCTCCTCCAGAACTTTTGTTTCCCGGAATCAAATTTAGTTATGCAGATGCTAAAAAGTAACATAAAAGGTGTGAAAGTCGGATCGGGATTATTTTCCCGATGCTGTTTTCCTCTGTGGGTAGTGAATCAATTTTTATGAATTCAAGAATTTGGAAATTACCTTGTTCAATTGATCGAACTCAATCAAGAATGCATCGTGTCCGTGAATAGATTCTATTTCAAAGTATTCTGCACCGGGTATTGCCGCTGCAATTTCTTTTTGCTCAGACGCCGGATAAAGAATGTCGGTATCAATTCCGACGCATAAAGTTTTTGCTTGGATTTTTTTTAATGTCTTGTCGATTGTCCCGCGTCCTTTTGAAACATCGTGTAGATCCATGGCGCGTGTTATGTAAACGTATGTGTTTGCATCAAATCGATTAACAAGTTTCTCGCCTTGATAATGAAGATAGCTTTCTATCTGGTAAAATGGTTTAGCAGAATTGTGGTCGTCTGTTTTTATCTCTCTGCCGAATTTTTTTTCAAAACTGATTTGAGAGCGGTACGTCATCATCGCTAACATTCGTGCGGTTGATAAACCGTTTGTCGGCTGATCTATGTAGAAACCGTTTTCCCATGCCGGATCATCGAGGATTGCTTTGCGTTGGATTTCATTCAGACCGATTGCCCACGCAGAATGTTTTGCCGAAGTTGCGATTGGAATTATCGTTTCTACAAAATCCGGGTAGAGCAACGCCCATTCAAGAGTTTGCATTCCGCCGAGCGATCCGCCGGTAACAGTTAGCAATTTTTTTACGCCAAGGTACTTCAAAAGTTCATGCTGAAGTTTTACCATGTCTCGGACAGACATTTGTGGGAAGTTGGCTGCATAATTTTTACCCGTTTCCGGGTTAACCGAAGTTGGTCCTGTCGTGCCGTAACAGCTGCCTAAAAAGTTTGAGCAAACAATAAAATGTTTCGACGGATCGAACGCTTTGGTTTCTCCGATAACGCCATCCCACCAGCCGGGCTGCTCTGAAGTGTTGTTATAGTTCGACGCATGTGAACTGCCGGTCAGCGCATGACAAATCAAAACTGCGTTTGTCCCATCGCTGTTTAGCGTACCGTACGTTTCATAGGCGACATTAACCGATTTTATTTCGGCGTTGGATTCGAACCGGAATTTTTCCTGCTCAAAGATTTTGTATGTCGGTTGAGAATTAATTTTTACTGCTTCCATATTATCACGCAACATTTGTGTTGATAAATTCGTTCAAGAAAGTGCTGTGGATCGCGCCCACAACTTTTTCCGCTTCCGTTTCCGCAAATAGGAAGGAGTGGTTTCTTCCTTCCGAACATGAGAAGAACAAAATATTTTTAAAATGATTTGCCTCAATCGTTCTAAAAATCTTGTTCATTGTTTCAATTTGGTTATCGCTGTTGTTACCGATGATGGAAACTAAGCAAAGACTATTCCGCAGATTAATATTGCCGATCAATCTGTCATCCAATTCATTTTTCAACTTGTCGCGTATTTCGTCAATCAGCCCGATCGATTTTTTTGTTTGAGTGAGAACGGAAATACTTCTTTGAGAAATCGAATAATTGAAAAAGATTGACGGCCATTTCTGATGTTTAAGAATCCTCACAATTCTTTCGAGTAAGTGAGTATCGGAATCCAAAGCAAGGTTGCTGAGCGTAATCAGCGAAAGATCTTCCATGTGAGTGACCGATTTTATGCTGTACGGATTTCCTTCCGGCTCATTATTGATTAGCGTTCCTTCAAACGCGGGCTGAAAAGTATTGAGCACGAGCACCGGAATATTTTTGAACTTTACAGGTTCCATCGCTTTAGGAAAAATTACTTTCGCACCCAGGAATGCAAGTTCGGCTGCGTCTTGATAGCTTAGAGTTTTGAGAGGAATTGCATCTGAAACCAGACGCGGATCGGCAGTTAAAATGCCGTCCACGTCCGTCCAGATTTCAATAACGTTTGCATTTAATGCGCTGCCGACAATCGTTGCCGTATAATCCGAGCCGCTTCTGCCGAGAGTCGTAGGTTCGCCTTTTGCTGTTGAACCGGTAAATCCGTTAAGAACTTCAACACAATCTCTCTTCGAATCTCTGAACACTTTAGCAAGTAGCTTGTCGGTTGTGTCGTAATCTACCTCAGCTTGGCTAAAGTTATCATTGGTTCGGATCAACTTACCGGCATCAATTATTTTTGATTTGATGCCGGCGCTGCTCAAAGCTGATGCGAGTATTACTTGCGACAATCGTTCCCCGCTTGATATTATGGAATCAGAAATACGCGCCGAATATTCTTGAAGAAAAAAAATGCTTTCAAGTTTCAGTTCTAGTTCGTTAAGAATTAAATCGATCTTTGATTTAGCGTCGTACTGAAATTCTTCCGAAACCAATTCATGAACGAATTCGTAATGCCGCGACTTAATTTCTCCAAAGATTTTTTTGTAGTCGGGATTTCTTTGACCTGCGTATTCAACCGAGCTGATAAGCTGATCGGTTACCTTTGCCAGAGCCGAAATCACTACAACGATTTTATCTTCCTTCAATTTTTGAGAGATTATCTGTACAACGTTTCGGAAACTCTCAACAGTTCCCACAGATGTTCCGCCGAACTTTATCACTCTCATTTTATTCTCCTCAATTAACTTTTTGCTAATGCTTGTTCGAAATCTTCGATGATGTCGTCGATGTGTTCAAGTCCGGTTGAAACTCTTATTAATCCGGGAGTAACACCGGCTTGGTCTTGTTCAACTTGAGAAAGTTGACTGTGAGTTGTTGACGCCGGATGAATGACCAAAGTTTTTGCATCGCCGACATTTGCCAAAAGACTTGCAAGCTGGACATTGTTGATGAAAGATTTGCCGGCTTCGAATCCGCCTTTCAATTCAAATGTTAAAATTCCGCCGAACAAATCTTTTCTGAAATATTCCTTTGCCGTGTTATGATCAGGATGTTCTTCAAGACCGGGATACGTTACGCTGCTGACTTTCGGATGCTTCTTCAGCCATCTCGCCAGCGCGAGAGTGTTTTGGCAATGTCTCTCGATGCGAAGTGAGAGTGTCTCCAATCCTTGAATAAACAAAAATGAATTGAACGGACTTAAAGCCGGACCGATATCACGCAACTGCTCAACGCGGGCGCGAATGATGAACGCAATATTTCCGAACGGACCGCCTTCGCCGAAAACTTTCCAGAAATCCAATCCGTGATAGGAGGGACTTGGCGTTGTGAATAGAGGGAATTTGCCGTTGCCCCAATTAAATTTTCCTGAATCAATGATGACGCCGCCGATTGATGTTCCGTGTCCGCCGATCCATTTTGTGGCGGAAGCAACAACTATATCAGCGCCGTGTTCAATCGGGCGCACGATGTATCCGCCGCCGCCGAAAGTGTTGTCAACGATTAATGGAATATTGTATTTGTGAGCAAGCGTGGAAAATTTTTCTAAGTCGGGAATGTTTAACTCTGGATTTCCGATTGACTCGATATACAATGCTTTTGTTTTATCATCAATTAATTTTTCATAGTCTTCTACTTTGTTGCTGCTGACAAATTTTACTTTGATACCAAGGCGCGGAAAAGTTACTTTGAATTGGTTGTACGTTCCGCCGTAGAGAAAACTAGTCGAAACAATATTGTCACCGGCTTCGGCAATTGTGGAAATTGTAAGGAACTGTGCCGCGTGTCCCGATGCAGTTGCTAACGCCGCAGCGCCGCCTTCAAGTTTGGCAATTCGTTCTTCAAATACTGCTGTGGTTGGATTCATGATTCGCGTATAAATATTTCCAAATTCTTTCAGTCCAAACAGATTTGCTGCGTGGTCGGCGTTATCAAACGTGTAAGACGTTGTTTGATAGATTGGCACTGCTCGCGATTTTGTCACCGCGTCCGGTTGATGTCCCGCGTGAAGTTGCAAAGTTTCGAACCGGTAGTTGTTTTGTGTGCTCATTTTATTTATCTCCTTGTTATTGTTTTTGTAAAATGAAAAAGCCCTTCATGTTTTTACCGAGAAGAGCTTTTTGATTGTTTAATTATTTTGTCAATTCTACCCATCACGGTTATGATATAGCATATCCATCATGCACATCATCATGTCCATCATGGTGTAAATAATTGGTAATATGTTTTTTGCTGTGTTCATTAAATCCTTATAAAACAAAAAAGCCCTTCAAGTTTTTCCTGAAGGGCTTTGAATTTTTTATTTTCGATCAGTTATAAAGCATCGCCCTTCGTATTAAACGGCATCATCATCATAGCCATCATACCCATTGCGATTTCTTTGGCAGATATATTTAATACGAAGTTTTTCATTGTTCTGTTTTTAGTTGCGGCAAATATAATTTGCGAAAGTCCGTTTGTCAAATGATTTTTTTGAATATGCTAAATTTTTATACGATTTTCTGATTGGATAAATTTTACACTGAACCGGAAATTTGAAATGCAGCAGAGTGAAACGCTAATGAAAAGTAAGAAAATCAAAAGAGTAAATGCTCTGTTGGTCAAAAAGTTTGGAATTCCGAAGCGCAACGGACTTCCGAATCCGCTTGACCTTTTGATCGCAACAATCCTTTCGCAAAACACAAACGACAATAATTCATACAAAGCATTTCAGAATCTAAAGAGCTGTTACAAATCTTGGGACGAGCTTCTCGACGAAAAACGTTCCGCTATCAAGAGCAGAATTCGAATTGCCGGTCTTGCAGAACAGAAGTCTGCAGCTATTAAAAATCTTATTACTGAACTTCACAAGAAAAATGATTTGGGCCTTTTATCTATCAAACAGTTAGAGAACGAACAAGCAATCGAGCAATTAACCGCCCACAAGGGTATTGGTGTCAAAACTGCAAGCTGCGTTCTTTTGTTTGCACTGGATAGAAATGTTTGTCCGGTTGATACGCATGTTCATCGAACCACAAATAGAATTGGAATTGCAAAAGAAAAAACTCCCGATAAAACTTTTTTCGCGCTCAATCAGAATTTCCCCGAAGGAATCGCACATTCATTCCATACAAACCTTATCAGATTAGGGCGAGAAATTTGTAAACCAACCAAACCAAGCTGCGGAATTTGTCCTTTGCTGAAAGTTTGTGACTTTCAAGACAAGAATTTAAACGGAAAAACCACCGGGGAAAAAAGAGAATTCATGCTTTTGGATAATGTTGACGTGAAAGGCGAGACGTCAAATGTGAAAGGTCAAATGTGAAAAGTGAAACGTCTGAAAATTTTTTGAAGCAGTGGCTGTTCAATCTTCCGTGATGTTTGCAAAGCATTTTTTGCTCATTACCAATTGAACAAAAGGGGCTTCCGGCTTGTTTTAATATTAAAGCGGAGCTAAAGTTTGTTTTCAAAACTGAGTTCTTTATATTTAAGCACACAAACAATCAAGGTATTTGGTGCAAAAATCCTATGATATTGCCATTTTGGGCGGCGGACCGGGCGGTTACGTTGCCGCAATCCGAGCCGGTCAGTTAGGACTTAAAACGGTTTTGATTGACAAAGATAATCTCGGCGGTATATGTCTTAATTGGGGATGTATCCCTACCAAATCACTTCTGAAGAATGCCGAGATGTATGATGCGATGAAAAATCATTCCGCCGATTTTGGAATTTCTGTTCAAAGTTTGAGTTTTGATTTTGGAAAAATCATAAAACGCAGCCGCGATATTTCTGACCGCATTACAAAAAATGTTGAACTGCTGATAAAGAAGAATAAAGTTGACCGCATCCGCGGATTCGGCAAACTGGTTTCGAAAAATCAGATTGATATTTTTGATGGTGACAAGAAAACGGAATCGATTAACGCTGAAAAAATTATTATCGCTACCGGTGCGCGTCCCAAGACTTTTCCATCGATACCGGTTGATCATAAAAATGTTATCACATCAACCGAAGCGATGAATCTTCCCGCACAGCCGAAAGACTTAATCGTGATCGGTGCCGGCGCTATAGGAGTTGAGTTCGCTTATTTTTATGATGTGCTCGGTACAAAGGTGACGATCATCGAAATGTTGGAGAATATTCTTCCGATTGAGGATAAAGAAATTTCCGAGACGCTGGAGAAAAGTTTTAAGAAACGCGGAATTGATATTTACACTTCCACAAAAGTTGAAAAAGCCGAAGTGAAGGGAAATCAAGTTTTTGTTACGATTGAGAAAGACGGAAAGAAAGTAGAACTAAAAGCTGAAAAAGTTTTGAGCGCGATTGGAGTAACCGGTAATGTTGAAGGATTTGGTTTGGAAGAATTAGGAATTGAAATTGAAAAGGGTCACATCAAAGTTGATAAACAAAATTATCAAACAAACGTTTCCGGTGTTTATGCTGTCGGCGATGTGATTGGCGCACCGTGGCTTGCTCATGTTGCGTCGGCTGAAGGAATACATTGTGTTGAGACGATCAAAGGATTGAATCCGCATCCAGTTGATTACAGTTCGATCCCGGGATGCACTTATTGCCAGCCGCAAGTTGCGAGCATTGGACTAACAGAAAAGAAAGCCCGCGACGCCGGTTACGAATTGAAGATCGGGAAATTTCCATTCATGGCAAGCGGCAAAGCATTTGCTGCGGGTGAAAGGGACGGATTTGTAAAAATAATTTTTGATGCAAAGTACGGCGAGCTTCTCGGCGCTCACATAATCGGTAACGAAGCAACGGAATTAATCGCTGAAATCGGAATTGCGAAATCTATGGAAGCGACTTACGAAGCAATTGTTAAAACGGTTCACGCTCATCCGACTTTATCAGAATCAATAATGGAAGCAGCGGCAAACGCGTATGGCGAATCAATCCACATATAGAAATTTGATCTACAGCGATCTCGGCATGATCGATTATAAGCATGCATGGGATCTTCAGTACGATACATTTGCAAAGCGACTGAAAGATGAAACCGAAGACATATTGTTTCTTCTTCAGCATCCGCACACTTACACGCTGGGAAAAGTTGCCGATAAAGAAAATCTGCTTTCCAATGAAGAGCAGCTGAAAGAACTTGGAATAAACGTTTATGAAATCGATCGCGGCGGAGATATTACTTATCACGGACCGGGACAAATTGTTGGATATCCAATTTTGAAATTGAGCTACTGGAAAGAAGATACACACGCATACTTGCGCGGACTTGAGGAAGTAATTATTCAAACTTGCGCTGAATATGGTTTGAAGACGGAACGGAATCCCAATTACACCGGTGTCTGGATTGAGAACAGAAAAATTGCGGCAATCGGAATTAAAGTTAGCCGATGGGTTACGATGCATGGTTTCGCTTTCAATGTGAACACCGATCTTTCATATTTTGGCGGAATCATTCCGTGCGGCATCAAAGATAAAGATGTCACTTCGTTGCAACGTGAGCTTGGAAGGGAGATTGATTTGGATGAAGTAAAATTGAAGTTGATGTCAAACTTCAAAAATGTTTTTGGTTATTCGGAAATAAAAAGAATGCATAAAGAAAATTTCCTGCAAACTGTTTTGCAACCTTAATGAAAAGGAAATTAGGATGACAAAAAACGGCAAAGTAGAAGAAGCAGTGCTTGAGACAAAATCGAACGGCAATAAGCCTACGGGCAAAATAGATTCCTTCGGCGGAATGACTAAGGACGAATTGATGAATGTTCTTCGTCTGATGACGCTTTCGCGAACGATTGATCACAAAGTAATGAATCTTCTGAAACAAGGGAAAGCATTTTTCCACATCGCCGGTTCCGGGCATGAAGCAACACAAGTTGCATTCGGTCTCGCGATGAAAAAAGGAATTGATTGGGCGTTCCCGTATTACCGCGACATGTGTTTTTCAATAACTGCCGGAATTAAGATTGAAGATATTTTCCTTTCGTTCCTTGCCAAGGAAGATGATCCATTCACCGGCGGAAGACAAATGCCTTGTCACTGGACATCAAAAGAATTAAACATCCCAACACAATCGAGTCCGACCGGAACTCAATTTCTTCAAGCAGTCGGCGCTGCACTTGCAATGAAGAAAAAAGGAATCAACGGCGTTGTCTATGCAAGCAGCGGTGAAGGGACAACTTCTCAAGGCGAGTTTCATGAAGCGGTTAATTGGGCTTCGCGTGAAAAACTTCCGGTTGTGTTTGTTGTTCAAAACAACAAATGGGCAATTTCTGTCCCGGTAGAAAATCAAGCAGGCGGAAAAAATTCGTCTGTAGTAGAGATGATGAGCGGTTACGAGAATCTTTTAAGGTTGGAAGTTGACGGTACGGATTTTCTGCAAGTCAATGCAATTGCTCAATCGGCGTTTAAGTATGCGCGGCAGGGCAAAGGTCCCGCGTTGGTTGAAGCGCACGTTGTAAGATTACTTTCGCATTCATCATCCGACGATCAGAAAAAATATCGCCCTTCGGAATCGCTCAAAGAAGATTTGAAAAAAGATCCGATTGAAATTTTTTCCAATCAGCTTATTAATAAAGGAATTCTAACCAATCTCGCTTACGAAGAATTCAAAAAAGAAATTCTTCATCATGTGAACGAAGCTGCCGATTGGTCGCTGAAACAACCGGAACCGAAAGCTGAAACCGCGCTCAGATATGTTTTAGATGAGTCGGGTAAGCGCGATAGACTTGAATACGAAAAAGTTACTCATCAAGGCAAACCGATTGTAATGGTTGACGCAATCAATCATGCACTCAAAGAAGAAATGGACCGCAATGATAAAATTTTTGTTTTTGGCGAAGACATTGCAGATGGTAAAGGCGGCGTATTTACCGCAACGAAAGGATTATCAACTGCATTCGGTACCGAGAGAGTTTTTAATTCTCAGTTGGCAGAAGCAAGCATAGTTGGCGTTGCAACAGGAATGGCGCTTGCCGGTTTGAAACCTTGCGCAGAAATTCAATTCGGAGATTATATTTGGCCGGCATTCATGCAGTTCCGCGATGAGCTTGTTATGTACCGTTACCGTTCAAACAATTTGTTTGAAGCACCGGCGGTTATTCGCGTGGCTGTTGGCGGTTACATCCACGGCGGTTTGTATCACAGCCAAAACATAGAAGGATTTTTCTCGCACATGCCGGGATTGTTGATTGCTTATCCATCGAATTCTGCAGATGCAAAAGGTTTGTTGAAGACCGCGCTTCGAATTAACGATCCGGTTCTGTTTTTGGAACACAAAGGTTTATACCGACAAAGTTACGCAAGCACTCCTGAGCCTGATGCGGATTATCTTGTGCCTTTCGGAAAAGCAAAAGTAGTTAAGGAAGGTAATGATGTTTCGATTATCACCTACGGCGCGATGGTGCATGAATCGAACTTTGCGGCAAAGAAATTGGAAGAAGAAGGTTATTCGATCGAGATCGTAGATCTGCGAACAATTGCACCTTTGGATGTAGAAACGATTTATAAATCGGTGAAGAAAACAGGCAAGGTTATGGTAATTCATGAAGATACATTGACCGCCGGATTCGGTGCAGAAATCGCAGCAAGAATTTCTGAGAACTGTTTTGAATCTTTGGATGGACCGGTTAGAAGATTAGCCGGAGCCGACACACCGATTCCTTACGCACCGGTTCTAGAAAATTTTGTCCTTCCGACAAGAAACAAAATTTACGATGCGATAAAAAATTTGTTGGAATACTGAGACAGTTACAAATGAAAGTTGGTTGAGGAAAGTTCAACCTAAGAATTATTGGAGAATGAAGATGAAAGTTGAAATTGTAATGCCGCAAATGGGTGAAAGCATTACCGAAGGCACGCTCATTAAATGGCACAAGAAAAAAGGCGACGCGGTTAAAAAAGATGAGATCATTTATGAAATATCTACTGATAAAGTTGACACGGAAATTCCAAGTCCTGAAAACGGAGTTCTAGTTGATATCAAAGTTTTTGAACAAGAAACCGTTAAGGTTGGAACTGTGGTTGCGGTTCTAGAAACTAACGGCGAAGCAAAAATTAGTTCGGCCGAAAAAAAGGAAGAAGAAATTCCATCAACTACTCAAGTCGGCGGAGAAATCATTGATATACCGATGCCGAAGATGGGCGAGTCTGTGATGGAAGGAACGATTATCAAGTGGCATAAAAAAGTTGGCGATAAAGTTGGGCGTGACGAAATAATATTTGAAATCAGCACCGATAAAGTCGATACCGAAGTGCCTTCGCCGGTTGAAGGGACTCTTGTTGAAATTCTTCATCAAGAAAACGAGACGGTGGCTGTTGGCGTTTCGGTTGCAAAAATTTCCACCAGCGGCGGAATTGTGAAGCCGAAACCTGAGGTTGGGAAAGATCAAGAGCTCGCCTCGCTCGATGCAAGTCGAAGCGGGCAAGATTATGAGCCTGCCTCGCCGTCAGGCGGGCAAGTGCATGAACTAAAGGTAAAGACACAACGACCGGTTGCATCAAATAGATTTTATTCGCCGCTCGTTCTTAACATCGCGCGCACAGAAGGAATTTCAATGAGCGAGCTTGAAACAATTCCCGGCAACGGAATTGGCGGACGATTATCGAAGAACGATTTGTTGTCGTACATTCAAAGAAATAAAACCGGCGCTCCGGCAATTACCAAAAGTGAAAAAATTTCCGGCGAACCAAGAAAAATTGTTAGCGGGCAACGTTCGGAAATTATTCCAATGGACAACAATCGTCAGCGGGTTATGCATCACATGCTGAACAGCCGCGACACTTCGGTTCATGTTACGGCGGTTATAGAAGTTGATATGACGAGGATTCATAATTTCATTGAGAAGAACAGAGAAGCATTTGCTGCGGAAGGAATTAAATTAACTTACATGCCTTTTGTTTCTTTTGCAGCAATTAAAGGACTGAAAGAATTTCATTTGATGAACGCGTCGATCGATGGCAATAGCATCGTTCTGAAAAAATATATCAATCTTGGAATTGCGGTTGCCGTTGAGCCGAATGGTCTTATTGTTCCGAACATTAAGAACGCGGACGAAAAAAATATTCGCGGACTGGCAAAATCGATTGCGGACATTAGTAACCGTGCACGCACTAAAAAACTTGTGCCGGATGATGTTGCCGATGGAACGTTTTCGATTACAAACTATGGTGTATTCGGTTCATTGTTTGGAACGCCGATAATCAATCAGCCGGAGGTCGCAATTCTTGGAGTCGGAACCGTAACCAAGAAACCGGTTGTCATTGAAGTAAACGGCGCCGACAGTCTTTCGATTCGACCGATGATGTATTTGTCGCTGAGTCACGACCATAGGTTAGTTGACGGAATGCTCGGCGGTAAATTTTTGAAATTCGTTAAAGAAGTTTTGGAAAATTTTGACACAAGCTTAGTGTGAAACACAAATCTCTTACTCTTTGCATGGATTAAGAGTAAGATCAGGAAGAAGAGCAAATGGAAAATAGAACGATCAATCAGCATCAGAAAAAATTTGCGGAAGTGATTGAAAAGGAACGACCGGAATTAGGTAAACGTCCGGATTGGCTGAAGGTACGGTTGCCAAGCGGGCAGAACTACAAAGAAGTTTTTGAGTTGATGCGCAAATCGAAATTGAACACGGTTTGCGAAGAAGCCAAGTGCCCGAACATTGCCGAATGCTGGAACAGCCGCACCGCAACTTTTATGATTCTTGGCGACACTTGCACAAGAAGCTGCGGATTCTGCAATGTGAAAGTTGGAATACCAAACGAACTTGATCTTGACGAACCAAGAAGAGTAGCCGAATCGGTTGAAGCTTTGAATTTACGTCACGTCGTTATCACATCAGTTGATCGTGATGAACTGAAAGACGGCGGTGCATCGATCTTTGCCGAGACTGTTAGGTTGATACGAGAAATAATGCCGTCAACTACAATTGAAATTCTCATCCCGGATTTTAAAGGCGAAGAAGAATCGTTTGAAATAATTTTACAAAACCCGCCTGATATTCTTAATCATAACTTGGAAACTGTTAAACGATTGTATCATGCTGTTCGTCCGCAAGCAAAGTATGACCGCAGTCTCAGTTTAATTAGATGGTTTAAAGATCATGGATTAAGAACCAAGAGCGGCATTATGGTTGGAATCGGTGAAACAAAAGAAGAAGTTGCTGAACTCATCAACGATCTTCACGTTCACGGTTGCGACATTATGACAATCGGGCAATATCTTCAGCCGACAAAAATCCATTTGCCGGTTCACCGGTTCGTTACTCTGGATGAGTTCAAATACTACAAGGAATTTGGATTAAGCCTTGGAATGAAAGCAGTTGAGTCTTCACCTTTGGTCAGAAGTTCTTACCATGCCGATAAACACGCCGAGCTGGTTTAGGAAATAGATTAAATTCAAAAAGAAAATTTTTTTTGCATTAATCAATCCCTTGTACTTCCATAATTTTTTTTTATTTTTGGAGAAGACGGTCTTGGTTAAATAATTCTCAGGGAATCAATTTGATTTCTCATAAATAAAAATCTAAGCCGACTGGTTCTTCATATTTATTTTCAACGATAAAATAACATAAAAATTTCGACAAAAAGACGGTGGTCGGGACTTTTCACCGATCAAGATTAAGAAAAGTCTGGCACGTTAGTTAGGAGTAGTTCATAGATTCGATAAATTGAAATGCATAGAATTCTGATCGAAATATATAAACTAATTGTAATTAACTTTTAAAAAAGGTTATGGCATAAGCTATAACCTTTTTTGTTTTAATGAAGGGGTATCAATTATGGCAAAAGTAAAAGGCGATATTATAATTGACATCGAGAAATGTAAAGGTTGTGAATTGTGCGCTGCAGCCTGCCCGCAAGAATCTCTTGAACTTTCTCGCAAACTTAATTCCAAAGGGTATCACTACATTGTAAAGATAGAAGACAATTGTACTGGTTGTATAAATTGTGCTTTAGTATGTCCTGAAGGAATTATAAAAGTCTATCGTAAAACTGAAAAGAGGATGGATCCTGTGGCAACACTAACAAATGTAACCGGGGATTTAACAGTTACGGTGAATTCATGAAAGAACTAAAATTAATGAAGGGTAATGAAGCGCTTGCCGAAGCGGCGATTCGTGCCGGCTGCGACGGTTACTTTGGTTACCCAATTACTCCACAGTCTGAAGTTTTGGAATATTTAGCTGAACACGCAGCAAAGAGAACCGGGATGGTAGTTCTTCAGGCGGAGAGCGAAGTTGCTGCAATCAATATGATCTACGGCGCTTCCGGTGCGGGCAAGAGAGTGATGACTTCGTCTTCATCTCCCGGTATAAGTTTAATGCAGGAAGGAATTTCTTACATTGCTTGTGCTGAACTTCCATGTTTATTAGTCAATGTTGTACGCGGCGGTCCTGGACTCGGAACGATTCAACCATCACAAGGAGATTATTTCCAAGCTGTAAAAGGCGGCGGACACGGAGATTATAAATTGATCGTCTTAGCTCCGTCAACAGTTCAGGAAATGGTTGATCATGTAAAGTTAGGATTTGAACTTGCGTTCAAGTGGCGCAATCCGACAATGATTCTTGCAGACGGAGCGCTTGGACAAATGATGGAAAAAGTTGAACTGTTTCCACAGCAGCCAAGAATTACCGATGTGCCTGAATGGGCTACAGTAGGCAAACCAAAAAATCGCGAGAGAAATATTATAACGTCGCTTCATATGCAGGCAGAGGCGATGGAAGAGATAAATAATAATCTTCAAAAGAAATACAAAGCTATCGCTGAAGAAGAAATACGTTTTGAAATGATCGGTTGCGATGATGCAGATGTTGTTTTAGTTGCGTTCGGTTTGGTTGCGAGAATCTGTACGAAGGTTGTCGATCTCGCGCGAGAAAAAGGAATCAAAGTCGGAGTGTTCAGACCAATTACGGTGTCGCCATATCCGTATGAAGCGCTAAACACTTTGGCGAATAACGTTAAGGGAATACTTACTGTTGAAATGAACGCCGGTCAGATGGTTGAAGATGTTCGTTTAGCGGTTGAAGGAAAAGTTCCTGTTGAATTTCTTGGAAGGATGGGCGGCGTCATTCCTTCTCCTGAAGAAATTCTTCATAAGCTCGAAGAAAAATTTGTAGGAGTTTTGGCATGAACGAGAAAAGAATGTTAGGAGAAGATCATTACGAACAAGTGATTGCTGAAGAAAGCATTTGTACCAACGAAAACCTGGTTTACGAAAAACCGGAAACGTTGACCGACACACCGATGCATTACTGTCCGGGTTGCGGTCATGGTGTTGCGCATCGTTTAATTGCAGAAGCGATTGCTGAACTTGATATTCAAGACAAAACTGTTGGTGTTGCGCCGGTCGGGTGTTCTGTATTTGCATACAACTATTTCAATATTGATATGACTGAAGCTGCACACGGACGTGCATCTGCAGTTGCAACCGGAATTAAACGTGTGCTGCCGGATAAATATGTTTTCTCATACCAGGGTGATGGTGATCTTGCTGCAATCGGCACCGGCGAGACAATTCATACTTGTAACCGCGGCGAAAACATTTTGATCGTGTTCATCAACAACGGCATCTACGGAATGACAGGTGGACAAATGGCGCCTACAACTTTGGTTGGAATGAAATCAACAACAACGCCTTTCGGGAGAGAAGTGGCGGTAATGGGTAATCCTCTTAGGATTACTGAGTTAATTGCCCAGTTGCCGGGAGTTTATTATTGCACACGCGTTGCGGTAAATACACCGGCTAATGTTCGCAGAGCTAAGAAAGCAATTGTTAATGGTTTCAAATACCAAGAATTGAAAAAGGGTTTGAGTTTTGTCGAAGTGGTTTCGAATTGTCCTTCGAATTGGAAGATGACTCCGCTCGAATCCAATAAATGGATGGAAGAAAATATGTTTCCATTTTATCCTCTTGGTGACTTGAAAGTACCAGGAAAGGAGAAATGAAATGACTGAAGAAATTATTATTGCTGGATTTGGCGGACAAGGTGTTTTATCGATGGGGCAGATACTTTGTTACGGTGGCGTGATTGAAGGAAAAGAAGTCAGCTGGATGCCGTCGTATGGTCCTGAAATGCGAGGTGGTACCGCCAATTGTATGGTAATCGTGAGTGATTCCAAAATAAGTTCACCTATTCTCACAAAGTTCGATATCGTTATTGCGCTGAACCAACCTTCGCTCGACAAGTTTGAATCTGCGGTTAAACCGGGAGGTTTGTTGATTTATGAAGCGAGTACGATTCTCAATCCACCGACGAGAACGGACATTGATATTCTTCCTATAGAAGCAGCAAACGAAGCCGCGAAACTTGAAAACACAAAAGTCATGAACATGATAATTCTTGGTTCTTTGTTGAAAAAGAAACAGATCATTACCTTTGAAACGGCAATCGAGGCATTGAAAAAAGTTTTGCCGGAAAGATATCATAAGCTTATCCCGCTGAATAAAATTGCGATGGAAAAGGGAATGGAATTAGCCGAAAAGTTTCATGTGACTGTGTAGTTTTTGATAAACTTAAGTTAAAAGCCTGAGAGAGTTTCTCGGGCTTTTTCTTTTTCCCTAACCGTTACCTTTGGAAATAAAGGCTTTTGTTTTTAATTTTACGCACTTAATTTTGATACCAGGGAGTAAAATGGCAAACAATGAAGGGCTGATTGCCCAAGTTATTGGACCCGTTGTGGATATAGATTTTCAAGACGGGCATCTTCCAAAAATTTACAATTCGATTAAAATTCCAAGAAAAAGTCTAGAAGGTGCAGAAGAAGTTCTGATTGTTGAGGCTCAACAGCATCTTGGCGAAAATAGAGTTAGAACGGTCGCAATGGATTCGACAGACGGTCTGGTTAGAGGAATGAAAGCATACGACACTGGCGAACCGATTTCTGTACCTGTCGGACCTGAAACGTTGGGAAGACTAATAAATGTGATTGGTGATGGCATTGATGGATTAGGCACTGAAATCAAAACTAAGCAGAGATATGCAATACACCGCCATTCGCCAAAGTTTGAGAACCTTACAACTAAACAAGAAATGTTTGAAACCGGAATCAAGGTTATTGACTTATTGGAGCCGTATACAAAAGGCGGCAAGACAGGTTTATTCGGTGGCGCTGGTGTCGGTAAAACAGTTATTATCCAAGAGCTCATTCATAATATTGCAAAACAACACGGCGGCTATTCAGTTTTTGCCGGTGTGGGTGAACGAACCAGAGAAGGAAATGATCTCTGGTTAGAAATGAAAGAATCGGGTGTATTGCCAAAGACTGCCTTGGTTTTTGGGCAGATGAATGAACCGCCTGGAGCTAGACTGAGAGTTGGTTTAACTGGTTTAACAATTGCGGAATATTTCCGTGATGAAGAAGGAAGAGATGTTTTACTTTTCATAGATAACATTTTCCGTTTTACGCAAGCTGGTTCAGAAGTGTCGGCATTGCTAGGTCGTATGCCGTCAGCCGTTGGTTATCAACCAAACTTGGCTACAGAAATGGGTGAACTACAGGAACGTATCACTTCAACTGACAAAGGTTCTATCACATCAGTTCAGGCGATTTACGTACCTGCTGATGATTTAACTGATCCTGCACCAGCAACAGCCTTCTCGCATTTGGACGCAACTACAGTTCTAAGCCGTCAAATTTCAGAGCTTGGTATTTATCCAGCAGTTGATCCTCTGGATTCAACCTCAAGAATTCTGCAGCCCGACATAGTTGGCAATGATCACTATGCTGTTGCAAAGAAAGTGAAAGAAGTTCTTCAAGCATATAAAGACCTTCAAGACATCATTAATATTTTAGGAATGGATGAACTCTCTGAGGAAGACAAAGTGACTGTTCGTCGTGCAAGAAGAATTCAAAGGTTTTTAAGTCAACCTTTCCATGTTGCCGAACAGTTTACAGGATTTCCCGGCAAGTATGTGAAATTGGAAGATACAATAAGGAGCTTCAAAGAAATTTTAGATGGTAAACACGATGATTTGCCTGAACAGGCGTTTATGTATGTAGGTACAATTGAAGAAGCAGTCGAGAAGGCCAAGACATTATAATTATGAAAGAACTCAAATTAGAAATAATTACTCTAACAAAAGTAGCCTTTACAGGAAATGTTAAGTCGTTAACAGTTCCAGGTAGTCTTGGTTCATTTCAGGTATTGTTTAATCACGCCCCGTTAATGAGTACATTTGAAGTTGGCAGAATTAAGCTTGAAAATGGGAATGCCGAAACAAATGAATTTGCTACCGGCGGAGGGACAATAGAGGTGAAGGATAATGTGATCCTTGTGCTGGCAGATAGCCTGGAAAGTAAGGAAGAGATTGATATTACACGCGCCCAGGGGGCTCTTCAGAGGGCAAAGAATAGACTTGGAAACAGAAGCAAAGAAGAGATTGACCAAATAAGGGCTGAAGCTGCATTAGCGAGAGCAGTGAATCGTCTTAAATTTACGGACTCGTACAGATCTAATTCTTCTGCGTAATTCTTTTCTTTGTAATGGATTAAACGATATAGTTAGATCAATAAAAAGCCCCGAACAATTGGGGCTTTTTTGTTTTATTTTTCTTATTTCGCTAAGGAGAATCTTTTTGCAACTTCATCCCAGTTGACCACATTCCACCAGGCTGAGATGTAATCCGGTCTGCGGTTTTGATAATGCAAATAATAAGCATGCTCCCACACATCTAGCCCCATAACTGGAAAACCTTTCACTTCAGCAAGATCCATTAATGGGTTATCTTGGTTAGGTGTTGAACTGACAGCTAATTTACCGTTTGAAAGTACCAGCCAAGCCCAGCCAGATCCAAAACGGGTAGCTGCAGCGTTATTAAACTGTTCCTTAAATTTGTCAATAGAACCGAATGTATCGTTGATAGCATCCAGGAGCGTTCCTGACGGTGAACCTCCTTTGTTTGGTCCCATAATAGTCCAGAACATTGAATGGTTGTAGTGACCGCCGCCATTGTTCCTAACTGCGGCAGGTAGCTTGGAGATATTCTTAAATAACTCTTCCAAGGATTTCCCTTCTAAGTCGGTACCTTCAACGGCTTTGTTCAGATTAGCCACGTAAGCAGCGTGGTGCTTTCCATGATGAATTTCCATGGTGCGAGCATCTATATACGGTTCCAACGCATTGAAAGCGTAAGGCAACGCGGGTAATTCAAATTTGCTCATTATTTTACTCCTAATATTAGATTGATTTATTCTATTGTTTATTGCTTCAATTTTTTTGAGACCGCCCGCTACAGATAGTAATCCGAGCGAGGATAGGAAACTTCTTCTTTTCAAATTCTAAACCCCAAAAGACTCGCCACAACCGCAAGTCTTTTTCGCGTTAGGATTGTTGAATACAAACCCCTTACCATTTAATCCGTCACTAAAATCCAAGATTGTACCGGATAAGTAAAACAAACTTTTGCCGTCAACGAGAAGTTTTATTCCATCTTTTTGAATGACCATATCTCCTTCTTTCTGTTCACCATCAAATCCCAATTGGTAGGTTAGGCCTGAACATCCGCCTCCTTTTACACCAACACGTAAACCGTATTCATCAGGAATACTGTTCTCTGATTTAATCCTTTTAACTTGATTGACCGCTTTTTCGGTAATATCTATTTCATTTTGGACAGTTATTGGCTCGTTCACTGTATTACTCCTTTCATACTGAGACCGAACTGTCGGTCTTAACTTCTGTAACACTTTTTTGGAAAGAAAAATTCACTTTCCATGAATTATTGGACATTCGTTTCAAATCGCCGCTTTTTTCAAGCTCTGTAACGAAATTTTTCGCAACTATTTCAGCTTCATGCCGCTTTATATTGGTGTCTTTCTTTTGATAATAGCTGATAAGGGCGTACTGAATATCTCTTAAAAAAATGTTTGAGTTATAAAACAACGGATATTTTTCCTTCATGAAATTGAAAAAAACTTCACGATTAGCTAATAGGTCTTCTAAGTGATTCATAGTGTCTCCAATATTAACGCGAAATTGATAAATATAGTTCTCTGGAATGCAGAGTACAAACTATAAAAGGTGTGTAATAAATTCAAGAAAAGGTTGGCTTAGATCATAGCCCGAGAATTAACAAGCACGATTTAGCAAAATTAACCAACGGCTCAAAATAAATTCCGAAGAAGATTACCGGAAGCATCAGCACTGAAACCAAAACCGTGTTTGAAAATGAGGTGGTTATTGCAACAGGTTCTTTAACCGGTTTTACCAAGTACAGATGTTTTAGAACGCGAATGTAATAGTAAAGTGATACCACCGTATTGAGTAAGGCAATCACTGCTACTGCAATCATCTTTGCATCAACAAGAGCGATAAATAAATAGAGCTTACCTATAAAGCCGGCAGTAGGAGGTAAACCGGTTAAAGAGATTAAGAAGATTGCGAGTGAAACACTGAGGAATGGGGAGGTAATGCCAAGTCCGTTATAGTCATCAATATCTTCGGAACCGATTCGGTTAGCGATTAACATCACGACAAGAAAGGCACCGAGATTCATTAAAAGATAAACTGAGAAATAAATTAGTATCGCTATCAATCCTTGGTTAGAGAATACAACCAATCCTAACAAAAGATAACCGGCATGAGCGATTGAAGAGTATGCCAGCATTCTTTTCATGTTGTTCTGCCAAAGCGCAGAAAAATTTCCTAAGGTCATTGTTAAAATTGATACGGCAATAATTAAAGTCTTCCAATCAAAAACATTTATTAAGTGCCACCAACCATTTGGATCTACATAAGAAACGAAAGTTGTCTTGATGAAACGAATCAGCAACGCGAAACCAGCCGCTTTGCTTGCAACTGAAAGAAATGCAGTAATTGTAATTGGTGCGCCCTCATAAACATCTGGGGTCCAGAAATGGAACGGCGCAGACGAAATCTTGTAACCGATTCCGGCGAAAATTAAAATACACGCAAAAGCCAGAGTGAACAGATTAATCTGTGGACCTTGAATTAGCGAATTAATTATGTACAAATTTGTTGTACCCGTGAGACCGTAAACCAAAGAGATTCCAAACAACATCAATCCGGAGGATACGGCGCCGTACAATAAATATTTTAGTGATGCCTCACTGTTTCTATCTCTTAGTTTTGTGAAGCCGGCTAAAACGTACGATGAGAGAGACATCAATTCCATCGAAAGATAAATGAGAATCAAGTCGGTAGCCGAAATCATGAAAAACATTCCCAAGATCATACCGAATATCAGGGCGTAGTATTCGCCGATACGGTCGTTGATTTTTTGAATTTCTTCCGATTGAAATGAAAAGAGTATAATTAGAAGAGAAGATATGAGTACAATGGACTTAAAAAATATTCCGAACGAATCTACGGTAATCATTCCGTAGGAGGAAAACATTGATGCGGAATTTTGGAAAGCGAATCCGCTCATTCCGAATTGAGAAATAGTTAAGTAACCGGTTCCGATTATTCCCAGAAGCGCGATGTACGGAATTAATTTCTTATCCTTGTGAAGTACTAGATCGGCTAAGACCAGCACGACTAACGCAACAGAAAGAAATATTTCCGGAGTTATAAGACTAAGCGAGTGATATAAATTTGTATTTGCCATTTCTAATTTTATAATCCGCCAAGTGAAGTTGAATGAATTGTAGTCGTTACAAAACTAACCAGCGAGTTCACGGATGTATTCATAATGTTCAGCATGCCTGAAGGATAAACTCCTAAGAAAATTATTATGATGGTAAGAGGAATGAACATAGCATATTCTCTTCCATCTAAATCTTTTAGCGAAGCCCATTTTTCATTTAATGGTCCAAAGAAAATTCTTTGAAGCGTCCACAACATATAACCGGCACCCAATAAAATTCCCAACGTTGAAATCATTGTAAGAACGCGAATCAGTTCAACACCGAACGCGCCGAGAAATACTAAAGCTTCCGAAACAAATCCGCTCATGCTTGGCAATCCGATAGCGGCAAAGAATGCAACCGTTACAAATCCCGTGTAAACCGGCATTTGAGTTGCAAGCCCGCCAAAATCATTAAGACCTCTTGTGTGAGTGCGATCGTAAATTACGCCGACAATTAAGAAGAGCATAGCAGTGATTGTTCCGTGGTTAAACATTTGGAAAATTGCACCGTTAATTCCAACCGTTGTCAGCGAAGCCATTCCTAAAAGAACATAACCCATGTGAGATACTGACGAGTAAGCGATCAGCTTCTTAAAATCTTTTTGAGCAAGCGCAACAAGTGCACCGTAAATAATATTGATCATTCCGAACAACGCAATGTACCACATCAGCTGACGCGTGATATCGGGGAACATCGGGTAACTTATTCTAAGAATTCCGTACGTACCCATTTTCAGCAATACGCCGGCAAGGATAACGCTGATCGGAGTCGGGGCTTCTACGTGTGCATCAGGCAACCATGTATGGAAGGGGAACATAGGAATTTTTATCGCGAAGCCTGCAAACAATGCAATGTAAGCAATCAACCGTAGGTTGTTGGGATTGAGCGCCGAAAGAATTCCATCGGGCGAGTAGTTCGCCGGATTCATGAGAGCAAGCATATTGAATGTGTGCACTCTCGCTCCATCTTGCATCAACTCGGTTGCGCTAAAATATAATCCGATCATAACGAGAAGAATAAAAACGCTTCCGAATAATGTGTAAATGAAGAACTTAATAGCCGCATATTCTTTTCTTGGACCGCCCCAAATACCAATCAAGAAGTACATCGGCAGCAACATTAATTCCCAGAAAATGTAGAACAAAAAGAAATCGAGCGCAACAAACACGCCCATCATTCCGGCGTCTAAAAGAAGGAAGAGGGCAAAATAACCTTTAACTGATTTCTCAATCGTCCACGAAGACAATGTTGCAATGAAAGAAATGAGTGCGGTTAACAAAACCATTGGAGTGCTTAAACCATCAACTCCCATGAAGTAATCAATCTTAACAGTTCCTAACCATGAAATGCCTGTTATGTTAATCCATCTAAACTTCTCAATGAATTGAAACGATTTCTCATCGTAAATTCCCGCGGCAGAGTAATTATAATTTGCCAAAAGAATAATCGCCAGCACAACCTGAATTGCCGTGATGGCAAGAGTCAGATATTTTACATTCTTCGGCTGTTCTTTTGGGAGTGCGAGTATGATGAACATTCCCAGTATAGGAAGAAAAGTTATTAACGAAAGTATCGGAAATCCAATCATGTTTAACCTATGTTTTTAATTTTTGTACGGAACAATTTATAACCGTTCCACAAATTTATTCCTGGAACGGTAACTGACCGTTCCCTACAGTAATCAAAATGGTTTGAAGATTAACAAAAGAATAATTATTGAGAACACAACAAAAATAATGTACGTCTGAACTTTTCCAGTCTGCAATCTTCTAAATGACAAGCCAACAAATCCGCTGAAGAACGCGGTAAAATTTACAAAGCCGTCCACAACATAAGTATCGAACAAATTGCTGAACTTTGAAACAAGTTGCGTTACATGCGCCGAACCGTTCACTATTCCATCAACAATTTTATTATCGAACCATGCAAGGATGGAACCAAAACCCAACGTTCCAGAAACTGCTGTTGCGTCGTAGATTTCATCCAGATACCATTTGTTAAGAGAGAGTTTATACAATGTTTTTAATTTTTCTGCCAGCTTATCCGCGCTAATCTTCTTCCACTGATAAAACATAAATGCTATTAAAATTCCTAGACCGGCAACTATAAGCGATAAGATCATTGCCGGATAGTGCGCCCAATGCATCGTCTCGGTATATTCGACTGAATGAGTGATCTCGCCGTGCACTTCGGCTTTCGCTTCTTCAGTGCTCGGTTTCATGAATTCAAATCTTGTTTGAACCGGCGTAACTTGAGCGGGAGTTTTAACCCAATTTTTTAAGAACCAACCGTCTGCCGGTGCAAAAGGATTTGGTGTGTACCAAATAAAAATTGATAACGTAGCCAAAACAACAAGTGGAGCTACCATGACAAATGGTGATTCATGTGCATGTTCGTATTTGTGATGATCTCTCGGTTCGCCATGAAATGTAAGGATTACTAACCGGAACATGTAAAATGCTGTCATAGCCGCAACAAGAAATCCCATCGCCGGAATCAACCAATGACTGGTTAATTTTCCGAAGGCAAGTGTGCCGGCAAGAATTCCGTCTTTGCTTAAAAATCCCGAAGTAAATGGCACACCGGAAATTGCAACCGTAGAAATAAGAAATGTGTAATATGTAATCGGAAGTTTCTTTCTCAATCCGCCCATATTGCGAATATCTTGTTCATGGTGCATTGCATGAATTACCGAACCTGAACCTAAGAACAAACATGCTTTGAAAAACGCGTGAGTAACTAAATGGAAGAAAGCAAAAGTATATGCACCGACTCCAACCGACATAACCATGTAACCCAACTGCGAAACAGTTGAGTACGCTAAAACTTTTTTGATATCGTTTTGTGTGAGCGCGATTGTCGCGGCAATTAATGATGTGAAAGCGCCAACAACAGCAATCACTAACATAGCATCGGCAGTAAGCATTACAAAAATTCTAACGCAAAGATAAACGCCCGCGGCAACCATTGTGGCGGCGTGGATTAATGCGCTTACCGGAGTTGGACCTTCCATTGCATCCGGCAGCCAAACATGAAGAGGGAATTGAGCAGATTTACCAACTGCACCCATGAATATCAAAATGCCGGCAGCCGTTAACCAAGCAGTACTGTTGAACGGAAGATTTCCTAAACCAATTTGCTGAAAGATTACATCAAAGGTAAAAGTTTTATACTGAGTGAATAAGATTAGAATACCGATGAACATTCCAATATCGCCGATACGATTGACGATGAAAGCTTTCTTTGCCGCATCTGAGGCGGATTTCTTTTCGAACCAGAAACCAATCAAGAGATAAGAAGAAAGACCAACCAACTCCCAGTAAATGTACATCATCAGAAAATTATGAGTCAGAACGATTCCGAGCATCGAAAATGTGAAGACGCCCAAGTAAGCGAAATAGCGTGTGTATCTCTTATCGCCGCGCATGTATTCGATGGAGAACATGTGGACGAGAAAACTTATCAGATTAACTACAACAAGCATTATTGCCGTAATGTTATCAATTTTAATTCCGAGTTCTATGTTTATGCTGCCGATTGCCGGCGCATTTCCCATCGAGATCCATGTAAAAGCCGCAACAATATCTTTCACGTTATAGAACGATAACTTTGCATACATCACAACTATTGAAAGGATCAGTGCGAGCCCAAGAATGAAAACTTCGAACAGATGAAGTTTCTTTATCCACTTGCCCAAGAAGATTAATGTTACGAATCCGAGTAGCGGGAGGAAAAGAATTATGATTGATAGATTTACAATTAAACTTTCGTTCATGACCTATTCTTTTAGTTTATCTATTTCGTCAACATTGACGTTTGCAAATGTTTTGTAAATATTTAGCACGATTGCCAGCGCAATTGCAGCTTCTGCGGCAGCAAGAATTATAACAAACAGCGCTATGATCTGACCGCCTAATCCGTAGTTGCCGTATTTTGCAAATGCTACAAAATTAATATTAGCGGAATTGAGCACGAGCTCTATCCCCATCAAAACCATTACAGCATTTTTTCTTGTTACAATTCCGTAAATGCCGAGCGAAAAAAGTATGGCGCTTACAACAAGAAAATGAGTTAATCCAACCTGTAACAATCAACTACTCCTTCGATTTTTTCAATAGCCATAGAAAATGACCATTGACTAATTGCTAATGACTGATTCTTACTCTTTCTCTCTTCTTGCTATCGAAGCTGCGCCGATAAGAGCAATAAGCAAAAGAATTCCAAGAAGTTCGAAAATTAAAACGTATTCGTTTATTAAAAGGTAACCTAAACTTTTTGTAGTAGTAACCGGATTGGCAACGGGCTGAGATTTCCAGTCGGTCCATATCATAACGGAAACAACCGCACCCATAAAAACTCCTACACCAATTGCAGCGGGCAATAGATGCAAAGTTCCGGTTCTGATTTCAACGTTGGTAATTGTATTTGTGAGCATAACGCCGAAGATAAGCAAAATCAATATTCCGCCGATGTAAACCATAATTTGCACGACGGCTAAAAAGTCTGCGCCAAGCAAAACATAAATTCCTGTAACACCAAAGAAAGTGAATAATAAAAAGAAGGCGGAATAAATCACGTTTCTGGTTGTAACTACAAACACAGCAGAACCAACGGTGATTATGGCGAATAGATAAAAAATAATGTCGTAGTAATTCATTTTTATTTTAACAAGTTACTTTCAGTTCGTTGCCGGATGAGAAGGCGGTTCCGTTTTCGGCTTTGCAGCCGCGGCGGCTTTCTGCGCTTCTTTCTCAGCTTGTAATTTTTCGTAATTAACTTTCTTTTGTGCAGCTTCTTCTTCTGTAAGTGTTGCAAATTTGTAAACTAAATTTCCTCTTTCATATTCGGAGAACTCGAAAACGTCCGTCATGTAAATACATTCGGTTGGGCAGGGGAAAACGCATAGCTGGCAATAGCAGCACTTCGCAAAATCGATGTTAAACTTAGTAACCCACAAAGCTTTTTTCTTGCCGTTGGAAGTTGTTCCGAGATCTTCGCCGGGGACACTTTTAACAGTTTCAATTTCGATGCAGCTTACAGGACATGCGCGCGAACATTGATCGCAACCAATGCAGTCGTCCATGTTGACATACAATCTGTTTCTCTCACGTTCCGGTAATTTCAGTCTTTCATCCGGGTATTGAATAGTAACCGCCGGAACAAAAAGATGCTTGAACGTAACAGTCATTCCAACCAGAACGGTGTATATGCCCAGCCAAGTATTTTTTAGATAAGCTTTCATATTTCAGTTTGCAGAAAACGTTCTGCGGTTTTTATAGTAAAGAAATTATTCCGATAATTATTAGATTTACAAATGCATATGGAATTAAATATTTCCAGCAAACAGACATAAGTTGATCGACACGCAACCTTGGCAGTGTCCACCGCAACCACATCTGTACGAAGATGAAAAACCATCCTTTAAGCAAAAACCAGAATGCCTGTTCGTACGGAATAAGCCAATGAACATTTAGTGTGTTTCCTAAATATCCAAATGGAGATTGATAACCGCCGAAAAATAAAATTGATACGATTGCCGAAACGGCAAACATGTTTCCGTACTCGGAAAGCATAAACATTGCGTATTTCATGCCGCAGTATTCTGTGAAATAACCGGCAACAAGTTCGGATTCCGCTTCCGGTATATCGAACGGCGTTCTATTTGTTTCTGCGAGAGTACTGATGTATATAATGATAAAGCCGACAACCATAAAAGGAATTAACAAAAACTTTGCTAGTCCAAATCCAGCACCGCCGAGTATGTTCCAATTCCAGAAATAAGCTGTCTGCAACTCACTCATCTTTCCCAAACTAAGGGTCCCGGTTAACATGACAATCGATAGAATAACGAGCGCAGTCGGAATTTCATAGCTGATAATCTGTGCAGCGGAACGCATTGCGCCTAACAAAGAATATTTATTATTTGCCGACCAGCCTGCCATTAGAATACTAACAACTACTAAACCGGAAACTGCGATGACATAAAAAATTCCAACTTCTATTTCGGAACCTATTAATTTGCTTGAAAAGGGAATAGCGGCATAAGCTGCAAATGCGCCTGTAAAAACTAATACCGGCGCAATGTTGTAAAGACCTTTGTCTGTCTCTGTTGAAGCTATATCTTCTTTCTGAAGCAGTTTAACAAAATCTGCAATTAGTTGAAGTGTACCATGCCAGCCGGTTCGCATGGGGCCTAATCGATCCTGCATGTGCGCGGATACTTTTCTTTCAAGGTAAACGCCAATCAATACAACAAGTAAAACATTTACCAAAGGAAATATTGCAACAATTAAACCAGAGATAATTACATTGCCGGTTAGGTCGTAAAAATATTGATACATTATCTATCCACTTCTCCTAATACGATGTCGATACTGCCGAGAATTGCAATAATATCTGCAACAAGATAACCTTTGCACAATTCTCCAAGCACTTCCAGATTTACGAATGATGGTGCACGAACCTTTACGCGGAAAGGATTTGTGTTGCCATCGCTGATTATAAAGTAGCCGAGTTCGCCGCGCGGATTTTCTATGCGCGTGTAAACTGTTCCTTTAGGCGGTTTAATTCTTTTTGGAATTGCCGATTGAACGTTTCCTTCGGGAATTTGATCTATAGCTTGCTCGATTATTCTTAAACTTTGTTCCATTTCTCTAACGCGGACGTAGTACCTGTCCCAACAGTCGCCAACAGTGCCTTGCAAACCTTTACCAACAGGAATGTCAAAATCGAATCTATCGTAAATTGAATAAGAATCGTCTCTTCTCAAATCGAATTTGATTCCGCTACCGCGTAACGTAGGACCGGATGCGCCAAAATTTATTGCAGTATCAAGCGGCAGAACTCCGATGTTTGCGGTGCGTTCAATAAAAATTTTGTTGTAGCTGAGAAGCTTGTCTAGTTCAACAATTGTCGGTTTGAAATGATTTACGAATTCTTTTGTTTTGCGCACGAAGTCGGGATGAATATCATGAGATAATCCGCCGACCCAAATGTAATTGTAAAGCATTCTAGCGCCGCAAGTCTCTTCAATTATGCTGAGAATATGTTCACGATCGCGGAATAAATAGAGGAAAGGAGTTAAAGCACCAATGTCTGCGCCGTTAGAACCAAGGGCAACTTGATGAGAAGCAATTCTTTGCAGTTCCGCCATGATGACGCGGATGTACTCAACTCTTTCCGGAACTTGAATGCCCAGCAACTTTTCAACAGCGAGCGCATAACCAAAATTATTTCCGATTGAAGCTAGATAATCCAATCTATCTGTGTAAGGAACGACTTGGTTATACTGCATAGCTTCTGCATGTTTTTCGAAACATCTGTGAAGATAACCAAGGTGAGGTTTTACATTTAATACCAGTTCGCCTTCAAGTTCTAATTCGAGTCTCAACACACCGTGAGTTGAAGGGTGTTGAGGGCCCATATTCAATACCATCGATTCGGTTTTCAAAGCCATTCCTTTTAGCCATAAGGTTCAAGCTTCAAGCAGCAAGAACCTTCTTATAAATTACTCTTTAATGTTTTAGAAAAACCATAAATCATTTTTTGGATTTCTTGAACTACAGACAGCAAATGCGCTGATTCTTCTTTATTCAAGAAAGCTAAATCTTCAGCAAGAATGAATTGAGTTTCTAATTCAAAAGCCGACGAGTAAGCTGTTTCCAAAAATCTTAAGAACTCTTTTTGAGATTCTTTACCAGAACCTTCTGCAATATTCGATGCTATCGAAACTGCAGCTCTTCTCATTTGAGAAGTCAAACCAAATTTTTCTTCAATCGGAAGTTTTTCGGTAATTGAATAAACTTCCTTAACGAGCATCCGAGCTTTATTCCAAATTTTTAATTCTTTGAAATTTCTCATCTGCAACCCCAACATCAATTTCAAAAATACCTTGTACCTAATTGCTTGTACCTTGCACCTAATAAGGTACCTTCATTCCTTGATAAAATTCCGGGTTCTTATAGTCTTTTCTTAAAGGATGAGAGCCGTCCGCCCAATCATAAGGCATTAAAATTCTTCTTAGATCAGGATGATTTAGAAAAACAATTCCAACTAAATCGTACGCTTCTCTTTCATGCCAGTCGGCGGTTTTCCAAACGTTCTCTACCGATTCAACTTTTGCATCTTCTCTTGGAGTAGAAACTTTCAATGTAATTTTATGTTTTAGCTCAACCGAGTGGAGGTTATAATAAACGCTAAGAGTTCCGCCTTGTATGAATTCATAACCTTCTGCATCTTTAACTTTTGTGCCGTTAGCGTCGTCAACCCCGGAAAGGCACATTAAACTATCAAACTTCAGTTCGTCGGTTTCTCTTAAATATGCACCGACCTTATGTATCTGCAGCGGATCAACGTTTATAATCGGTTCTGTTGGAGTATCTTTATCAATGCCGATTATAGCATCGTCGAATTGCCGTTTTAGAATTTCAAAAATTTCTTCTGCGTTCTTCATGCGGATTTTGTTCTCAACGATTCATTACGGATTTTATCTTGAAGCTTCATAAGTCCTTCTAAGAGCGCTTCCGGTCTCGGCGGGCAGCCGGGGACGTAAACATCAACCGGTATTACTCTGTCTATTCCTTTTAAAACGTGATAACCATGTTCCCAATAAGGACCGCCGCAATTTGAGCAACTTCCCATAGAAATAATGTATTTGGGATCGGGCATCTGTTCGTACAATCTTTTTATTCTTGTTGCCATTTTTAGTGTAACGGTTCCGGAAATAATAATTGCGTCTGCCTGTCGTGGTGTGTTGCGCGGTATAACGCCGAATCGGTCAAAATCATAGTGGGACATTGAGGTAGCCATCATTTCAATTGCACAGCAAGCCAAACCGAAACCAAGTTGCCAGACAGATGAAAGACGAGCCCAATTTAAAAGATCTTCAACATTTGCAATTAGAATGTTGCCGTCGGAGAATTCTTTATCCAATAATCCCATAATCAAACATCACATTAGTTAAACAAAACAACAATTGAGAACTAAACTTCAGAATTCTTTTTCAGCAATTCGTCAAGTTTTGGAGGTTTGGGAGTAGGGCGCGCCCATTCCAAATCACCTTTTCGCCACTCATAAGCCATTCCCAAGCCAAGTACCAATAAGAAAATCAATCCGACCAAAAAGCCGTAAACGCCAAAATCTTTATAAGTTAACGCCCAAGGGAAGAGTAGCACAACTTCAACATCGAAGATTAGAAAAATAAGCGCAACAACATAGAATCTGATGTTAAACCTAACCCATGGAGAACCTTCTGGATTTTCACCGCATTCATAGACTTTTTGTTTTTCAAAGGTGGGTCGATTTGGTCTGATAAGCTTGTTTATGAAAAGCGTCATGATCACAAATACGATCGCGAGAATAATGAAGATCAGTACCTTGCCAAATTCCGTAAGCATAATTCTCTAAAAAAGTTGGGCAAAAAATAGCACATCAAAGTATTTTTGTCAAGAAATAGATAAAGAATTACTAATTACACTGAAAATTTTTTGTAAATTTTTTTTGAGTAAATTGTAATTCAAAAGAATAACATTACTTTTTTATGAAAAGATTATCACAAGTTTTAGTTATTGCAATTTTGACAACTCTCGCTTCATTTGCTCAGGCGCCTAACAAGAATTGGGTTTTGGTCATACAAAAACAAAACACGTCTGTTTATTTAGATACAGCAAATGTTCATCAGTTCGAGAACCAGCTTTCCGTGTTGAGCATTACGGCTTACAAACAGCCGCAAGCTATCGCCTCGGTCAACTGGGAAGCATCGTATATAAAATCACAAATACTTTTTAACACCACAACGAAAAAATACTCAGTCATCGGCACACTTTATTATGATAAGAATTTAAAAATTGTCGGAGAAAATTCTACCGCCGGATTTTCATCCAGCGGAGATAAGTTTGAACTTCCAATTGATAACGATGACGTAATGAATGCTATCTATAACAAAGCTCATGAATTTTTTAAACCCGAACTTGCTGCAACTGACACAACAGCGCAAACTAGAGAAATACCGGATATCAATAGAGACACCACAAAAGAACTTTCCGTAAATAAAACTGAACCTTCCAAACAAACAAATGTTGAAGTGAAAAAAACGGCGAATGAAAGTGTTCAGGAGAACGATTCATCGGGAGAGACCAACCTCAAAAGCAGAATTTTCACCGACGGTAAAAAATATTCTTTTCAAGTATCTTCATGGAAAATCAAAACCAAAGCAGAAAGCGAAGTGAAGAGACTTAAAGCAAAAGGGCATAATGCATTTCTTACCGAAGGAATTGTACGGGGAAGTACATGGTACCGCGTTCGAATCGGGTTCTTCAATTCGTTGGAAGAGACAGAATCCTACATGAAAAAAATGAGATGAATTTCTGCGCCGATAATTCTGTAAGGTAACGGCAATCGACACGTCTTTAAGTATGTATTTAATCTGAAAGGACTCGCCATGAAAGCATTCGAAAGAACCGCGGTTCTCTCCATAATATTGTTGATAGTTATAGTTGTAATTCAAAATTTTAACAATTCATCGGCTCAAGAGAAAAAGAAAGACGGGCAGGTAAATTCGAAAGGGAAGAAAATGGAATTCAAAGTTGAAAAAACAGATAAAGAATGGAAAGAGACTTTAACTTCCGAACAATATCGTGTCTTGAGAGAGAAGGGAACTGAAATGCCGTTTACCGGCAAGTATTGGAATTTTGACGCGAATGGTGTTTACAGATGCGCCGCGTGCGGACAGATTTTATTTAAGTCGGATACAAAATTTGATGCTGGCTGCGGGTGGCCCAGTTTCTCTGACGTTGTTAACAGCAAGAATGTAATTCTTCGAGACGACAACAGCCACGGCATGCATCGCACAGAAGTAATTTGCGCAAATTGCGGTAGCCATCTCGGTCACGTGTTTGATGACGGGCCGAAACCGACCGGTTTACGTTACTGCATAAATTCTGCTTCAATCAACTTTGAGAAAAAAGAGAAATAAAATTGATTTTTTCTTTTGACTGGTAACAAGTAGATTAGCGCAAGAAGTTTATCGGGTTCATACATGAATAATCGTTTAATGTTTTTTCTATTTCTCTTTACAAGCGCAATCATTTTTGCACAAAAAAATTTTCTTCTTAACTCGTTGATTAAGAATGAATACGCATTCTCAAAACGAGCGGGGGAAGTAGGAACGCGCCAATCGTTTTTAGACTTCATTGCCGATGACGGAATTTTGTTCAGACCAACGCCGGTAAACGGCAAACAATACTTAACAGAGAACAACAAACCATCATCCGGCGTATTGAGTTGGTGCCCGTCACGTGCAATTGTTTCGCGCGACGGCGATCTCGGTTTTACTTCCGGTCCATGGGAATGGAAACGTGATAAAGACGATTCTGCTGCGGTGGCATTTGGAAATTTTTGTACAGTCTGGCAACGGCAATCAAACGGTGAATGGAAATTTGTAATCGATTTCGGAAACAGCAACGATAAACCTATTTCCAAAGAAAGCCCGTTGAAGTACAAGGATGAAAGTTCGAACGCAAATCAGCGGTTAATAAAAGGTTTGAGAAGAACCAAACCCGACGAACTGATTTTGCTTGACAAAAAATTTTCCGAGATGACTTCCAAAATTGGTGCGGCGAACACGTACGATAATTTTACTAATGCGGAATCGGAAATTCTACGAAACGAAAATTATCCTATTGTTGGAAAGTCTGGCATCTCCGGATATATGAACTCAGAGAAAAAACGTTATAGTTTCAAACCGGCAGGCGGAAAAATTTCTTCTTCCAAAGATTTGGGATTTACATTCGGTGAGTTAACTGTTTCAAACGCTACCGATAATTCAAGCGAAGACTATTACTACATGCGCGTTTGGGAAAAAGAAAAGAATCGCTGGATTATAGTTGCTGAAGTTCTTGATAAGAGTAAAAAGTAACTCTTATTTGCTTTTTGAAGTTTGAAGTTTGATGCCGGATACTTTTAAGATGCTGAAAATTAATAGCACCACGCCCAGCCATTGAATCGGTTTCAAAATATTCCCGTGAATAAAATATTCCAACACAACCGCGGTTAACGGAAAGGCGAGTTCACAAACGGTTGCAACCGATGCGGTCAGTCGTTTCAATCCGTAGTAGTACAAAAATATTGCAGCGCCTCCTGTTGTGGAAGCGATTATGAAAAATATTCCCCATTGAAATTGAGAAACCTCAACCACAGATTTTATATCTCCGTAACTACCGGCAATCACAATCATAATGATAGCGGAAATTAGGAACCGTAAATAGGTGCCAAGTTCGAAGCTAACGTTTTTGAGTGCACGTTTGCTGAAGACTGTTGACGAACTAAAACTTATTGCTGCGATCAAAGAAAGCGTTGCAGCGACAAATGTTTTGTCCCCGGTGTTAAAGTCCGGAAGTGAGAGTCCGAAGGTCATGAAGTATGCGCCGAAGACTGCCAATCCCGCCCAGATGAAAAAAACTCTCGGCAATCTTTCTCTCAACATAAACGCCGCAAGCGTAAGTGCAAATACCGGCTGCAATTTTTGAATCAAGATAACGACGGAAAGATTTACAAAGTTAACGAAAAAGAGCGCCTTTGTAATTGCCATTGTACCGATTGCGCCGCCAAACAATGCTACGCCGAAAAATGCAAGCCAATCCATTCTGTCCAATGTTTTCAGTTTTGGAAATTGTCTGATGAAAATTGGCGACAATATAATCGTGACGAGCGTGCATTCTATAAATACTACTAGAGGTACCGGCAAATTAAATAGCGAAGGTTGAAGAACAATCCCATCAACGCCCCACAATGAAGCGGCGACAATTACAAATAACGGCGCGAACTTACTCATTCACAAGTCTTCAAAAATTTTCTGAAATCGTGTTCTAAAAATTGCTGACAAAAATAAGCATAATTTCTATTTCGAATAGGAATAAACTTTTAATCTGTATTCCTAAATGCTGACAAGATGTTTGCTCTTTATGTTGAACCTGGCAAGCATCATCGAGCCAAGGGAAGCAAGACTGATTAGCAATCCTATCCAGACGCCTACGGCGCCAAGTGAGAAATAAAATCCGAGCAGTACTGCAATCGGAATTCCGATTAGCCAATATGATGCAAAAGAAATCAGCGCCGGGATCTTCGTGTCTGTCAATCCGCGCAAAACAGAAATGCTCGATGCTTGAAGTCCGTCGAAAATTTGGAAGAGTGCGGCAACAATCAGAAGCTGCGAAGCAAGTTCAATAACTTGTCTTTCGCCTATGTAAAGTGTAGGGAAAAAATTTCTGAACAAAATGAATGTTACACCGAAACAAAACATAACCGAAACCGCCAGTCCCATTGCTGTGAATCCGGCTTTTCTAACTTCGGTAATACTTCGTTCGCCCGATGCAATTCCAACGCGGATAGTACCGGCGGAAGATATGCCGAGAATTATCATGTAAGTTACTGATGCGAGGTTCATTGCAATCTGGTGAGCGGCGAGAGGAATTTTTCCCAACCAGCCCATCATGATTGCGGCAAAACTAAAGGCGCCGACTTCAAGAAAATATTGAAACCCGCTCGGCAATCCGATGTTGATTATTTTTTTAATCAGAGAAAAATTTAAGCCGGTAAATTTCAGTTGCGGTTTATAAATCTTCACAGCTTTATAGTTCAGAGTGTATAGCATTAGCGCGAGCGCCATAACCCATCGTGTAATTGTAGTTGCAATTCCGGCTCCAGTAAGTCCCAACGCCGGTATTCCGAATTTTCCGAAGATGAAAATCCAATTTAAAAAAGCGTTTAAGAAATTTGCGAGGATGGCAATCACCATCGGCGCGTTCGGCTTTGAAAGTCCTTCTAAAAACTGGCGGTAAGATTGGAAGATAATGAACGGCAGAACCGATCCGCTCAGCACCATCAAATACGGAACAGCTTGGTCCGCTACGTCTTTTGGCTGATTCAAAAAAGGAATTAGAAATGATAAAGCAAACGCGAATACCGATATAACAACTGCGAAGCTGACATTCACAACGATAGAATGATTTAGAATGTTGCCGCATTCATCAAACTTGTCGGCGCCTTTTGCCATCGCAATGAGAGGTGTGGACGCCATTGATAATCCGATTCCGATGACGAGGACAAGAAAGAAAATTCCGTTGACAAGTGATGATGCAGCTAAAGGGGCAGAACCGACTTTGCCGACCATCAAACTGTCAACAACTCCTAACATTATGTGACCGAATTGCCCGGTAGAAATTGGCAGCGCAAGTTTTACTGTCTCTCTTATATGAGTTTTTAAGTTCACGGAATTCTGCTCTTATTTGCTGTGGAAGATTTTTCTATAACGGAAAATTAGTAAATTGTTTTTGTAACTCATCACCACTTTATGAAATGAAATCTGCTTTGAGAACCAACTCGCGGTTAAAAGTTTTTCTGCCAAAAATTTATGTTTTTCTGATCCTTGTCCTGATCGGCTACATATTTCTCCCGTACATGATGAATGTGAAATTTATTCAGGACGATGCTTTCACTTCGCTGCGTTATGTTAGAAATTTTCTTGACGGCAAAGGGTTAGTATTTAATAAGGGCGAACGCGTGGAAGGTTTTACCAACTTTTTGTGGGTTATGATTTTATCCGGTATCGGTTTTACCGCTAAGGTATTTCGTTTTCATGTAGAGTTGGAAAATGCTGCCCAGTTTCTTTCCATCTTCTTCGGGGTTACTGTTTTATTAGTTACTTATTTTTTATCCCGCCGAATAAATTTTAGAAATGATGTAGAAGATTCACTCATAGAACGTTTGCTGAATGAAACGGTGAATCTGCTTCCGGTTTTCTTGGTAGCATATTCAACTACAATGATTTACTGGAGCGTGAGCGGAATGGAAACATCGTTGTTTGTAACCCTTACTTTGCTGTCGGTCTTGATGTACCTCAAAAAGAGAGCGAGTGAGAAATTCTCTTTCTCATTTGTCGGGATATCTGTGCTGAATACTTTGGTTCGTCCGGAAGGAATGTTTTTTTTCTTCACAATTATTTTATATGAATTCGCAGAGAACTTCATTCGAAGCGATAAGCGATCATTTGTTCAAAGACTCAAAAAATCATTCGGCAGGAAAATTATATTAGAAATAACTTTTTACATCATCCCGATTTTGCTGCTCACAATTTTCAGATTGTTTTACTACGGTTACCCGCTGCCGAATACTTTTTATGCTAAGACCGAATTCACATTGCAATTCTTGAATCGTGGATTAAATTATTTTTTTGATTTTGCTTCTGCCTATCTAATATATGGATTGCTTTTGCTGACGCCGGTAATTCTTTTCACTTCAAGAAAACTTTTGAAAGAAGTTTTGCTCCTTTATTTTATTGTTGTTAGCTGGATAATAGTTGTGATCTTACTCGGCGGTGATGTTCTGCCGATCAATCGGTTTTTCCTACTGATCATGCCGTTGATCTTCATATTAGCAGTGAAGTCGTTTCATTTTTTGATCGAAAAATTGTTAAGCAAGCAGAAAGCATTTTGTTACTTAGCAACAGTTTTGCTTTCTACAGCCATTGTGTTTTGGTGCGTCCAAGTTTTTCACCAAGAAGAAACCACGATGTTGGAAAAGAGATCGTATGAAATGGGTCTGGTAACGAAGATGAAAATTTATGCCGATTGGGTAAACCATCAAAGTGAAATTCAAAAACGTAAAATGAGTGTTGCAATGTCAACCATCGGCGCGTTCTCTTATTTTTCTAATGCCCGTGTGATTGACATAGTCGGATTAACCGACGCATACATTGCACATCATCCAAAAGAAACTCCGGGCATAAATAACGAACTACCGTTATTGTGGAAGGAGAGGCACTACAACGCAGATTACGTTTTATCTCTTAAACCGGATTACATAATTTTTCCCGCCGGTGCTAAACCCAGCGCCTTTGCTGAATGCGCAATTTTTGTTCAACCGGAATTTCAAAAAACTTATTACACTCAAATATTTTATTCCGAGCGGTTGAATCAATTGCTGCCGGTCTTCACCAAACGTGCGGATGAGGTTGACGAAAGAAATCAGAATCACGAACCGTGCAATGTGAAATTCATAAAACATTATATTCTTGCTAACAATTATTTTCTAGGTCTGACTAACTCCGGCAGCAAGGACATTTTGAATTTGGTTCTTGCTGAATGTGACAGCATTTCGTTGTACTGTCCAATGAGATTAAGTGATGCGCTGACAATAAAAGGTTTGGCATATTATCATGCAGGTGCTTTGACCAAAGCAGAGGAAATTTTAAGTCAAGCGTCGGAATTGGACCTGGCAAATGCTATTTCACACTTTTATCTTCAGAGCATTTATGCAAGGGAAGGGAAGATGGGCGAAGCTGCGAGATTGATTGCCGAGATAAAAAAATATTCGCCGGATGCTTTCCCAAATTTTGTATTAAGCGACAAGGAAAATTTCTAACAAAACTACTTTGTAAGAGGTGTAAATATTTTTATTATTCACCTAGAAAAATAGAGAGAAAGGTAAAAATGGGAAATCTTGGTTTTGGTGAACTTCTTATCATCCTTTTTGTTCTTATTCTGTTATTCGGCGGCAAGAAAATTCCTGACCTTGCTAAAAGTTTGGGTGATGGAATCAGGCTATTCAAGAAATCAATGAACGAAGACGATAAGGATACTTCCGAAAAAAAATAATCTTGCATATAAGTCCTGCCGATTGAGTAAATCTTAACTGCTGTTTATTTTTGTAATGTCAATTAATTGATTACTAACTTTAACTTTTCACGAGTGTGGAGGGTAAGATGGGTGAAAAGATGCACGCCGAAAAATATGAATTCAAAGCTGAAGTAAAAAAACTTTTAGATATTCTTGTGCATTCGTTATACACAAGCCGCGAAATTTTTCTACGCGAATTGATTTCGAATGCGTCCGACGCTCTCGATAAATTACGTTTCGAATCAAACCGCGGGAGCGCGATTGTTGATAAAGACATGCCGCTAGAAATAACGATTGATTTCGACGAGAAGAAAAATGTTCTTACTGTGAGTGATACCGGCATCGGAATGACGCGCGACGAGCTGATAACAAACGTCGGTACGATTGCAAAATCCGGTACAGAAGAATTTTTGAAGTTGATCGCCGAAACAAAATCCGAGACGAGTAATATCATCGGTAAATTCGGAATCGGTTTCTACTCGGTCTTCATGGTGGCTAAAGAAGTCGTTATAACTACAAGATCATTCAGAAGCGAAGCGCTTCCGGTCGAATGGCATTCGGACGGACTTGGCGATTACGAAATCTCGGAGTTGAATGAAAAAACTTTACGCGGGACGAAGATTGCGGTTCATCTTAAAGACGATGCGAAAGAGTTCACCGAAAAATGGCGGCTTGAAAACATAATAAAGAAGCACTCCAATTTTGTTTCATTCCCAATTTACTTGGGCAAAGAAAAAATTAACACGGTAAATGCAATTTGGCGCGAACCGAAAAGTTCGGTTACAAAAGAACAGTACAACGAGTTTTACAAATTCCTCAGTTACGATAACGATGAACCGGCAGACGTTATTCACAAATCCGTTGATGCGCCGATTCAATTTAATGCGCTTCTTTTTATTCCGAAGAAGAGCAGCGAAGCTTTTTGGTTCGATAGGGAAAATTACGGATTGGATTTATATGTCCGCCGAGTTTTGATTCAACACAAGAACAAAGATTTAGTGCCGGAGTATTTGAGTTTTGTGAAAGGCGTTGTCGATTCCGAAGACCTGCCGCTAAATATTTCGCGAGAAACGCTGCAAGAAAATGTGATCTTTACAAAAATTGCTTCGAGCGTAACGAGTACCGTCTTCGGTTATTTGGCGGATAAAGCTAAGTCGGATGAAAACGGTTACAAGGAATTTTGGAAAGAACACGGCAAAATTTTTAAGCTCGGTTACGGCGACTTCACTAATCATGATAAGTTTGTTGAGCTGATCAGATTCAATTCGTCGGTATGCAAAGACAAAGATGAATTGATTTCTATGGCGGAATATTCTGCAAGAATGAAAGATGGACAAAAAGAAATTTATTTTATCACCGGACCGAACCGCGATTCGATTGATGTAGATCCTCACATGGAAATTTTTAGAAACAAAGGTTTGGAAGTTTTGTGTCTCTTCGATCCGGTTGACGAATTTGTTGTTTCGTCTTTGAGAAAGTATAAGGACTTCGAATTCAAATCGGTTGAGTCGATCGATTCAAAAAAGATAAAAGAGATGAAAGACGTTGAACAGCCGAAGGATAAAATTGAAGAACTTACCAAAGACGATGCAAAACATTTCAGCAGTCTGCTATCCAAAATGAAAAACATTCTTGCTGACCGTGTGGAAGACGTTGTGGAATCCACACGATTGGTTGACAGCGCCTCCTGTTTGGTTTCCAAAGAAGAAGGTGTTACTGCATCGATGCATAAAATTCTCAAGATGACGAACAAAGAAATGGGGCTGCAGAAGAAAATTTTTGAAGTGAACCCAAATCATAAATTAGTCCGCAACTTGATACGAGTATTCAGAGTCGATTCGGAAAATCAATTCATCAAAGATACAACGGAACAGTTATACGAATCGGCACTGCTGCAAGAAGGAAACCTCGACGATCCGCATAAGCTCGTGAAAAGGATCAATCAAATGTTAGAACAATCCAGCGATTGGTTTGTAAAGTTGAATAATTATAATTAGGCGATCGGACTTTAAAAACTAATTTTGTAAGGTAAAGTTTTCAATTTCAAGATCAGGGTTCCGTGTAAAATGGAACCCTGAATAACTCGCCGACCAAACAAATTCAGAACCTCTCAAAAAAATATTTCCGTGTGAATTTTTCTTTTTGTATTAAACTTATAACTCTTATCTTTAAGACAAAGAAAAATAAAGAGGGCTTATGCTAAAACGAATTTTTTCTATGGTCTTTCTCATCCTAACACCAATTTATACCTATGCTGGCGAAGAAAATCTTAAAATCCCAACTCTCAACGAAACCCAAAGTCAAATTCTGACAATCGGCATTTTTGTTTGTTTGTTCGGGCTTTTGTTTGGGATCTATCAGTATCGTAAAGTTAAAAAGTTACTAGCGCACAAATCGATGCTGGATGTAGCGCAAATAATTTTCGAAACCGCCAAAACATATTTGATACAGCAGGGCAAATTTTTGGGAATACTTTTCATTTTCATCGCTGCATGTATAGCTTTTTATTTCGGTTACTTAATGGATAATGGAATTCCCGGAATCCTTTTAATTCTAATGTGGACGGTAATCGGTATTACCGGTTCATACAGCGTTGCATGGTTCGGTATCAGAATGAATACGTTGGCTAACAGCAGAATGGCGTTCGCATCGTTAGAAAGAAAACCGTTAAAACTTTCCAACATACCTTTGGATGCCGGTATGAGCATCGGCGTTATGCTGATCTGTGTTGAACTTATAATGATGTTGATTATTCTTTTGTTTATACCTAGAGTGTTTGCCGGCGCGTGCTTTATCGGATTTGCAATTGGCGAATCATTGGGCGCAAGCGCTTTAAGAATTGCAGGAGGAATCTTTACAAAGATTGCTGATATCGGCGCGGACTTAATGAAAATAGTTTTCAAAATAAAAGAAGACGATCCGCGCAATCCCGGTGTTATTGCCGATTGTGTCGGTGATAATGCCGGCGACAGCGTTGGTCCAACTGCTGACGGATTTGAAACATACGGAGTTACCGGCGTTGCGCTAATCAGTTTAATTGTTCTTGCAGTTCATGATATCAATATTCAAACGGAATTGTTGACGTGGATTTTCTCAATCCGTATCATCATGATTTTAACTTCGATCGGAGCTTTCTTTATTAACAAAGTTGTGAGTTACTACCGTTATTCCGGCAAAGACGATATTAATTTCGAAGATCCGCTCACTTCTTTAGTTTGGATTTCTTCCATACTTTCAATCACTGCCACTTTTGTAGTTTCATATTTTCTTATCGGTTCTCTGCCGAACAATATTTGGATTGTACTTTCAATAATTATAAGCTGCGGTACATTTGGCGCTGCACTTATTCCGGAATTCACAAAAATATTTACCAGCACAAAATCGCGCCATGTGAATGAAATTATTGAAGCTTCGCGTCAGGGCGGTTCATCATTAAATATTCTTTCCGGTCTTGTTGCGGGAAATTTCAGCGCCTTCTGGATGGGATTGATTTTCGCACTTTTAATGTTCATCGCGTATTTCGCAAGCGCAGAAGTACTTTCCGGATTTATGATGTTTCCTTCGATCTTCGCATTCGGTTTAGTTGCATTTGGATTTTTGGGAATGGGACCGGTTACCATTGCGGTTGACAGCTACGGACCGGTTACGGATAATGCTCAATCAATCTACGAGCTTTCTCTTATCGAAGAAATAAAAGATATTGATAAAGAAATCGAAAGAGATTTTGGTTTCAAACCGGATTTTGAAAAAGCGAAACATTACCTGGAAGAAAATGATGGTGCAGGAAATACTTTTAAGGCAACAGCAAAGCCGGTGCTGATTGGAACAGCAGTTGTCGGCGCCACCGCGATGATATTTTCACTTATTCTCTTATTACGAAATACGCTTGGCATAGATCCATCAAGTGTTTTGAGCATTCTTAATCCATACTCAAACATTGGTTTCTTGTGCGGCGGAGCTGTTATTTTCTGGTTTACCGGCGCTTCAACACAAGCAGTTACAACCGGAGCCCATCGTGCGGTTGAATACATAAAGAAAAATATTCAGTTGGACCCGAATGCTAACAAAAGCGCTTCGATAGAAAAATCAAAAGAAGTCGTGAAGATTTGTACTCAATATGCTCAAACCGGAATGCTGAATATTTTTATTGCAATTTTTAGTTTTGCTTTGGCGTTCGCACTTTTATCTGCGCCGGCTACGTCGATAGCTCCTGTAGCTTTCTTTATCAGCTTTTTAATTTCGATTGCCGTGTTCGGATTGTTTCAAGCCGTGTTTATGGCTAATGCAGGCGGTGCATGGGACAATGCCAAGAAAGTTGTTGAGGTTGTGCTGAAAGAAAAAGGTACGCCGCTTCACGACGCAACTGTAGTCGGCGATACCGTTGGCGATCCATTTAAGGATACATCTTCGGTTGCGCTAAATCCGGTAATCAAATTCACAACCTTGTTCGGATTGTTGGCTATGGAAATCTCAATCTCGGAAGAGTTTAGAAATACCGCGCCCTACGTTGGAGTTGTGGTCTTGGCAGTAGCTCTCTATTTTGCGTGGCGTTCATTCTATAAAATGCGAATTACCGGATAGTTTTTTTGTCTTATAAATTTTTTTGGATACCCTGCTGAATTCCAGCGGGGTATTTTTTTGAATTCTCGCTGGTCAATAAATTTATACTCGCCATCAAAAACTTTTTTTGGTTGCATTGCTGGAACTTCCAAGAGAAAAGCTGTCATTCAAAATGTCTATGAAATTGTTGCGATTGGGTAATTTCATTAGGTATATTTGCACCCCAACCTTACTAAGTTAATAAATTCATAATTTCTTAAATGATGCCATTGTTAGTATTCATTATGGAGAGAGAATGATTAAATATAAATTTGTTCCGTTTTCTGTTCTGTTTATCATAGCCATTGTCGGCGCGGTTTTGAATTATAATTCGTCACACATTGTTGGTGGTCCGATAAATAGCGGCGACACTGCATGGATGCTGACTGCGACAGGTCTGGTTCTGCTGATGACGCCGGGTCTTTCATACTTTTACGGGGGAATGGTTGGAAGGAAAAATATAATCTCAACTATGCTTCAGAGTTTTATTTCGATGGGCGTAATTAGTATTGTGTGGGTTGTTGTTGGTTTCAGTTTGGCGTTTGGAGATTCTATCGGAGGGATAATCGGCAATCCGTTTACATATTTTATGTTTAGAGGCGTTGATGGAAATACTCATCCGCTGTTAGCCCCAACTTTTCCATTAATTCTTTTCGCTCTTTTTCAATTGAAGTTTGCGATCATTACACCAGCGCTTATAACCGGTTCATTTGCAGAACGAATTCGTTTTTCTTCTTACCTGTTGTTTATGATTTTATTTTCTCTTTTCATCTACACACCTCTTGCGCACATGACTTGGCATCCGGACGGATTGCTGAGAAAAATGGGAGTCTTGGATTTCGCTGGAGGAACCGTAGTTCACATGTCGGCGGGATTTGCCGCGTTAGCAGGCGCTCTTCATCTCGGAAGACGGCATACGCACATTGCGAAAGAACGCCACATTCCTGCTAACATTCCGTACGTAATTTTAGGCACCGGATTGTTATGGTTCGGGTGGTTTGGTTTCAACGCCGGTTCCGCAATGGCTGCTAACGGATTAGCTGCTTTAGCATTTGCAACTACAAACACCGCATCTGCCGCAGCAGCAATGTCTTGGTTGTTTTATGATGTAATGGTCGGAAGAAAACCATCGGCAATGAGTGCAAGCATTGGTGCAGTTGTCGGTTTGGTTGCAATTACTCCTGCTGCCGGTTACGTTTCTGTTGGAGCGAGTATTTTCATCGGCGCTACTGCTGCACTAATAAGCAACGTTGCTGTAACAATGAAAGGTAAAACTACGCTCGACGACGCGCTCGATGTTTTTCCTTGTCACGGTTTGGGTGGAATCGTTGGAATGATTCTTACCGGCGTCTTTGCAAAAAATGTCGGATTAATTCACGGCGAGACCCACACGTTTCTAATACACATGGTTGCGCTGGTAATAGTTAGCGTCTTTACGTTTGGTGGATCGTACTTACTTTATATGATTACGGATAGAATTTTACCGATGCGTGTCAGCAAGGAAGAAGAAATCGAAGGACTTGATATTAGTCAGCATGGTGAAAGCATTCACTCAAGACTGCCGTCGTGGGATTAAAAGCAATCGATTGAAATTCCGAACAGCAAAATTTCATTTACACAAGAATGTTTTTTTGTGGTGCTTTATTTAATCAAAGATTAAATTCCTTCCCAAAATCATTGGGATGGATATGCACAAAGAAACATTCTCTACCGCACAAGAAACTTCCACCGGATTAAAACGCGAACTGGGTTTATTCGATTCGACAATGATTGTTGTCGGTTCAATGATCGGTTCCGGAATTTTTATTGTCAGTTCCGATATTGGGCGAACTGTCGGCTCAAGCGGATTACTGCTTTTAGTTTGGTTCATCACCGGCGTTATCACTCTGATCGGTGCGTTAAGTTACGGCGAACTTGCCGCGATGATGCCCAACGCCGGCGGTCAGTACGTTTATTTGCGCGAAGCTTACAATCCGCTGGTTGGCTTTCTCTACGGCTGGACTTTGTTCTTGGTAATTCAAACGGGAACAATTGCAGCCGTAGCCGTTGCATTCGCAAAGTTTACTGCCGTTCTCATCCCTTGGTTTAGCACCGCAAACGTTCTGTTCAATTTCTTTGGACTCAAAGTTTCATCGGGGCAAATTTTAGCGATCGTACTGATTTTATTTTTGACTTACATAAACATGAGAGGGTTGCGGGAAGCAAAGTTTGTCCAAAACATATTTACGATAGCAAAAACACTTGCTCTGCTTGGTCTAATTGTTTTAGGAATTTTTATCGGTTCAAACGCACAAGCTATCGCTGCTAACTTTTCAAAAGTTTGGGAGGGACAGTGGCTGCACATGTCTGGCAGCAAAATCGAATGGATTGAACAATTAAGCGGATTCTCGGTTATCGTTGCAATCGGAGTCGCAATGGTCGGTTCACTGTTTGCAAGTGTGGCGTGGGAAAATATTACGTTCACCGCTGGCGAAATAAAGAATCCGAAAAAAGTTATTCCTCTAAGTCTTTTTTGGGGAACGTTGATAGTGACACTTCTATATGTGCTTGCTAACGTTGCATATTTGGTTGTTCTGCCGCTTGCCGGAAATCCGCAAGCTAAAGATGTTGTCGGTCAGGGAATTCAATTTGCTGCGGATGATCGTGTTGGAACCGCCGCAGCGCAAATGTTTTTTGGTCAACCTGCTGCGTTGATAATGGCGGTGCTGATTATGGTCTCAACATTTGGATGCAACAACGGTTTGATACTTGCCGGCGCACGGGTTTATTACGCAATGGCGAAAGACAATTTGTTTTTCAAAACCACCGGTGAATTAAATAAAAATTCTGTTCCGGCTAAAGCGCTTATCTTTCAAGCAATATGGGCAAGCGTTTTATGTTTGTCCGGAACTTACTCCCAGCTTTTAGACTACGTGATATTTACCGTTCTAATTTTTTATTCTCTGACAATAATCGGCGTTTTCATTTTACGAAAAAGAAAACCGGATACGGAGCGACCGTACAAAGCTTTCGGCTATCCTGTGCTGCCGATCCTTTACATTTTTCTTGCATGCACCATTTCAATCATTTTGATTGTTGAAAAACCGATGTACACATGGCCGGGATTAATAATTGTTTTGTTGGGAATACCGGTTTATTTTTTTTGGAAGGCATTTCAGAAAAAGGATCAGAACGTTACCAGATAGAAACCGGAATTTGCATTTGTACTTTTACCGGCTGATCGCTTTGTTTGCCCGGTCTAAATCGTGTCCTTGAAACAGCCGTCATCGCAGCTTCATCGCATCCGTAGCCGATGCCTTTTGTGAGCATAGTTTTTCTAACCACGCCGTACTCATCAATGAATGCAAGAACGAACACTGTTCCGGAAATTCCTTTTTGTTTTGCTTGAGGTGGAATAATTACCTTTGAATTGATCTCATCAAAGCCGCCAAGCGGTTCGGGCATTTCATCTACGGCAACAAAATAAATTTCTTCTTTCGGTTTTTGAATTATCGGAATGCCCAAGGAAATACCCGGCTTACCGGTGCCAGTTCCGGTTCCTGTCCCACTGCCCGTGCCGGTTCCTTTTGCATCTCCAGATTGATTTCCGACGGCAGCAGTTTCTTTTTTCGTTTCCGTTGATTTAACTACTGGCTTAACTTTCTCTTCGACTTTCTTTTCGCTCGTATTTATTTTTTCTTCCAGTTCTTCCGCAACAGCAGTTGTTCCGCCGCCGGATTCTTCAAACAAATTGAACTCGATCAAACCGTTTGTGCTGGGGTTGTAATTATGTGCGGCGATGTAAAAAAGAAAAAAAATAATTGAGTGAACTAAGAGTGAAATTGAAAATGAAACATATTTTGAGACGTTTCCCGGCATTGAAATTTATTAAGTGGAATGTGCATAAATCATTTTTGTCAAGGTGTTGTACTCTCTATGCGGGTTGTGGCTATCAAAAGTTTGGTCGCGCCGGCTTTTTTCAATTGATCGAGCAGCTGAACAAATGCACCGTGACGAACATTTTTATCGGCTTTGATAATAACTTCTTTCACACCGTTTTTTTCAAATTCTTTTTGCAGATAGAACGGCACTTCCTGAAACGCAATAGTCTTATTGTTGATGAAGATTTCGTCTTTCTCATCCATATAGACTTCAATACCTTTATTGATTTCCGTTTCAGCGGTTGTTGATTGCGGCAGTTTAACTTTGAATGAACCGGAAATAAGAAACGGGCTCGTGATCATAAAAATAATTAGAAGAACCAACACAACATCTGTGAATGGTGTGATGTTGATTTCTGAAAATTCTTTTTCTTCCAGTCTGAATCGTCTCATAAATCCTCTTTACTTGGAGCTTTTAAGAACTCTTATCACGCCGTGAATTGATTCATCGAACGAAGGTATGCTCAGCTTTAATCTTTTCGTGAAATAGTTGTAGAACATAACAGCCGGCACCGCAACAAATAAACCGGCGGCAGTTGCAATCAATGCTTCGGCTATTCCGCTCATTACGTGCGAATAATTTGATGTATCGGTTAATGACAGCGCGCTGAAAGATTTGATAATTCCAACAACAGTTCCGAATAATCCAATGAAAGGTGACACCGCGCCGAGAGTTGCAAGAACTCCAAGACCGCCTTCAAGTTTCGTAATTTCCTGATCAAGCTTGTTGTACGCGGTTTCGGTTAAATCTTCTTTTGATAGGTGAAGATGTTCAAGGATGTACTTCATTACATTTGCAAGCGGGGAAGTAACTTTGAAACCGAGCGATGTAATCTTATAGTTCTTGCAAACCGTTATGGCATCCTTCAAACTTTTTGCTTCGAGCTTTTCTGCAATTTGTGTGAGCAGTTCCTCATTGTACTTGGATTTAATTCCGTTAAACTGAATCAATTTTTCTATAATGACTTTTAGCGAGAAGATAGAACTCAACGCCAGTATGAAAATTGTAAACCCGCCTTTCATCAAAAGGTCTAGAAGTGTTTCATTTCCCATTTCGTGTCTCCATTCAAGAAATAGTAATTTTTATTTGTAGGACTTATTCAACTTATGTCTCATGTACTCGGTAATACCCGGGATTATGGATATAAAAATGATAGCGATTATTACCAAAGAAAAATTTTGTTTTACGAACGCTAAGTTACCAAAATAAAATCCTCCATACACAAAAAGTGCACACCAAATTGCACCGCCGATTACGTTGTAAGAAATGAATTTTGAATATGTCATCGATCCGATGCCGGCTACAAACGGCGCAAAAGTTCTTACAATTGGAACGAAGCGTGCAAGTATGATTGTTTTGCCTCCGTACTTTTCATAAAATTTGTGAGTTCGTTCCAAGTATTCCTTTTTCAAAAATCTGGAATTCTTTTCAAAAATTTTAAGACCGAAGTAATGACCGATCCAGTAATTTGCCGTGTCGCCTAAAATTGCAGCGGCGGCTAATATCAAGAACAAAATGTGAACATTAAATGACCCTTGCGCGGCAAAAGTTCCCGCTGCAAATAATAACGAATCACCGGGAAGAAACGGTGTGAAGACTAATCCCGTCTCTGCAAATATTACCAGGAAAAGTATAAGATACGTTAGTGTGCCGTACTGAAGAATAATATCGTTGAGATACTTGTCAAGATGCAAAACGAAATCGAGAAGTTCTTTGATTAATTCCATGAATGTAATTTTTGGTTGAGAAAAAGTTGAATTAAAAATTTCTAAATGTTTTCTATGTAATTAAGATCTTTGTCATATGTTTCTTCCAATTTATAGATTGCAAATAAGGCAATCACAATTGAAACAATTCCAATTATCAGCGCGGAATAAATCATACCGAGTGACGAACGTAAGTATTCAAATCCGAAAGTAATAGGTATTACCGAACCGCGGATGAAATTTGGGACCGTAGTTGTAACCGTTGATCTGAGGTTTGTCCCAAAATGTTCCGATGCAGTTGTCACAAAAACTGCCCAATAGCCTGTGGCGAATCCCAGCAAAACACATAGACCGTAAAACTGAACCTTTGTAAGACCGTGAGTGAATAAGTAAAGCAAAATAAAAGCGAAAGTTAGTCCAATGAAAAAAGCAACAACTTTTCTTCTGCTTTTCAAATATTGACTTAAAAAACCGCTGGCAAAATCACCAAAGATTAATCCTGTGTATGTGAACAAAATGGAATTGCCCGCAACAATTTTTTCATGTACTCCAAGTACTTTTGCAAATTCCGGAGAGAATGTGATTAATACTCCGACTACATACCAAATCGGAAGTCCGATCAAAATGCAATAAAGGTATCGCAAGAATCTATCTCTTGAAGTGAACAGTTTCAAAAAATTTCCTTTGCTGATATTTGTAGTTTGGACCGACTTGTACATTCCGCTTTCGAACATTCGCAGCCGCATAATCAAAAGAATTAGACCAAGAATTCCACCGATGATAAATGCCACGTGCCAATTGAAAACATCACCAATTATAGCTGCGAAGATTGCACCTGTCACCCCAATCGTTGCGACAATTGCGGTACCGTATCCGCGCGTTTCTTTCGTCATCACTTCACTTACAAGGGTTACAGCAGCGCCAAGTTCACCAGCCAAACCAACCCCGGCAATAAATCTGAGAAGCGCGTAAAGATCAATCGATGTTACAAACGCGTTTAATAAATTTGCAACTGAATACATAAAAATTGATCCGAACAATACTGAAAGCCGACCTTTCTTGTCGCCCCAAACTCCCCAAATAATTCCACCGATCAGCATGCCCCACATTTGCATTTGTAAAATGTAAACACCAACCTCAATCATATTATTTGCGGGAACGCCAAGGTCAGTTAAACTAGGGACCCTGACAATTCCGAACAAGATAAGATCATAGATATCTACAAAATATCCGAGTGCGGAAACCAGAACCGTAGTGTTCAGAATATTCTTTAGAAGGCTTTCTTTATGTTGTTCCATCGTTGATTCCTTTTCGGGAGTGCAAAAATTTAATGCTGAAACTATCATTTATATGAATAAATTGAAATAAAAAATTAATAATTCTAAAGTGTCAACCATTCAAGGTTCCAAAACAAAATGAGAGGGAGCGGTTTATCCGGTTAATTACTTTATTGCTAAGTTGTTTGAAAAATCACATATTGAACTAAAAGTATGAATGAATAAATTTTTTCTAACACAACAAATTAATTTCTGAAGAATCTAATTGAACCTCGTTAAAATAGATTACGGCAATCTCAAGTCGCTTACACTGATCGCGAAGAACGATAGAATGCGCGATATACTTTCACGCATCGATAGAATTGTTGCGTCCGACAGCTCGGTGCTGTTGATCGGTGAAACCGGAGTTGGTAAAGAAATTTTTGCCGAGTACATTCACAACACAAGTCCAAGAAGTCAGAAACCGTTTGTTAAGATTAGTCTTTCTGCTTTGCCCGCCGATCTGCTTGAAAGTGAATTGTTCGGTCATGAAAAAGGGGCGTACACAAGCGCGCTTAACGACAAAAAAGGATTGTTCGAAATTGCAAACACCGGAAGCATTTTCTTAGACGACATAGATGATGTTCCGCTTTCGATTCAATCGAAACTTCTCCGCGTTTTGGAATCGAGAGAAATTATGAGAATCGGCGGAACCACTCCAATTCCAATTGATGTTCGACTGATCACCGCATCAAAAGTAGATTTGAAACTTTTGGTTGAAAGAGAAATTTTTAGAGCCGATCTTTTCTACAGAATAAACGTGGTTCCGGTTGACATTCCTCCATTGCGTGAGAGAAGCGACGACGTTCCGCCGTTAATTGAACATTTCATCAAGAAGTACGCACCGGAAAAAGATTTGAAAGTCTCGCATGATGCGTTCAAAGCGTTCATCAGTTATAGTTGGCCCGGTAATGTGCGCGAGTTGAAAAATGTTATTCAGCGAATTTGTCTTTTCGCGGAAAATGAAATCACCCTTGACGATCTTCCGCAAGAAGTAAAAACCGGCAACCCGGTTGATTTCCTTCTTAAAGCATGCAACAAATGTTATCTGGAAGATTCAATGAGTCTGGATCAAATAGTGAAATGCCTCGAGCACAATCTGCTGAGCACAGCATTAGCTAAAAGCAACGGCAATCAATCTCAAGCCGCAAAAACTTTGGGTCTTAGTCTCTCAACCTTTCGCGATAAACTCAAGAAATACAATCTGAACGGACATAAGTAACCCACCACGGATTTTCGCGAATCATTTCACGGAATATCGCATTCCATCTTTTTGCAGTTTCGTTTTCGTTCCAAAATCCAAATCAATTTGGGGCACGTCATTTGAAATCATAATCAGACTTTAATGTCGAGGGCTATGACAACTATATCACTTCAAAAAGAAATTTCGATTGAAGGAAAAGTTGTTGAGATTTCCATCAGAGAGGGAAAACAAATTTTGAAGCTTGCATTAACACCGACCTACTTAGAAATAATTACAGACTCAATTACCGATGTTCATCTTGGCGAAATACTTTCAGTGAAAGCACAGTTGCAGATAAATAAAATTCAACCTGAAATTAATTCAAAAGAAAAATTGATAACTAATTAATAACTGTTCAAATAAGCAGGAGGTAGCAATGAATGAAAATCCCGTTACTTATTGGGATGAAATGAAACGACACGGTTACTCACGTCGTGATTTTCTAAAATTCTGCACCTGGATGACGGCGTTCATTGGAGTAGAAGCAAGCGGCGTTGGCAAAGTTGTTAAAGCCATGGAAACCAAACCGCGTATTCCGGTTGTTTGGTTCCATTTCCAAGAGTGTACTTGTTGCAGCGAGTCTTTCATCCGTTCCTCACACCCGATTGTTGCAGATGTTATATTAGATAAAATTTCACTCGACTACACAGAAACGCTTCAAGCAGCCGCGGGAAAGCAGGCAGAAGAAGCGCTTCATAATACTATGAAGAAATACAAAGGCGAGTACTTGATGCTGGTTGAAGGTTCAATTCCAACTGAAGAAGACGGCGTTTATTGCTGCATAGGCGGAAGAACCGCATTGGACATCGTTAAAGAAGCCGCGCAAAATGCAAAAGCAATTATTGCATGGGGAAGTTGCGCTTCCAACGGTTGTATCCAATCATCGAAACCGAATCCGACAGGCGCAACGCCGATACATAAAATTATTAGCGGTAAACCTATTATAAATGTTCCGGGTTGTCCGCCAATCGCAGAAGTTATGGCTGGAACTATTGTTTATCTCTTAGCATTCGATCGCATTCCGCAACTCGACGGATTAGGAAGACCGAAAGCATTTTATTCGCGACGTGTTCACGATACGTGTTACCGCCGCCCGAATTACGATGCCGGATTATTTGTAAATGCATTCGATGATGAAAATGCAAAACGCGGATATTGTTTGTACAAGATGGGCTGCCGCGGTCCCGTTACCTACAATTCATGCGCGGTTATTAAATGGAATAACGGTGTTAGCTATCCAATCCAATCCGGTCATGGTTGCATTGGATGCAGCGAAGCTCACTTTTGGGATAACGGTCCGTTCTATCAACATCTTGCATCATTCCCGGGATTCGGAATTGAAACAACAGCAGATGATATTGGAGTTGTTGTCGGCGCCGCTACGGTTGCGGGCGTTGCTGCTCATGCAATTTCAACAAATATCCGCAAACGCAAACTGATCAAAGAGGGAATTGAAAACGGCAGCGTAACAGAAAAAAAAGGAGGTGAATAATGGCTCGAATAGTTATTGATCCGATCACCCGTATTGAAGGTCACCTTCGAATAGAAGTTGATGTAAAAGACGGTAAAGTTGTTGATGCATACAGTTCCGGTACAATGGTAAGGGGTTTTGAATTAATTCTTAAAGGAAGAGATCCAAGAGACGCTTGGGCATTTACCGAAAGGGCATGCGGGGTTTGTACAACGGTACATGCTTTGGCTTCGGTAAGAACAGTTGAAGATGCTTTGAAAATAACTGTGCCTCCAAACGCTGAGTTAGTTCGTAACTTAATGTTCTGTGCGCAATACATGCAAGACCATGTCGTTCACTTTTACCACCTTCATGCGTTGGATTGGGTGGACGTAGTTAGTGCGCTTAAAGCAGATCCAAAGAAAACTTCTGAACTCGCACAAAGTATCTCCAGCTGGCCCAAGAGCTCGCCAAAATATTTTGCCGATTTGCAGAAACGGTTAACCGCATTTGTTAACAGTGGTCAACTCGGAATATTTGCAAACGGATACTGGGGACACTCTGCTTACAAATTACCGGCAGAAGCTAACTTGATGGCTGTTGCTCACTATCTGGAAGCTTTGGAATGGCAAAAAGAAATTGTCAAAGTTCACACAATATTCGGTGGAAAGAATCCGCACCCGAATTATTTGGTTGGCGGCGCCGCATGCTCGGTGAACATTGAAGAGGCAAATGCTTTGAACGCAGAACGATTGACTTACGTTGGAACTTTGTTTGATCAGGCAAGAGAATTTATTGAGCAGGTTTATATCCCTGATCTTCTTGCGGTTGCATCGTTCTATAAAGATTGGGGTGGAATCGGCGGCGGTTTAACAAATTATCTTGCGTACGGAGATTTGCCGACGAACGGTTATGCGGATGTTGCAAAATTTAAATTGCCGCGTGGAATAATTCTTGGGCGTGATTTAAGCAAGGTTCATGAAGTTGACGGACACGATTTAGAACAGATCAAAGAATTTATCACTCACTCGTGGTATGACTATGAAGCAGGCGACAAAGTCGGGCTGCATCCTTGGTCTGGAGAGACAAAACTAAAATATTCCGGGCCGAAACCGCCGTACGATCATCTTGATGTTTCAAAAAAATATAGCTGGTTAAAAACTCCTCGATGGAAAGGACAACCAATGGAAGTTGGTCCGCTTTCAAGAATGCTTGTTGCCTATGCGTCTGGAAACAAAGAAGTTCAGGAAACAGTTGGGCTTGTTCTGAAAAAACTGAATGTTCCTGTTGCGGCGCTTTTCTCAACTCTTGGCAGAACAGCAGCGCGCGGAATTGAAACGCTTCTTATCTCCGGCTGGTCGAAAGATTTTTATTCCCAGCTTCTTTCCAATATAAAGAACGGCGATACAAGAATGTTCAATAATGAAAAGTGGGATCCGGAAACATGGCCGGCGGAAGCTAAAGGCGTTGGAATGACCGAAGCGCCACGCGGCGCGCTTGCGCATTGGATTGTTATCAAAGACAAGAAGATTGATAACTATCAGCTTGTTGTTCCTTCAACATGGAACGCTTCACCACGCGACGATAAAGGTCAAATGTCTGCATACGAATCATCGCTTATCGGAACGCCGATTAAAGATCCGGAGAAACCTTTGGAAATCTTGAGAACAATTCACTCGTTCGATCCATGCCTTGCTTGTGCGGTTCATTTGTACGATGAAAAAGGTACTTACGTTCACCAAGTACAAACATTTTAGGAGCGATAATGGAAAGAGTAATTAGCGAACGGGTTTACGTTTGGCAGTTGCCGGTAAGGATTTATCATTGGATTAATGCTCTGTGTGTTGCCGCTTTAGCTGTAACAGGGTATTTAATCGGTCGCCCATTAGCAGTTCAGAGCGCCGCAGAAGCGTCTTACAGTTATTGGTTTGGACAAATCCGGTTCATACACTTCGTAGCGGCATTTATTTTCTTTTTCAATTTTCTATTTCGAATTTACTGGGGATTTGTTGGAAATAAATTTGCACAGTGGAGAAATTTTATTATCCACCGCAAATCTCAAGTGCAGGAAGCCGTCGATGTCTTGAAGATTGATATTCTGCAGACTCAGTCGAAACCGCTTGAATCGGTCGGTCACAATTCGCTTGCGGGCTTTACTTATTTCATAACGTTTCTTGTTTTCTTGTTTCAATGCATAACCGGATTCGGAATGTATGCAGCGATGAGTGATTCGTGGCTGCCTCACATGTTCGCGTGGATCGTTCCATTGATGGGCGGCGATTTCGCGGTTCGCCAATGGCACCATGTGATGATGTGGTTCTTCATAATCTTTTCGATCATTCATGTCTATCTTGTGTTCTACCATGATTATGTCGAGGGACGGGGAATTATTTCATCTATGGCAGGCGGATGGAAGTTTATAGAAAAGAAAAAGTAATGCCGATCTTCCCAGTATGGTGCTGAAGGAAAAGCGGATTGAAACAATCCGCTTTTTCATTTTAAAATGCTGGCAAGAAATTTTGCAAGCAGTCTTGCACAATTGTATTTATCATTACAGAAAAGTTTTTCTAAATTTGAATCAGCTAAAAATTTATTTGTAAAAAAATGTCTTTTGCCTTTTTGTTTCGATCAATCATAACGTTACAGCTAATCTTCGCGTTCAGCGTTTTTGCGCAGAACGGAATTGTTAGAACTTACTTTCCAACCGGAGAAGTTCAAGAGGAGCTTTCGTATGCCAACAATATTCTGGAAGGCAACTCCGTTTGGTACTACCAGAACGGAAACATTATGACCGAGAAAAATTATGATAATGGAATTTTGAACGGATGGGTGAAAGAATATTTCGATTCCGGTTTGGTAAAAGAAGAGTATGAAGTGATAGATGGAATAAAAGACGGTATTGATCGCGCCTATTTTGGAAACGGGGGATTGAAGCATATTTATTATTTTTCAAAAGGGATGATTACGAAAAAAGAAAATTTTTCTTTCGATCCAAATTATTCTGCACCGGCACAAAATTATTTAGCGGGCAAACGAAATCAAGCTGTAGGTGCGATACAAAATTTATCACCGTGCGATGTGGAAGTATGTGCAGCTCCAATCGGCGGGATAAAGGCAGTTGAAGATAATTTGGTTTATCCTGAACATGCGCTAAAGTACGGTTTGGAAGGAACGGTTACTCTGAAAGTGACGATTAATGCCGAAGGAACGACCACAAGCGCCGAAGTTGTAAAAGGTTTAGGTTATGGCTGTGATGAAGCGGCACAAGCCGCTGTGATGAAAACAAAATTTCATCCGGGAGAAAACGGCGGTAAGCCGGTAAACTCAACTTTAATTTTAAATGTGGACTTTAAGATTTTTCAGAATAAGTAGCCGAAACGCCGACCAACTTCTCAATTATCTTCAAGAATTCTTCTTCAACATCTTTGCCACGGTTTCTTCCGTACCACAAATGCAAATCTTTCATGTAGTCATCTTTTGATTTGCCTTCCGACTTGTTTTTATCAACAAGCGCTTGTGCTGCTGCGGGTCGCGGTCCCCACTGGATCAGTTCGTTGCCGTCTTTATCAAAAATAACGAGCTTCGGAATGCTTCTCGATTTCCCTTCAGTTAAGTACAAATCCATGATGTCGAGATTCTGA
>JAKAEE010000014.1:0-5050 GCA_021820065.1 Bacteroidota bacterium | reverse complement strand
TTGTGCTGCTGCGGGTCGCGGTCCCCACTGGATCAGTTCGTTGCCGTCTTTATCAAAAATAACGAGCTTCGGAATGCTTCTCGATTTCCCTTCAGTTAAGTACAAATCCATGATGTCGAGATTCTGATCCCGAAGAAGTATTCTAAGATCGATCAACGGATTGCACGCAGCTATTTTTGCGATGTACGGAAGATTCTGTGCAGAGTCACCGCACCAATTTTCTGTGATAACCATCCATAATTGATGGGACGTAATCTTGGCAATAATATTTTTCAGTGTCTGACCGACATTATAAGTTTTATTAATCCTTGATGTTCGCTGCTGGTTTAATTTTATGGTTTCGAAATTTTCGATGCTTGGATCTTCGCTGTGTTGCTGCATCAAGCTAAGATATTCTTCGTAAGTCAAACCTTTGTGGGGTCTCTGATCAAGAAAAAATTGAGGAATCATTCGGCTATCCTTGTTTTGTAATTTTTGGTTCAATAAATAACTATGTACTTTATAGTGTAAAGGTTGTCTTTTCAACTAAACATTCATTATAAAAAAATGTTCCATTTAGCTTTTTTTATTACGAATTTAATGGCACATTCCTTGTGTAGTGAATAGTGGACTAATTAGGAGGTCTGCCATGAAAACTAAAATAATTATTGCGGCAATAATCTTCTTCTTCACTTTACAATTAGATGCAAAACCTGACCCGGGGATTTCGATAAATTTCTTTTACAGCGCTTTGCGTCCTTATGGAGAATGGATTCAACTCGACGGCGACTTGGTTGTCTGGCGTCCTTTCAGAGCAGCCGCGCAATGGCGCCCGTATTCCGTTGGTCGCTGGGCATGGACCGATGACGGATGGTACTGGGATTCCGATGAACCGTTTGGCTGGGCAACATATCACTACGGAAGATGGTACTACGACAATTATTACGGTTGGATTTGGGTACCCGATAATCAGTGGGGACCGGCTTGGGTTGAATGGCGTTACAACGACGACTACATCGGATGGGCTCCGCTTCCTCCGTACGCATCTTTCAGCATCGATTTCGGAATTCATTTTTCTATCGGATGGAGATCGCAATACCGCTATTGGAATTTTGTGGACTACGGTCACTTCTGCGGTCATAGAGTAAACTATTATCTCGTTAATGAATACCGAACATCTAGAATTTTTGACAACACCAGATACAGAAACAATTATTACTACGACCGGGATAGAATTGTTAACGGCGGTGTTGATAGAGCGTTCGTTGAAAGAAGAGCCGGTTCCAGAATTGCTCAAAGAGATGTTCGTACTGTTGACAACTACGGAGATTATGGAAAATACCGTTCGAATGAAGGAAATCGAATTGTAAGTTACCGACCATCCGAGCGTGAGTTAACGAGCGGAAGGGATATGAGTAATCTGGAAATAAAAAGAGGCAACGGAAGAACATCTCTTGAGAGAGATAAGATTGTTACAAGAATGGATCAAGGAATAAGCCGCGAATCAGATCAGCGTGATGGAAATATTCGCAACGAACAATTTAACAATCGAGATCGAAGCGTTACTCCGAACAGAGATATGAATGTTAGGCGTGACGCCGAGAGGAATCCGGCTATCAACAGAAATGAACTTCGTAACCAGGACAGAGTTGAAAGACAACAGAACAACCAGATTCAAAGGGAAGTTTTGAGAGAAAGACCGCAAGTTTATGAGAGACCGCGTTCGAATGAAAGACCTCAGGCGCCGGAAAGAATGGCACAACCGCAGAGACAACCGAATTATGACAGACCTTCACCAAGAAGCGAGCGCAGCGAAAGAAATGTTGAACGAAGTCAAGGTCGATCAGAAAGAGGTTCTGAAAGAAGCGCAGAGAAAAGAAGATAATTTCAGATTACGATTAAGATTAAGAGCAAGATGCCTCTGCATAATTTGTACTGCAGAGGCACTTTTTATTGTAGATCACAAAATTACAGACCTTCTTCACTCAACAAATAACTCATCAGAGCAATTGAAGAAGTTCCTAATTCCATTTCACGCGGACTGACGGCTTCCAGAACATCATTAGCCGAATGATGCAAATCCATATAACGCTGATCATCCGGAACATATCCCAACAATGCCTTTGCATTTTTTATTTCTGCTACGTCTCCGCCGCTGCCGCCTTTTCGAATCCAATCAATATAAGTTTTGTTGAGGATTGGCAGCCAGCTTTGCATCTTTAACAAAGAAAGGGAATCTGTAGCAACGGAAAATCCTCTTGGCGTAAAAGCTCCACGGTCAGATTCGATTGCAGCCAAATAAGTATCTTTTCCATTTGCGGAATACTTGCCGTATTCGATTCCGCCGCGCAAACCGTTTTCTTCATTGATAAAAAGTACGCAGCGAATAGTACGCTTCGGTTTCAGATGCATTCGATTTAACAAATCGAGCGACTCCATTGTTTGTAACGAAGGAGCTCCATCATCATGCGCGCCGCATCCTTGGTCCCAACTATCCCAGTGTCCGCCGACAACAATTACATCGTTCGGAAATTCGCTTCCGGTGATTTGACCAATTACATTGTACGATTGCGCGTCCGGCAAAGTTTTGCAATCTAATTTAATTGTAACCTTTAGATGCGGCTCAAGTTTAATTGCTTTGCTTAAGAAATCAGCATCAATAAATCCTATTGCGGCGCTTGGAATTTCCTGAACATCCTTTTCATAATTCATCACGCCGGTGTGGGGAACATTGTCGTACTTCGTTTGTATCGAACGAACAAGCACAGCGACGGCGCCAACCTTGGCTGCTTCGATAGCGCCGTTCATTCTCTGATCCACCGCTTCGCCGTATGCCTGAAACGTGTTAAGCGTACCTTGATCGAGCGGACGGTCGTAGAAAACAATTTTTCCTTTCGCTTTATCGCCAAGTTTTTTTGCTTCGTCAAGACTTTTAACTTCAATCACTTCGCCGGTAATTCCTTTTTTAGGAGTTGCAACACTTCCTCCGAATGCGAGAATCTTCAATTTTTCATTCTTGTATTTTTTCGAACTGCTGATGTATGCTTGCGCGACATTCCCTCTGACCCAATGAGGTACCATAACCGGTTCAAGCCAAACAGAATCGAATTTGCATTCTTTCATTTTTGCTTCAGCCCATTTGATTGCTTTCATCGATTTTTCAGAACCGCTTAAGCGCGGACCGATTTTGCAAAGTTCTTTCAGCCAACCGTAACCTTTTTGATCTACTAAAACAGTCCTCACCATTTTTGATGCGAGCGCTTCGTAGCTTTTAAGTTTTTCCGGAGAGAGGGTTTGGGAATGTATTGTTGTAAAGAATGAAGAAGTCAGAAATAAGAAATATAGAAATGTATCAAGCAGAGATTTGTTTAGGATTTTCATTTTCACCTTTCGAAAAATTTCTGCACAACATATTTGTATCGGGATAAAAAAGCAATCAATTATTGAATAGAATACACAAATAGAATACAGAAATGCGAATGATATAGCTCAGCACAGACCGGAAACGTGCATTACGGTTTTAAGTTCAGTTCGAAAGGGATGGTTGAGGACCAACATATAGTTCCGGAAGCAGAAAGAAATGCTGAAAGGAGAATTGCGTTGTTGAGCCCGGTAGTTTTATCTAATGCCTCCGCGGAAAGTGATAGAACGCCCCTAAGATAACCGTTATCAATTTTTTCTAATTCGTCAGAGCGAACGATGAACATTTCATTTTGGGTTTCGTTTTGAAACGATATCAAAGTTAACAAGATTAGCGGAGGATTCGGGAAAGATTTATCAACTTTAAATTCCAGTATGATTTTGTTTCCGTCGAGTGTAATTGAATGCCCTTCAACAAGTGCCAAAGGGGGTGTAATGATGTTTTTGAGAGTTAAGCCATAATCCGAAACCAATTTTGTATTATGCTTAATGATTTTCTGGTAAGAGTTAGTTCCTTTAATCTTTGCAATTTTCCAAACGAGAGATAATTCCGGTACTGAATTAACCAATCCAGCAAGTTTTACTGCATTAGCAAATTTGGATCTTCCGGAAACAGCAGAAGGCGAATAGCTGATGTGGTAAGATGCCGGTTTTGAATAAACTACTTCTTTGCCGTATCTGATTCTTGAAACAGTTTCTCCTATCTTACCAGAGACCGGACCAAGTGGGTTATTTTTACGAAATGCCATTATGAATTAATGCTGAATTAATAGAGAATTAAGTATAGTTGATGCAGTTTTGATACGGAAGTGAAGCGCAGTTGAAGCGCATTTGGAGCGCAGTTGAAAGGGGGAGGAGTTCCGATTCGAAGTGACTTTGAGGCTTCTCATAAAGTATGGGTTCTTAATTTCTGCAGATAGCATATGGTTTTAACGATCGTTTTTACAGTGTATATATACCTCAAAACCGATATAGCAAAGAGAATAGATGTTCTCTGTTTCGTACTAAAGGGACTTTGGTTTATTTGGTATTCTTTATTTATAGATATTTTATCCCTACGGGATTTTTAGCTCCGCTAGGAGAGTCATATTAATAGAATAATGAACACACAATAGCTATAAAACAATTCACCAATTGGGTGAATTTTATTGCTCATTAAATCTATTATCATGTTTATATTTTTCTACCCTTGTATTTCCTAAATCGGTTTTGAGATATATAGTAATACTATTATAGAGCCAAATTTTGCCATTTAAGATGCAAAAAACAATGTACTTTTAGTACAGTAATACAAAAATGGCTGCAGAAGACTTCAATTGTTCTGCTTTGCGCAAAATGAGAGTAACATTACTCCCAATAGCAACACCCCGAGATTTTACAAAAACAGCACAAGAAAACAAATTCAGATTGCAGTTTATTAGCACGGTTATTAACTTCCTACAAAGATACGGGGATTACTTCCATCTGCAGACGCCTCTTAAATAATCACCGATGACGATAGAATAAGTCGGGGGGAATAGATTGTGTATAAGATCAATTCCTTTTCAGTTAAACAAAAAATTTGTGACTTGTGTGCCGGAGGTGTAAGCAAAATGAATCAAGAAGAAATTACCAATAAACCAAGTAACAATGGAAAGATGAAAGAGTTTGT
>JAKAEE010000072.1 GCA_021820065.1 Bacteroidota bacterium | reverse complement strand
ATCATCCAAGACTTCTTCTTCATCCAAAGAAAGAAACTTTTCCAGATCATGTATAATAACAAGTCCGTCATCCATCTGAATAATTCCATCAACATATTTGAGTGATGACGAAATATCTTCCGGTTTAGCAGGATTGCTGCTGCCAATTTCGAAAACTCCTTTCACCTCATCAGCCAATAAAGCGACTAGGCGCTTGCTTGTCTTTGCGATAATGAGATGGTCTGCTAAACGCAATTCACGATCTAAAAGGTGAAATCGTTTTCTGATGTTCAATACAGGAATAATAATAGATTGGTAATTAATTACACCGAGAATAATAGGGATGGTTTCCGGCAGCGGAGTTATTGCAACAGAAGGCACAACTCTATCGACTGCAGAAAGGCTTAAGGCGTATTTACTACCCTCAAGCATGAAAACAACAATACTTTCCCCCTCTTTAATCATAGTTGGTCTATGGTTGTTTTTAAAATTTCAAAAAGAACAGAAACCTTTTACTCGTTAGACACGTTTTTCATCAATTCAAAATTTCATATCACTTAGTCATTACTTTAAAAATCAATAAAAGGAACAAAAGAAGCAAGCAATTAAATTTATTTGAAGAATTTCGGACCGTTTAAGGATTTGGTTAAGGAAATATGGTTATACAATCAATGTTAGACCATGATAAACAAGAAAACCCATCGTAACTGTTTTCAATCTCATCAATAAAATAGTTAATTATACAATTTGTAAATATTAGAACTGATTTAAAAAAACATCTGCAGGAAAAATCCCCCCGTTTTTTCCCGCAGAAAGAGTTTTCAAATCGCAATATGTCACACTGCAATTTTTTTGTATTTCCCACTTCCCAACGCATAAGGAATTTTCAATTCTAATATATTAGGTGTAACGTTAACACGCATCAGTATAACTACGATAAATGTTTGGCATAAATCATGCGAAATATCATGCGAAATATTAAAGATCTGAATTTGTGTATGGATATCATTCAGTGTAATTTATAGTAGTTATACCGATTCTTGAAGGAATGAAACAGCTTATATTTAACCAAGCTAAGTAGGAGTCTCTTCTTTCGGGGTAGATAATGGATAATATTAGTACTTATTCGGAACAATTACTTACATTCAACAATCCTTTTTTCTTTGCGTTGATTCTCAGTTTTGCAATAATCAGTGTTGTAATTTTGCTGTTTGTAAGAGTGGTTTTTCCATTGCAAAAAAAATTCGTTAATGAAACTCAAAGATATTTATTGGAGAGGGCTGAATTAATGGCGCTGTTTGCCAATATGGATCCTGATCCGTTAATAAGAGTCGATTCTGCCGGCAACATAATTCAGACCAACGAAGCGTCGCGCAATATTTTTCCCGACATCGGAATAAAGGGAAAAAAGATCAACGAAATAGTCCTTTCATATAACTCGTTGAACAATGATTCGAAAATCCCTATCGTTGAAAGAATTAACAACAAAATATTTTCAGTTATAGTCAGAGGTGACGAGAAACTGGGTTTCAACAATATCTATCTGCATGATATAACTCAGATTAAGAATTACGAATTGGTGTTGGAGAGCTACAAAAATAAATTAAAATCTTTCGCCGATAAGCTTGATAATGAATATGAGGAATTGAAAAGGTCTCTGTCACTTGAACTTCGTGATGATATCGGGCAAAAACTGATTGTGGCAAGACTCAAACTTTCCGATCTTGGAAAGTACACAACGGACGAGATACAATCTGACTTGGAAAAAATTTACCAAAGACTCAGAGAGATTTCAAAAAATTTAAAACCTGCTGAAGTAAATAATCTTGGTTTAAAACTTAGCATACAAAGTTTGGTACAAAGCATTTCGGTGAATTCAAAAATATCCGGCACTTTTGAATTCTTTGGCGAAGATGAAAGACTTGGATCCGAAATTGAATCTTGTATTTATCGGGTAATTCAAGAATCTTTGAATAACATAATAAAACATTCTAAGGCAAGCGAGTTTTCAATTCAGGTAGAAGCAGGCAGCAATAAAGTTAGTATTATTGTTTCAGATAACGGAATAGGAATCCCTGAAGAGTATTTCAGCTTAAGTGGATTAAATAATTCCGGTACCGGCTTATTCGGAATGAAAGAAAGAATAGAGAAGTTGAACGGTACACTGAAGATAAATTCCAATTCCGGCGAAGGAACTATTCTAATTATTCAACTTCCTAGGAGACGTTTAGTTGATGGACAAAATAAGACTTCTATTAGTTGACGATCACAATATCTTGCGCCAGGGTCTTACTACTATCTTTGAAGAATATGACGACATATGCATTGTTGCTGAAGCTGAAAACGGTCAGTCCATGATCAACAAATATTTTTCTTTCAAGCCCGATGTTGTCTTAACTGATATTGAAATGCCGGATATGAACGGAATTGCAGCTGCAGAACAAATTCTAAAGAAAGAGCCGGATGCCAAAATTATTTTTCTCACGATGCATAATTCCGACGAATATGTTTATAAAATTCTGGAAATAAACGCCTCGGGCTTGGTATCCAAAGAAATTATTAAAAGTGAATTGGTGTATGCTATCAGAACCGTTGCAAGCGGTGAGAAGTATTTCATGGGAAAATCCGACGCAGAAATTAAAAGGATAAAAGTAAAGTTTAGCGATCAAAAAGAAAGAGAGATTGAATCGCGTTCAATATCTCTGACACCCGCTGAAAAAAGAATTTTGTTACTAATTGCCGAAGGAAAAACAAGCAATGAAATTGCGGACACGTTGGGTAAGGGCAAACGAACAATTGATTCCAGCCGTTCTTCTATTATGAGCAAACTTAACTTGCAATCTCTCCCCCAATTGATAAGATATGCCGTGCATTATTCTTTTTACAAAAAACGCAACAATCAGGCTGGCTCTTAGCGTTACTGTTCTTTGCCGCACAAATGATGTAGAGCGAACAGCCTGTTCGCTCTACAAAAATCTAACCGTCACACAATTTTCAGCATTCTTTCAATTGGAGTCCGTGCGCGTTCTGCTATATCGTCCGGCACTTTTACTTCGTATTGTTCATAAAGAAGCGCATCACGCAAGTTATCAAGCGTTATCATTTTCATGTATTCGCATACAGCATTTTCGCTTAAGGGAAAAAATGACGCTTCCTCCTTAACTTTTTTTAGGCGGTGAAGGATTCCGGTTTCGGTAGCCACAACAAATTCACTCGATGGCGATTGCTTAACGAAGTCGATCATACCTTCAGTTGAAAAAATGTGAACATTTTTACAATCAAAATAAATTTCCGCTTTAAGCATGCACGAAGAAGAGCATCCGCATTCAGGATGAATTAAAAATTCTGCATTCGGATGAGAGGCTTTAGCATCAGAGAAATTAACGTCGCCGATTTTTTCGTGAACATGACAAGCGCCATTCCATATTTCCATATGCCGACCGGTTTTCACTTCAACGTAGGCGCCGAGAAATCTATCCGGCAAGAATAATATTTTCTTTTCCCGCGGGATGGATTGAACAACTTTTACCGCGTTCGACGAAGTCACACAGTAGTCGCTTTCGGCTTTTACTTCTGCAGTTGTGTTTACATAAGACACTACCACCGCACCGGGATGTTTTTGTTTCCATTCTCTCAACTGTTCGGCGTTAATCGTAGAGGCGAGAGAACAACCTGCTCGCAAATCCGGGATGAGCACTTTCTTGTTTGGAGAAATTATTGAAGCTGTTTCTGCCATGAAATGAACGCCGCAAAAAACTATCAACTCCGCTTCCGTAGCTGCCGCCTCTTGAGACAGACCAAGTGAATCACCAACATAATCGGCAAGGTCTTGTATTTCGCCAATTTGGTAATTGTGCGCGAGTATTACGGCATTTTTTTCTTTTCTTAATCGATTAATTTCTTTTATCACTTCGTTCATAATCTTTCTTTCCGATTTTCAATCTTCATATTTATATCCAGTGCCTTAACAGAATGCGTCAGCGCGCCGATGGAAATATAATCGACACCAGTTTCTGCAATTTGGCGGAAATTATTCACGGTAACATTTCCTGAAGCTTCGACTTTTATTTTTCCGTTAATAATTCTCACTGCTTCTTTCATCGTATCATTCGTCATGTTATCCAGCATGATAATATCAACATTACAGTTTACCGCCTCACAAACTTCGTCAAGGTTAGAAGTCTCCACTTCTATCTTTATTTTTGCTTTGAGATTCTTCCGAATACGTTCAACCGCTGAAGTAATTCCACCCGCGGCTTTTATGTGATTGTCTTTGATCAATACCATATCATACAATCCGAACCTGTGATTTCCACCTCCGCCGATTTTTACGGCGTATTTATCAAGCGTTCTTAAACCTGGAACGGTTTTACGCGTATCGAGCACACGCACTTTTGTTCCTTCGGCAAGTTTAACAAACTCCGAAGTTTGGGTAGCAATTCCCGAAAGGCGCTGCAAAATATTTAGAGCAGTACGTTCACCGGTAAGTAAAGCGCGGTAATAGCCGGTAACTTCTGCAATTCTTGCCCCGGCATTCACTCTATCGCCTTCTTTCACAAAACTTTTCCAAACACTTTTTTTGTCCAGCTTAGTGAAGACGGATTTTGCTACCGTTAACCCGGCAATAACACCGTTTTCCTTGGCATAAAAAGAAGCGCGTGATTTTTCGTTTTTAGGCACGATTAAATTTGTTGTTACATCACCTGAACCAACGTCTTCCGTTAGTGCACTACTAATTATTTTGTCGATTTCTTTTTTATCCAGTTTCATTTTTCATCTATCGGTTGTTTAAGTTTTAGAAAACTTGGCTCACTTCCCTTTTTCAAAACAATGGTCTCCCGGAAAGCTAAATTTTCCGCCGGGAAGTCTATCCGTTTGTGACATCCACGGCTTTCTTCTCTCAACAATGCGGATTGAGTGATTATTCCGGCTATCTCAACTACGTTTTTTATTCTGCCGGCATAATATTCCTCTTCATTGCCGCCAAACTCCTCTTTCATTCGTGCGAGTTCCTTCAGCGCTTCTTCCAGAGATAACTTACTTCTAATTATTCCGACATTGTTCCACATTAACTCGCCGATTCTCTTTCCAATTACGTCTAGTTTTGCACGCTGATTTTCGTTAACATGAAATGTGCGCACGTCATCAAAACTATGTTTGATGTCTGTGGACTTTAGAGCCGCATCTTCCACCGCTCTATCAGCAAACGTAAGGCATTCCAGCAGAGAATTACTTGCAAGACGATTTGCACCGTGCACACCTGTTGATGCAACCTCACCGACCGCATACAAACGTTTTATATTTGTTTCTCCGTCAAGGTTTGTTTTTATTCCACCGATCATATAATGAGCAGCAGGCGCAACTGGTACCAAATCTTTTGTTATGTCGATATTATTTTTCAAAGCTTCCCAATAAATAGTACCGAATCTGTTTTTGATTGAAGATGATTTTAGATGGTCGAGTTTGAGAAAAACATTTTTCTTGCCGCTGCTGTTCAGCTCGCGGTATATCGCTTCGGAAACTTCGTCGCGCGGAGAAAGTTCGCCGGAATTCCAATCAGCCAGAAATCGTTTCCCTTCATGATTAACAAGGTATGCACCTTCTCCTCTAACCGCTTCAGAAATTAAAAACGATTTTCCGTTTTCGGAGTAGAACGCTGTTGGATGAAATTGAATGAACTCCATGCTTTCAATTTCAGCGCCCGCATTAAATGCTAAAGAGATTCCCTCACCAACAGACGACTGCGGGTTTGTTGTTCGAGAATAAATAGCAGCAGCGCCGCCGGAAGCGATTATCGTGCATTTGCCGGCAACAGAAAACATTTTTTGTTCTTGAAGGTTGTAACACTTTATACCGGTACAGCTTTCATTTTCACGGATTAATTCGTAAGCAAGTGTGTTTTCGAAAATTTCTATATTTTTTTTCTTCGTAACTAGAGGAAGAATAAATTTGACGAGTTCCATTCCAGTTGCATCACCGCCGGCATGAAGCACCCGTCTTCTGGAATGTCCTCCTTCTATACCTAAAGAAATTTTTCCGTTAGCAACATCGAACGGCATCCCCATTTTAATCAACGATTGAACAATTTCTTTTCCTTCATTAACCAAAATCTCAACAGCTTCGCCGTTACATAAACCCCGCCCAGCTTCAAGCGTATCATGTTTGTGAAGTTCTGTCGAATCATCATTGCCGATTGCCGCAGCAACTCCTCCTTGCGCCAGGTAAGAATTGCTGATCTCAATCTTAGTTTTGTTTAACAATGCAACTGTTCCATACTTGGCGGCACAATACGCAGAGTACAGCCCCGATAGCCCGGCACCCACAATTACAAAATCGAAACTCTGATTTTTCATGCGGCAAAATCTTTTTTTGTTGATTCATTAAGGTCTGATGCGAACTTAAAACTTAGCGGCAGATACAAACGTTGGATTTCATAAAAACAAAACTTTACGCGGGAGATATTAGTCCATGGAGTAGAAAGGCAGAAGGATAGTGCTCGTTTGTTTTTCATCTTGGTTGGTACTTGTCGTAACGATCAAGTCCGGTTTGTTAATTATTTTTCTTAAGTAACCTTCCAAATTTTCGGATCGGTTCATTCAATTATCAAATGAAAAATAAATAAAATAAATCTCTCTCCCAAGATTCATAGTCCTCAATTGAATTTATTGTTTAAGTCATCTTTATTGAAATTGAAAGCGGGTTTTTCAAAAGCGGAGGCAACTCATATTCTTGCTCATGTTCAACCTCCGCTCAATTTTGAGATATAACTCTTATGTGGAAGATATTTTCAACGTCTTAAATCATTTTCCTTTTCCAGAACTCTTCGCTACAGGATTGCCGTCTTTTGTGAAGGTCAAATCCCTGTTCATTTTTCCTTTTGAGATCTGGGCTTCAAAAGTTACCGTACCTTTTGCGTCAACAATTTTAGCCGCTTCGGTTATGTTCCATCCTTTATGATGCTTGGCTACGTATTCTTCAACGCCTTTTGGCAATTCCGATTTTGCAATATCGGTTTCGGTTTCTTTTAAATTACCTTCGGCATCAATAACAACTGAAATCGCTTCGCCGTTCTGCTTAAACTCGGCTTCAAACTCTGCGCTGCCTTCTTTTCCCCATTTTACTTCTTTAACGTTGGGATAATGTTTGGCAAAACAAGCTTTGGCTTTCTCTGTTACATTAACCTCTTTTTTTGTTTGAGCAGAAATTGTTACAGCTGCAAACACAAGGGCAACAACAACAATTAGATTTTTCATTTGTGAATCCTCTTTGATTAATAAAATTTGACATTGTAAAATTAATTCCAAATTCTAAAGAAAATCTGAACTTAGGTAGATCATTTCGTCTAATTTTTTGCTTGATTTATTTCGCTTTCAAGTTTCTCAATCAGCAACCGCAGCTTTTCGTTATGAGGGTTCAGTTTCAATGCAGTTCTCCACTGTTCTGCGGCAAGTTCTATCTTTCCTAATTTATAAAAAGCAATACCAGCATTTATATGCGCTTGTTCAATATTATTATTTATCGCAAGCGCTTTTAGGGTAAACTCTAAAGACTTTTCATAATCACTTTTTAGAAGGTACTGGTATCCGGCGTTGGTCAATTGTTCAATGGTTGCCGTTTCTTTATTCACGCCCGAATTATTTTCCAAATCTGTTGCTCTTGAATAACGGCTTTCGCCGGCATGGGCATTATTTCCCAGAGCGAACTCAAACCCAAGGTTGAAAGAATGAGAGTTAAAATTTCTAAGCGGCTCGTTGGAAAAATCTTTCTGGAAATAATATACCAATTCTGCCGCGATATATTTGTTAAAAGTTTTTTTCACGCCGATCATCAGAGTATTAATTACATCGCTTCTTGTTGTGAAAGGATCGTTGGCTAATGTTCTGCTGGAAAAACGTAATGTACTTATCGTCTCTCCGGCTTCTGCTCTAAAACCATCTCCTAGTTGGTGGGTCAAGAAAAGATCAATGAATTGCCTCTTAAAATTGTAGAATCGATTGTTGGAAGCACTGTTGATGAAACCTAATTTAGCACTCACGGTTGTTGTCTGGCTAAATTGATGTGCCCAACCAAGAGCAGAAAAATTGAAAGAATCTTTTTGCTTTTCTAAAGACAACGTTAACATTCCAGTATAACTTCGTTTAATGTAATGGTACTCAAACGAATAAACAGTTTTGCTGCTTGCAAGCCAATTCAATTTTAATGAGGCGGAATATTGGTCGAAAGTTGCAAACTTGTAAGCCGATAAACGCGTTGCAAGCAAATCCGGCTGCTGGGAATTTTGGTAATATCCAGAAACTATCATGCTGATTCTTGGCGAAACATGTTGGGTAATATGAAGACTAAAACGGTTGTTGTTTGTGTTTAGAATAGAAGTTGAGGCGTACTTTTCTAATCCGAGTAAATATTGAGCTGTTAATTTTGTACTTGATGAAAGCCGATAAGCGATTTCCACCGCAGGATAAATCGCAGAGGAAAAATCCGAAGCACCACTGGAATATTTAAGCACGTTCGAATCATACTTATTCAAATTCAGCAACGATATTTCATACCCGAATTTGCTGAAGAAATTATTTGAATCATTTGAAAAATTGTTTTGCTGTCCGTATGCCGAGACAACGAAAGTGAAAAAAGAGCAGATAATTCCATACTTCAAAGATTTCATAGTTAAGTACCATTTTGTTCCTTAAACTTGAACCCGGTAAAAGGCAAATGGAATAATCAACTATTTACATGCATGAATTTATAATTAATGATCGCCGGTTTCTTCGCCGTTGAACTGGTGCGTTGAACCGCCGGGTCCGTCAAGATCCGGTCCTTCCGGAGTGCCTTCGCCTAATCCTTCCGGTCCATCGGTTGTTACTCCAAGCGAAGAAGATTTAACTGCGTCGAACTTGCCCAAAATGGTTTTGTCGTTCATCTTGGTTGCGTCTTTTACAACGGCTGATGATGCAACATCTACCTGTCCTATATCGGTATGCTGAACATCAACATTTAAGCCGGAAGCGACTTCTAGTAAATCATTATCGGTTATTGCTTGCGCGTTTATTTTGGAAGTCAATCCAAACAAAACAGCGGCAAACAATACGAGCGTTACTTTCAATGCGTTTTTCATTTTCTCACCTCCTTTCGTGAATGAGATTAGTTAAACGAATAAATAGCCGAATGCCTTGTTACCGGGTCAATTATTTCATCATGTAAACAGTTAGTCATTCCACCTCCACAAAATATTTTTTTGAAATTATCCGTCTTACCGATCCGGTTTTTTAGTGCTTGTTTACGGTTATAAAATTAATTTTCAAATATGAAACAGAGATGAAAATAACTTGCGATTGAAAGGAGAAAAATTTTGCCCCTAATTAGCGGTTAAAACATAAAACAGCTTTACTGATATGGATGACCTTCGAGCGCCTCAAACCTCGATGGTTGCTTTTTTCACCATCGAGGTTACAGAAAAAATCAAAAGCACGTACTACCCTCAAGGTATAAAATGCAACCTTGAAGGTTGAACAAAAACTAGTTAAATTTTTTAGGCTGGTAAAATAACTGTTACTTTTGTTCCTTTTCCTAATTCGCTTTGCACTTTAATTTCGCCGTTGTGCAGATCAACAATCTCTTTTGCAATCGCTAACCCGAGCCCGCTTCCCGAGTAAGTAGATCTCACCTCTGGTGTGCGATAGAAACGCTCAAATATTTTGTCAATCTCGGTCGCGTCAATCCCAATACCATTATCTTGGATAATGATTTCAATTGTATTGCCAGCAAGACTTATCAACTCAATAGTTACAGTGCTATTTGTGCCTGAATATTTGACGGCATTATCAATCAAATTTTCAAATACTCTTTTAAGTTTTTCTTTGTCTCCGAGGAATTCTACTGCATCATCGATGTTAAAATTTATCGAAACCGGCTTTTGAGCTGCCGATTGTTTCATCGCATATACACAATCAATCAGCAGTTCATCCAACCGGAATTTTTCTAAGTGCAAAGTGAACTGCAAGGAATCTAAGCTCGACATAAGCAGAAGAGAATTTGTCAATGTCGCTAAACTTGAAGTTTCTTCGAGAGCAATTCGTACACTTTCTTTCACTTCCTTATTTTGCAAATTACGTAGAGCAAATTCCAACTCTGCCCGAATTATCGTCAATGGGGTTTTTATTTCGTGAGAAGCGTTTGCAATGAATTGCTTTTGACTCTTGAACGCGGCTTCTATTCGTTTTATCATTTCATTCAGAGTTTCTCCCAATTTTCTAATTTCATCGTGCGAACGCGGTAGCTCTAACTTTCTGTCTAGATTGTTCCCTGAAATTAAACTAGCTTCTTTAGCCATTCTTGCCATTGGCTTGAATGCCGCCACAGAAATGACATATGCCATTACACCGGTAATTATCAAAGCGAATGGAATGATCATTAAAAACAGCATTGTCATGCTGCGCAAATTTGCGTTAATCGGTTCCATCGACGCTGCTACTTCAACCGCGTATAATGTGTCTTCTTCGATCTGGACGGGACTGCGAAACAACCGATAATTTTTGCCGTGAATTTTTCTTGTTAGAAATTCGGATTTCTTTAAGTTATTGCCGTTCGGTTTTCCATAACTTGAAAGCAATGAATCTTCGACTACCGGTTTTCCTTCAATCGTATAAACAGCGAGACGCACATCATGCAAATCCATCCATGGAATATTCCGGAAATCCGAATGCGATATGTTCCCGGGATCGTTGTTAAAATCTCCGGCGTTTTCTCCGTTCTGTTCGCCGGCTACAGCGTTGATTCTTTCTTTAATTGCGGCACAGTACTTATCAAGATTCGCGTCCAATCGCTCGAGCAAAGTCTGCTCGATATCCTGGTAAACGATAAATGAAAAACCGAACAGGATTATTCCAAAGAGAACGGTGTAGCTGATAATTATTTTCGTTTTGATAGAGAACAATATCTTACCTTTGCTTAAAAATATATCCGGCGCCGCGCACAGTATGAATCAATGGTTTGTCAAACTCTTTATCTATTTTCTGACGGAGAAATTTTATAAACGACTCTATCACATTACTGCGAGGATCAAAATTCATATCCCACAAATGTTCTGAAATAAAATCCCGACTTAAAATTTTGTTTGGGTTCATCATAAAGAGTTCGAGAAGCGCAAACTCTTTTGTTGAAAGTTGTATCACTTTTCCGTTTCGGCTTGCAGTGTGAGTGTTCAAATCAAGTTTTACATCAAAGAGTTCAATGGAAGCGGTGCGCGACTGGCTTTGACGCCGGATCAGCGCACGCAGTCTTGCAAGCAGTTCTCCAAAATGAAATGGCTTTGCAAGATAATCGTCCGCTCCTTGATCCAATCCTTTTATCTTATCCGACACATCATTCAGCGCAGTTAGCATTAGAATTGGCGTAAGAACTTTTGCCTTCCGTAGGTTTGCGCACGTAACCCACCCATCCTGATTGGGAAGCATTATATCCAAAATTATGATGTCATATTCGTTTGTCTTTGCAAATTCTTCCCCTGTAATTCCATCCGCGGCTATATCGACAGCATAAGATTCTTCCTTTAACCCTTTGCTAAGAGCATTGGCAATTTTTTTGTCGTCTTCAATCAAAAGTACGCGCATAAGCTCTCGAACCTTTTTTACAAGATAAAACCAGAAAATGAAATTAAGATGAAAGCATTTAGCTTATAATAGTATTTCTTCATCAACATTATTTTTAGTAAATCTTCCGAAACGAAGCGACAAAGCAGGCAGTACAAGAAGGTTTAATAGTGTTGATGTTGTTAATCCTCCCAGTATAACAATAGCTAAAGGTCCCTCGATTTCTTTACCGGCAGAACCGCTGCCAATTGCCAACGGCAGCAATCCTAAACCGGTTACTAATGCCGTCATCAAAATCGGCATGAGCCTTTCAGAAGATCCTAATATTGCGGTTTCTAAATTCCATTCTTTACTTTCAAACTTTACAAGATGCTCATAATGAGAGATCAACATGATTGAATTCCTCATAGTTATTCCGAACAATGTAATGAATCCTATCATTGAGCCAAGACTCATTTGTCCCCCGGTTAACAGGATAGAAATTATCCCTCCTACAAAAGCAAACGGCAAATTAGACAGGACAAGAAAAAGATTTCTTAAATTTTTCAGCGCAATAAAAAGCAGTAAAATAATTCCGGCGGCGGCAATGATAGAATATATGATCAGCTCTTCTCGCGATTTTACCTGTGCAGCAGCAGTTCCGCCAAATTCAATATAAGAACCCCCGGCAAATTTAATAGACGAATCGATTTTCCGTTTTGCATCTTTAACAAATGAAACAACATCTCTGCCGGAAACATTACAGGTAATGGTTTGCACACGCCTGGCTCCGTTATGAAGAATAATATATCTTCCTGAAGTTTCATATACATCAGCAAGCTGGTTAAGCTTTACGTAAACTCCATCGGAATTTTTCAAAAGCAGATTCGAGACATTATTAATCGACTCGCGATCTTTCGGATCCAAAATAGTTGAAATGGCAAACACGCGATCACCGTCGTAGACTTGTCCCACGTCTGTTCCTTGATAAGCCGTCTGCACTGCATCAAGAACATCTTTTGCGTCAAATCCCCAGCGCTGCAAATCATCTTTTCGCAAGTGTACGGTTAGCTGCGGCATCCCGGGAGGAGATTGTATTTGCACATCAACTGCGCCCGGCGTTTTAGAAAGCGCCCCAGCCGTAATCCGGGCAAGACTATCCAGGGAGTTAAGATCATTTCCAAAAATATTCAGAACAACCGGAGAAGTATAACCGGAAAGCGTTTCTTCCATCCGCTCCGTTAAAAAAGTATTTACGCCAATATTAACGCCGACAAACGAATTAAGTGTATTCCTAATTTCTTCCAAAGCTTTATCCGTCTGTTCGCTGTCTAACGGCTTTAGCTGAATTTCAAACTCGCTGTAATTTGTTCCCCAGGTATCATCGCCTTTCTCTGCCCGGCCTGTACGTTCTCCAATTGTTTGAATAAACGGCAGTTTCATAAGAGCGGCAGATATTTTTTTACTTAGTTCAATAGATTCTTTTATTGAAGCGCCTGGCGCCGCCGAAACATGTGCAATGTAATGACCCTCTTTTAGTACAGGTATAAAACTTTGACCGAAGAAAGGTAGAGCCGCAAATCCAATAAGCGTAATGATTATTACGGAGGTAATTACTTTTCCGGAATTCATTTCCACTTTGCGTAAAATAATTTTGTACTTGCTCTTTAGCCAATGTGCTAATGGCGATTCTTTCTTTTCAATAATTTGATCGCCTCCTAATAAAACTAAACTTAACGCAGGGGTTACTGTAAGAGCAACAAAAAGCGAAGCGAGAACAGAAAATATGTAAGCAATTCCAAGCGGCGAAAAAAGTTTACCTGCCACACCGGATAACTTTAATATGGGAATGAAAACAATAACTACCGCAAATGTTGCGTAGATAACCGCCGTACGAACTTCAAGCGAGGCATCGAGTACTACTCGAAAACTTGATCTTGGATTTTGCAGAGAACGATTTTCTTTTAATCTCCTTAAAAT
>JAKAEE010000071.1:11710-13896 GCA_021820065.1 Bacteroidota bacterium | reverse complement strand
GTACACGAAGTTGAATTCAATGCAACCAACTTGCCAAGCGGAGTTTACTTCTACAATCTCACAAACGGAAGTAATTCCATTACTAAGAAGATGTTGCTGATGAAATAGTTTTTGCTTGTAGAGACTCGCCGCGGCGAGTCTTTACTTTTTCTATGCGTTATCATCGTGTTAAGTGTAAAAAATTCTCTCCATTCGTTTTTCGTTTAATTTCCAGTACTATTCTCACAATTATAGTAGTTATACTGATTGCTTTTGATAAAAAATTTATTACTATTATTTTGAGTTTACAAGGAGATTTAAAATGCTCGCCTTCGCGAAGCTTCGGCGTAGCGAGGCTTACGTACCACTTCTTCTTAAACAACAGACCAAAATAGCCAGCCAAGGGAGGAAATATGACGTAGAAAAAAAAGTTTATCAATTTTAGCAAAAAACCTTCTGGTTTTAAGTACGGAAGAGAAACAAACTTTTATGGTGAGGTAGTTCATAAAAAATAAACTTGGGTTATTAATAGTATTCCTAATAAAAAGAAGATTCGTAATGCGAATTGACATGAAAAAACTAATATGGACAATATCAATATTAACATCGATATCGATAAGATGTCAGAACCTAAAAGTTACTGAAGTCAAACCATCGCAAAATTCAATCGGGGCTGGACGAAATGCAAGGATAGAAGTAAGCCTTAACCATGACATAAGATTATTTAGTATAGAGCAAAAGAATCCCTTTAGAGTTTATGGGTCTAACAGTGGTTTGGTGTGTGGTAAAACCGAGATTGATAGTGTTATTAATGCATTTATGTTCATTCCCGAAAAGCCTTTCTTCTGTGGAGAAATAATTGACGCATCGTTCGGTCCTTTAATCAATGGAAATGACACATTAAGATCATTCAACTGGCGTTTTTCAATTGAAATAACAAATCCAACGGTAGCAAGATTTGATAGTCTTGTTCGTTATGATTTTCCCAGTTATAAAGCGATTGCAATTGATTACAACAAAGACGGCTATATTGATATTGTATCAGGGGCAGGCATCGTTAGCTATAATGATGGCAAAGGAAATTTTACAAAAAATGTGCAAGTGCCTGAATTGTATGATGTGAAGTATCTGGTCGATGTTAATAACGACGGTATTGTTGATATGATTACCGGGGGTGAATTTTCTACGGAAGTTACAACTTGTCTTGGAGATAAAGATGGTAAATATCATAAACACCAGATTCTTTACCCCTATAACAAAAATGGAGGGATAATTATAGCTGTCGGAGATGTTAACGGTGACGGTTATTTTGATCTGATTAGTAAAGAATCCCTTAATGGTGAGATTAATAATGCTTGGAGAATATTAATTAACGATGGTACCGGAACATTTGAACGTGATACAAACGTAATTTATCTGGGACAATATATCACTCAAGCTCAATTAGTTGATATGAACAATGACGGTAATTTAGATTTAGTCTTGCAAAGAACTTTCGATCTCAATTCAAACCCAGATTCAACAGGTACTTATATCTATTATAATAATGGCAAAGGCAGTTTTGACCATCATGTAATCGGGAAGTCCATCAATGACTTGGCGCAAATATTTGTTATTGATTATAACAAAAATGGATTGAATGATATAGCCGGCTTTGGGTCAGTTGGAGGAGGTGCCGTGTTACTGCAAAATCCTCTTGGAATATTTAATACTGATCCGCCTAAAACCAATTTCTCTGGAGGTGAAAATTTTGCTTTTTTTACATCAGGCGATGTCAATGGCGATAACCGTTTTGATATGATTGTTTCAAATTACCAGGTTTGTAAGGAATGTCAGGATTCTGCTGAAGTCACTTTTGGAATAGAACTTAATACGCCTGATTTATTATTCGGTGATTCCAATGCCAAAATGGGATATAAATTAGGTCAAAGAAAAGAAGTTGGTTTTAATTTAATTCCTATTATGGCAGATGTTGATGATGACGGGGATCTAGATATAATTCACACTGGCTATCCAACAACAGTAACTTTTAACAAAAACATTCCATCATCTGTGGATAACCATACTGAAGTATTAAATACTTTCGAATTATCTCAAAACTATCCTAACCCTTTTAACCCAACTACAAAGATTAGTTTCTCGCTTCCGCTTAAGAGCCAGATAAAACTAAAAGTGTTTGACGTGCTTGGAAGAGAGATTCAAATTCT
>JAKAEE010000071.1:0-11610 GCA_021820065.1 Bacteroidota bacterium | reverse complement strand
GCTTCGGCTAACTTTGCATTTTTTTCTACGGTAGTAACTTCCATTTTCTTTGTGTACTCTTCATCGCTCATGTAATGCGATGCAGTTAGAATCTCCGCATCGAAGCCGTCAAAATAAGCGGTGTCCATGCCAAACTGAGCCAGCCTTTCTTTACTTCTTCCTATTCCGGAAATTGTTTTTGCCGTCTCAAGAATATCTTGTTCTGGCACTACTAACTTTGCTTTCTTTGCCATTTGAAAACTCCCTCTTAATTGTTTTGAACTGTTTTTTATAATTTCACTACTTGAGTGAATCAACTCCAAAACCGTTGAAACGGCTACTTTACCTCTTCCACATTAGAGGGTGACTAAAAAGTAATTTCAATTTAAGATCAGTGAAAATCTGCTTAAATCAGTGCTATCCGCGTTCCATTTTTCAAAAAAGCTTTACTTTTTGGTCACCTCAACGTCCGTAAACTTTTTCATCCCGAAACTATTTCTCCAAAGGAGTCCTTCGGACAACAGTTTATACGTGTAAAAAATAATCATCTCTTACTCGGCTTGTAGCAATCAAGAACATGATTTCACAACCTTTCCCATAGCCTGTAATAACCCGGCATTTGGTTTCAAGCCCTTTCCCAATCGCTAAATGTACCCGTAATGTGATTTCTTGAACTTTCCCTACGGTTTCATCAACTTGGAAAATGATTTCGGCATCTTTCCACATGCTTGCGAGCGCCCGGAATACGATTTCTTATACTTTCTCTATGCTTGCATCTGCTTGGAATATGATTTCAAGTACTTTGCCTATGCTTTCATTGCCTTGGAATGCTCTAAAAAGGACTCCGCGTGCCTTTTCCGGATCATTTTCAGCTTAAATTGGATCTTTTGCAATTCTGTTACTTTGTATATGAAAGCATTAATAGTTCTTTCGGAAGGTTTATTCTGAGTTAAATTGAAACTGATATTTCTAATTAACCAAAACAAGGTTGAGGAAAAATGTGAGAAGGGGTGTTCAAAGTTAGTAAGAACAGAACAAAGCTTTGCCTTTTTGCAAACGCCTAATCGGTATGAAATAATTGTAGTAATAAAGGCCCCGTAATTTTCAATCAACTTGATCTTTTAATTTCATCCCCGAGAGTTACCCCATAGTGATGTTGAAATCTGGAATTAATGTATTGCTAATATTAACGCAAGTCAAGATAAAAAATGCTGCACATTTAATTCCGGTAATCTTTCGTTAATGTATTTGCAAAATGATTAAAACGCTTCGCCTATACCAAGATGAAATTGAAGCAGTTCCGACCAAAAACTTTTCTTGAACATGCTTCTCCTGTCGTTGGGATCGTAAACTTTAAAACCAAAGTCGATTCTAAGCGGGACGTACTCGGAATAATATCTGATACCGAAACCGGCGGCAACTGCAACTTGATCGAAACGAAATTCTTTGTAGCCGTTCCATGTATTTCCGTAATCAATGAATAATGCAGAACCGACTTTACCGACGAGGCGGTTTCTTGTTTCTATCGATCCTTCCAGCAAAAAGAATCCGCCGGTAGCGGCGCCTTTCTGGAGTATCGCAACAAGATCTTCTTGTGTTGGATTAGCGCCAAGACTGAACTCGGAGACCGAAGGTACAAGCTGACGCGACGCCCATCCTCTTACCGAGTTGCTCCCCCCGGCATACAATCTTTGGTTGAGCGGTATATCCGCCTTATCTCCGCGGTAAGTAAATATTTGTCCCACTTTAAATTTTAGACCAAACGAATTTACTGTGCTTGAGTAAAAAGGTAAGTATAGTGTAGAAGTGAAAACGGTTTTGAAAAATAACGGGCGGGTAAAATCTGTTTTTATTATCCTGCTGATTAAGTAAGGAATTGCATTCCCGTCTTCAATTAAAAGAGAAATGGAATAACCGCTGGTCGGAAAAAAAGTATCATTAGTTTTGTTGGCGCCAACGTTAATACCGAGAGCTGCATTTGTACTTTGTGAAATCAATTGTCCGCCGGGCTCAGAGTTCACACTGTTTGCTGCTAAAGAATCCGCAACGGCTTTGGGATAATTATTCCTTTGAAGAAACAAGCTCAGCAAATTTTTCAAGTAGATCGGTTTATATGTGTACTCAGAGCGTTCAATATTGAAATACGCATTGAATGAAGTAATGTAGGTAAATTGCGGAAGTTCAAAATCGAAACTTAGTTTGGCGCCGAAGATGTTCGAGTTATATTTATCTTTTTGCTTTTGTGCAGTAAAATATGTTTCCAGCTTTGTTCCGATTGGTCTGCCGAAAATAAACGGTTGTTCTACCGATACACGCGCATCGAAGTAGCCGTAGAAAGCTGAGTCTGCAAAACTCGGGTTGTGAAAAAATTCGGAAATATTTTGCGCCGCTGCAGATGTGCCGATTGTAAACTTTCGAGCATCCCCCAAGAAATTTTTTCTAATGAAGTTCAAACCAAGACCGAGGTTAAATGTATTTTCCTCGTTGTTCATAATTATTTCGGGAGACAACTCATTCATCGTCCCGATGTCTGCAAGAATTCGTATTGGAACGACATTTCCAACCGTATCTGCCGTTACAGCCATTATGTTAGCAGCCGTAAAAAGATTTGTCCTAAAAAGTCTTACCGTCCCGCGCTGAATATCATAGTTACTGTACCATTGCCCGGTTTTAATTCCTACAAGTTCTTTTAGAAGATCGTCATGGACCAAATCGAAGCCCACGCCGGTTCTTGTGGTTGAGATTTCACCGACTTTATATCGTCTGCCGGAAGTGAACTGCAATTTCACATCAACTTTGTTTTTCAAAGTATCAACTGTTACAATCGGCTTGTCAACTTTACTAAGCATGAATCCGTGATCGCGCAAAAATGTTATGATATAGTTCTTCTTCTCATCGACTAATGCGTCGTCATAAATTGTTGTTGTGTCCACCTTTGCATAATCGTGCAGCAGCACCTGGTACTCCGGAGCGATTGTATCCAATCCATTAACAGCAAACGATTTAATATATGCCGGACTTGACTCATCGATTGAATAAATCAATGTTACTTCGCCGGAAGAATTATCCGTAATTGTCTTTTCGGAAACACTTGTTTTGAAATAACCTTTGGAGCGGTATAGTTCTTTTATAGCTTTTAAGTCCAACGGGATCAACAACGAATCGAAGTAAACCGGTTTATTGCCGAGTGAAGAAAACTTTCCCAGAAACTGAGAAAACCAGCTTGGCGATTCTTTGGAATAAATTACAGTGCTTAAAGTTGAGGAAGAGATTGCAGTATTGCCAAGAAATTTTATTTGAGTCACTTCCAATTTTCTTAATGATTGCCCGAAGATGGGAATAGACAAAGCGAGGAATAATATGTAATAGTATTTCTTTATCAAACCGGCATCTAATTAATTATTTTGACTGGGGTGCCAATCTTAACGACCGAATAAAGCTCGTCAATGTTTTCATTGCTCACTGCGATTGAACCGTCAGTCCAGTTAAATGAGAACGGAAGATTTTTGAAAATGATATTGTACTTGCCTATTCCATGAATTCCAATTGCAGAACCAAGTCTTGTCTCTGTTGGCGGACATTCATTAAGCTTCGCTGAAAGCAGAATTGAAGAAAACTCATCCTGGTTGATGTAACCTCGTGCCAGAGCTTCTGCTGCATCGCGTTCGTTAGGGTAATTTAAATGCAAGAATTTATGATAATGTGAAGTTGTATCGATTGCACAAATCTTGTAATCGCCAATTGGAGTAACATTATCATCGGCTGTAGTTTTAATAACGTTGTTATTCTTTCCGAACACAGCTTTGTAGTCTTTAATTAGAATTCCCTGTGAGTACAAATTCAACTTGTAGTTTTTTCTGTCAATTACAATGCGGACATCTTTCAGTTCTTTTATTCCTTTTTCGGCAAGCGCTTCAGAAAGAGTTACTTCTCTTAGATTAAGAACTATGCCGTAACAAATAACGCCGGCAAAAAAAATGACCACACTGCCAAAGATATATAAAGTATTTCTCAGCACAGTCTTCTTGCCGGTTAATTAGCTTGTAAAGTTAAATTATCTAACCTAAATATAAATTAGCGATGGGAATAATGAAAAGAAAACTCTTCACTCTCTTCGAAACAAATTCAATGTCGTTTGTGCGGATAATGGCTCTTTCCTCCCGGTTTAACGGGAGGAAAGAATGCCGAGTTGAAAATTACTTATGATCTTTTGCGCCAACAACTGCAATGGCTGTAATGTTAATAATATCATTAACGGTATCACCGCGCTGCAAAACGTGAACCGGTTTTTTCATACCCAAAAGAATTGGACCTATCACTGTTGCGTCGGTTAACCTCTGCAAAAGTTTGTATGCTATGTTGCCCGAATCCAAATCCGGGAAGATTAAAACGTTTGCGCCACCTTTAAGTACAGTGAACGGAAATTCCTCTTCCATTCTTTCCGGTACAACAGCAGTATCAGCCTGCATCTCACCGTCGATTATCAATTCGGGATGATTGTTGTGAACGATTCTTACAGCATCGGATACTTTCTTAGTCTGCGGATAAGGTGCGCTACCAAAATTGCTGAAGGACAACATCGCAATCTTCGGAACAATATCAAATTCCTTAACCATTTCAGCCGCGCTGACGGCAATTTCTGCCAGCTCGTCGGCGTTTGGATCAACGTTGACCGTGCAATCTGCAAAGAAATAAACTTTGCGTTTAATTATCACGATATACATTCCCGATACAACTTTTAATCCTTCCTTAACACCGATGCATTGAAGCGCCGGACGAATAGTAGCAGGATAATGCTGCGTTAACCCGGCAACCATTGCATCAGCGTCGCCGGCTCTTACCATCATAGCAGCGTAATAATTAGGTTCATGCAGAAAAGTTCTGGCTTCCCGTTGTGTAACACCTTTTCGTTGTCGCAGCTTGAAAAAATTATCGGCGTAATCAGCCGCCTTAGAAGACGTAACCGGATCAATTACTTCAAATCGTTTCAGATCGTAACCTAAATCTTGAATTCTGGTTTTGATGACTTGCTCGTTACCCAGGAGAACCGGAGTAGCAATGTTTTCATCATAAACTGAATTTGCCGCACGGATTATTTTTTCTTCTTCGCCTTCTGGATAAACAACTTTCTTCGGGCTCTTCTGTGCTTTGTGAACCATGACCCGAACGATTTCCGTTGAGTACCCTAAGCGTTCCTGTAATTCTTCCGTATAGGTAGCCCAATTTGTTATCGGCTGACGCGCTACACCGGTATCTATTGCGGCTTTAGCAACTGCGGGCGCAACATTCCAGAGTACGCGGGGATCGAAAGGTTTTGGAATAATGTATTCCGGACCGAACGAAAATTCTTTACCGCCGTAAGCGTTGATTACAACTTCAGGAACTTTCTCTCTAGCTAACTGCGCTAGCGCTTTCGTAGCCGCCATTTTCATTTGCTCATTAATCTTTGAGGCGCGAACATCAAGAGCACCGCGGAAAATAAACGGGAATCCGAGTACGTTGTTAACTTGATTCGGATAATCGCTGCGTCCGGTTGCCATAATAATATCTTTGCGCGCGTCAACAGCATCTTCGTATTTAATTTCCGGATCAGGATTAGCCATAGCAAAAACAATTGGATTTTTTGCCATGCTCTTAACCATTTCTTTCGACACAACATTACCTTTGGACAATCCAACGAATACATCGGCTTCTTTCATCCCATCGGCTAAATCTGCATACTGATGATCTTGGGCAAACAATTCTTTGTACTTATTTAGATCGGTTCTTTTTTTGTTGACGTGTCCTTTTGTGTCAAACATTGAAATGTTTTCTCTCTTAACGCCGGCGGCAACATATAATTTACAACAAGAGATTGCAGCGGCGCCTGCGCCGTTAACAACAAGACGAATCTTGTCGAGTTTCTTACCGGCAACCTCAACCGCATTGATTAACGCCGCACAAGAAATAATTGCCGTACCATGCTGGTCATCATGAAAAACCGGGATGTTCATTGTCTTGATAAGTTCTTCTTCAATCTCGAAACATTCGGGAGCTTTAATATCTTCTAAGTTAATGCCGCCGAATGTAGGTTCAAGAAGCTGTACTGCGCGGATAACTTCCTTCGGATCGTGTGTTTTTAGTTCAATGTCGAATACATCAATGTCGGCAAACCTTTTAAATAAAACACCTTTGCCTTCCATAACCGGTTTTCCGGCATGAGGACCGATATCGCCTAATCCTAAAACTGCTGTTCCGTTCGATACGACCGCAACAAGATTTCCTTTTGCTGTGTACTTGTAAACATCATCATCGTTCTTTTCAATTTCTCTACAAGGTTCTGCCACACCGGGCGTGTAAGCTAGCGATAAGTCTCTGGCAGTGAAGCATGGTTTTGTAGGAACAACTTCAATCTTTCCTTTGCGTCCTTGGCTATGATACTTTAGAGCCTCTTCCTTGTTGAAACTCATAAATGATACCTCTTTGATTTTCTGAAATATTATTTCTTAGCAACAATTATAATTTATGCTGACTTAAAATATGGAGTTTGGAGGAAACAAAAAACTGGTAACCGGATCGTTCAACTATACAAACAAAAAAGCCAGAGTTATTTACCCTGGCTTCTTTTTAAAGGATATTTTTGAAAATTCTATTTTAGCAAAACCTGTCCGCCGAAGATTTATCGAAGAAGGATCATTTTCTTGCTTTGAATAAAATCTCCTGTTCTGATTGTGTAGAAATATATTCCGCTTGCCAGGTATTTTGCGTCGAATTTAATCTCGTAAACTCCCGGATTTTTTTCTTCGTTAACGAGCACTCTAATTTCCTGTCCAAGAATATTATAAACAGTAATTTTTACAAAGCCTGCTTTTGGCAAATCATATCTAATAGTTGTAGTCGGATTAAACGGATTTGGATAATTTTGATTCAACTGATACTTAGTCGGTATTTCAGTATTTGTTTTATCATCACCAACAGAAGTAGTTGTACCGCTGCATGAATATTTTGCTATGTTGTTTGCTGGTACGGTTCCGGCAATTGAAAAGGCACCGCCAGCATAAATATCGCTCCCCATTATTTCTATTGCCTTTACGAACGGATATGGAGAAGTATTCCCGCTTATTCCAGCACCCAAAGAAATCCAATTTGCATTATCCCAATAGGCAATTCGATTAGCACTTACATTTCCAGCTGATGTAAAAGATCCTCCTGCATATAGATTCTGCGCATCACTTTTAAGTGCAGCTACCACAAATCCTCCGGCCGTTCCTGAACCAAGCGGCAGCCAAACTGAGTTTGCATTATCCCATTTAGTTATACGATTGACTACATTACTCAAGCTTCCCGCAATTTGGAAATCGCCACCGACATATAGTTCGCCATTTAATATTGAAGATGCATATACGGTTCCATTGCCCAAACCAGGAGTAGGACCGGTACCAATCGGTGACCAACTTGAGTTAGTAGTATTCAATTTTACTATATTCAATGCACCGCTGGCACCGCCAGTTCCCCAAAACCGACCGCCGACAAAAAGGTCGGTACCATTTTTTATAAGCGAAAGCACGCCATATGAAGCTTGTGGCGTAACTCCGCCACCAAGAGCTGACCACGTAGAACTTGTCATATTCCATTTGGCAATACAACTTGCATTTACTAAACCGGCTATTGTGAAATAACCACCAACATAAAGATCTGTATTTATTGCTTCCAATGCTTTCACAGTACCATTCGTGCCTTCCCCCAACGCATTCCAGTTTGTGCCATCCCACATTGCTATATTTTTTGCACTGACATTGCCGGCTATCGTAAATGTTCCTCCCACATAAAGTTTAGTTCCAACAACTTTTAATGCCTGTACCAGACCATTTACACCTCCACCAACATCCGACCAACTTGAACCATTCCACATTGCAAGATTTTTAACATTTACACCACCAGCTATAGTGAATGAACCGCCTACAAATAAATTGTTACCATCTTCTGCTAATGCATAGACAATTCCGTTTACACCGGTTCCAAGCGGCGACCATGTTTTTTGTCCGGATGAACAAGGATCATCTGCTAGACCAAAATTATGAGCGGCCAAATTTTGCCCTTCTTCTAATTTAAAAGAAAATCTACCTCCGAGCGGATAAGTACAGCCCCAATTAGTTGGGGGTGCAACTGATAAAGTGTAATCACCTGGTTTACAACCGGTAAATACAAAATAGCCATCTCCATCGGTTTCTATTTGTGCAATAGTTGGTCCATTTATAAACACCGGCACTCTTCCTAGACCAACTTCGTTTGGATCCATTACTCCATTAGGATTTCGATCGTACCATACAGTGCCGGAAACAGAACCGCCATTACTATTCGGTTTGCATTTACCGGCGCTTCCGGCATTATAAATTGCTTGTACTTCTTGAGGCGTTAATACTCTTTTGAATAATTCAATCTCGTCAAGTATTCCTTTGAATGTACCAATTCCCGAAAAACTACCAACTAAAGTTTGATGACCAATTTTTAAAGAACTTGAATTAGTAAGTGATCCCTGGTATCCAGTAGGATTCCCAAATTGAATCTGCACACCATCGAGATAAAAAATTATACCTTGCGTATTTGTTCTTGAAACAGTTATTGCAATATGATGCCAGTTTCCATCTGCGACTAAAACCGGTGAAGTATAGTTTGTATACGAATTAAATAAAACTCCATTGGCTAATTGTAAACTAAGTTTACCATCATTCAGAAATACTGAATACCCTTTATAGTCAGTAATAAGACCCGAGATTTCAATTCGTTTATCAAGAATTATTCTCACACCTTGCGCATCAGAAGTCTTGATCCACGCATCAAACGAAAAATCGCCGGTGCCAAAGTTTAATTCGGAATGATCTGCAACTTCAACATAATCATCAACCCCATCAAATTGCAGAGCGCCTAAAACTTTTCCGGCAACTGCTGTAGGTCCATTCATCTTTGTGCCAAAGTTGTTGTATCCAGCTAAATCCTGTTGAGAATCTTTTGAAGAATAATCAAAACTCCACCATGCAACCATTCCACTTGGCGGATCAACACAACCGGGTTTCGGTTCATACTTATTCCCAAAATAATAACCGGTGAGATTCTGCCCAGAAGTGAGTACAACCGTATAAGAATTTGGAGAAACGGGATCAGTTTGTACCCAATCGGTTTTCAGTCCCTCTTTAATGATGTATGTTCCCGGCGGCAGATCATCAAAACAATATTTACCTTCTTTATCAGTCTTAATACTACGGTCTACCGGACCGCCAATATTAATCTGCCAGTCAGCTATTCCGGGTTCAGTAAGATCTTTTCTGCCGTTTCCATTTTTATCTAAATATTTCATTCCGCAAATAGAACCAAGCGTAACGGTGGAATCAACTTTATTTCCGAAATAAAATGTATCGGGGTTGCTATTATCTTCCGACAACTCAAAAGTATAACTGCCGGTTGAAGGCGCTGTTTGAATCCATCTATTCCTATGTGCTTCTGATACAGTATAACGTCCAAATTTTAAGTTATCAAAACAGAATTTACCTCTTGCGTCTGTCTGCGTAGTTAAATTTATTGTCCCGGATAAATTGATTGTCCAGTCTCGAATTCCCGGTTCGTTATCTTGCTTTTTACCGTCGCCATTCAAATCGTTGAATTTAATTCCGCAGATTGAGCCGAGTGTAACAGATGGGTCTTCAAAATTTCCGAAATCAATGTCTTCAAAATTATCACCATTGCCGACTTCCAAAGAATAAGTTATTGAAGAAGGTTTCGTTTGTCTCCATCCGGTTTTATTTTCCTCTCGAACAGTGTATGTACCTGGAATCAATCCGTAAAAACAGAAATTGCCGTTGTCATCAGTTATTGCAGTTAGATTCATAGGACCTTCGAGATAGATAGTCCAGTTGGCAATTCCTAATTCACCGTCCACTTTTCTTCCATCACGATTTTTATCATTAAACTTAGTTCCGCAAATAGAGCCGAGCTGCACACTATCATCTTCTGTATTTCCAAACTGCAAATCAATCTTTTGCCCCGATGCAAGTTGAATGATATAGAAGTTTGTAGAAGGTTTAGTCTGCCGCCATCTTGAACGATATTCTTCACCAACTTTGTATTCACCCGGCGGTAAATTTTCGAAACAGAATTTTCCATTTTTATCTGTAACTATAGTCATATCAACCGGTCCTCCTATGCTGATTGACCAATCAGGTATTCCCAATTCACCAGAATCTTGTTCGCCATCTCCATCCTTGTCATTAAACTTAATACCGCAGATAGAACCGACCCGTACTGTATCATCTCCCTTATTTCCAAAATTAAGTCCATCTATTTTTTGTCCCGGTGCAAGCGTTATTCCATAAGCAAAAGAAGAAGGTTCTGTTTGCGTCCATCTATTTTGTGCGATTTCTCCTACTAGATAATTCCCTTGTCTTACATTGGTGAAACAATAGTTCCCATCTTTATCGGTTGTTATAGTGCTTATTAAATTTAGTGTTGGCAAACCGGCATGACCACTTGCCGCATATCCAAAAGATGAAAGAGTAATTTGCCAGTTCGGAAGTTTGGGTTCACCATTATCCCAACTACCGTTTTCATTCAAGTCGTTATATTTGAAGCCGCATATTGAACCCAATATTTCTTTATTGCCAAAAAATATTCCTTCACGATTTTCCCCTTCCAAAAGTGTAACGTTTACAATTCCGGTTGTATCCGGTGCTGTCGGTTTCCATCCGTGTTTAATGACTTCTTTAATTGTGTATGAGCCAGCTCTCAAATTTGTAAAACAGAAAGTTCCATCTAAGCCCGTTACAACTGTTTGATTTGAAGCGCCGGTAAGTTGGAAAGTCACTCCCGGTAATCCGACTTCATCGGGAAGGTCTTGATCGCCGTCTCCATTTATATCATTGAATTTTATTCCGCATATAGAACCAAGCTTAACGGAAATATCTTCGACGTTGGAGAAATTTATATTTGTTTTATTCTCTCCCGGTAAAAGAGAAATTCTATGAACTCCAGGAGCGGGTGGGAATATTTGCCTATATCCTGTGCGGTGTTCTTCAGACACAGTATATGTACCGGCGGGAAGATTATTGAAACAGTATTGCCCATCGGCGCCCGTATAAGCCGTATAAGTTGTAGTTCCAATAGTTAATGTAATTCCCCAGTTTGGAATAATATCTTCATTTGAATCTCTTACGCCATCACCATCTTTATCTAAAATTTTAAATCCGCATATCGAACCAAGCCGATCAGGCGAATTGCAATCGCCGGTGTTTTTAAGACAGATATTATCATATCCAATTTTTTCACCTTGAAAACTTGTCGGATCGGCAAGCAGCCGGACTTTTGTAATATTGGTTAAGAGTGTATTCCAATCACTCGCGGTACCAAGCGTCATAATCCAATAACCATCAGAATTTGAAGGGAGAGTTCCATCAGAATTTAGAAAACTCAATGGCGCACAGTATGAGTGCCAACCACTTCCTACTGAAATTTGCTGACTAATAACAAATGATGCTTTAAATCCCGCACCTTCAAGCGCTATGTATGGAGTTAATGATTGTGGTGGTGTAACACCATTATAAACATCGCCACCATAAATAAAAGTAACATCAAAGCAGAGTGAGCCGCAGCCGTTTGAAAATA
>JAKAEE010000133.1 GCA_021820065.1 Bacteroidota bacterium | reverse complement strand
AAGGGACTGCTATGAAAAAGATTGCAGTTGTTGCCTTCGGCGGCAATGCACTTTTGAAAGCGAACGAAGTTGGAACGATTGAGCAGCAAGAAAAAAATACGTTGGAAACTTGCGAGAAGCTGCTCAGCTTACTTGACCAAGGATATGAATTAGTCTTAACTCACGGCAACGGTCCGCAAGTGGGGAACATTCTTCTTAGAAATGAAGCGGGATATCAGCAGTATAAAATCCCAAAGATGCCGTTAGATATTTGTGTAGCCGATTCTCAAGGTGGAATCGGCTATATGATTGAACGCCAAATGCGCAACGCACTCACAAAAGCTAATGTAAATAAAAATGTTGTTGCCGTAATCACGCAAGTCTTAATCGATATAAACGATCCGGCATTTCAAAATCCAACCAAACCGATTGGTCCTTACTATTTGAAAGAAGAAGCGGAATTGTTGGGCAGTGCTAACAATTGGATTTTCAAAGAAGACGCTCGCAAGAGGGGATGGCGAAGAGTGGTTGCGTCTCCTAAACCTTTAGAGGTGATGAACAATCAAGTCATCAGCGATCTCGTTGAGAAAGGTCATATTGTTATTGCAGCCGGCGGCGGCGGAATTCCGGTTTACTGGCACAGCGATACAAAATATTTGGAAGCGATCGAAGCCGTTATTGATAAAGACCTTGCATCGGCAGTACTGGCAAAAGAAATTGGAGCCGACCGGTTTTACATCATTACTGATGTCTCGAAGGTCTGCATCAATTTTAATAAACCGAATCAAAAGCAGCTCGATCACTTAACGGTTGAAGAAGCAAAAGCTTATTACGATGCCGGAGAGTTTCCGTCCGGAAGTATGGGACCAAAGATTTTGGCAGCGATCGCATTCTTGAAAAACGGCGGCAAAGAAGCGATCATTACTTGTGAAGAAGATCTCGATAAAGAAAACTGCGGTACAAGAATTACTATTTAAATGTAGAGTCAGCTTAACATCTACTCTACATAATCGTCAGCCAAAATCTAAAATGAATCCTTTCTGGATTCCGAATGAAAAGAGAAAAATCGATTACGAAAAAATGTACTAATCTTTTTAGATTAGACCTCGCAAAAATAAAGGAAGGTGAATAATGGCAGTTGACATGAAAGGTAAAAGCTTAATTGAGATTCAACAGCTAAAGTTGGAAGAGATTAATAAAATATTTGATCTTAGCGTTAAGCTGAAAGAAGAAAGACGCAAAGGGACAAAACATCATCTGCTGGAAGGGAAGAAACTCGGAATGATTTTCTCGAAACCTTCCACAAGAACGCGCGTGTCGTTTGAAGTGGGAATTTATGAGCTGGGCGGAACCGGATTATTTTTCAATCAGAATGATATGCAATTGAAAAAGAGTGAGAGTGTTTCCGATACGGCAAAAGTTCTTTCGCGATACCTCGATGGCATTATGATCAGAACATTTGATCATCAAGACGTAATTGATTTGGCAACTTACGGTACGATTCCGGTGATAAACGGTTTGACGGATTTGCATCACCCGTGCCAGGTATTGGCTGATCTGTTCACAGTCCTTGAATACAAAAAAGCTTTGAGAGGTTTGAAACTCGCATACATTGGTGACGGCAACAACATGGCGCACAGCCTTCTTCAAGGATGCTCGAAAGTTGGAATGGATATTTCGATCGCATCTCCTTCAGGGTACAAACCGTTGGAAAGCGTTGTCAACGAATCGAAAGAGAACGCAAAAGTTATGGGCAGTAAAGTTGAGATTCTGGACGACCCGATTGCGGCTGTTAAAGATGCGGATGTTGTTTACACCGACGTTTGGGCAAGTATGGGACAAGAAAAAGAAGCCGAAGAGAGAAGAAAGAAATTCATGAAGTATCAAGTCAACCCGGAACTGGTTAAACATGCGAAGGAGGATTACATTTTTATGCATTGTCTTCCTGCGCACCGTGGTGATGAAGTTGTAAATGAAGTTGCCGATTCCGCCAATAGTGTAATCTTTGATGAAGCGGAAAACCGTCTGCATGTTCAGAAAGCGATTATGGCACTGGTGATGTAGTTGTATCCTGAACAAATTAGTTTTTAACAAGGGCGCTATTTAGCGCTCTTCTTTTTTGTTTGGTAATCCATGTGGAAATAGAAATCCGGGAAGATACGCGGTAGTTTAATAATGTTGTGAATCATTATCCCGATCGACAATCTATCCACCCATGAACTAAGCGGCCATCCAAAGTGTAAATGAATTTCCTTTTCCTTAGAAGGAATTTCGTACCAGATCGTTTTAAGAACTGCAGTTATCATTTCAAATAAATTCATCCGGCGCTCTATCGCAATCCAAAATTGATTAGCGTGAAGTAATTCCGGCGCTTCCACCCGCGGAGAATAGAAACTTACAAATATTGTATTCGGTGCTTTTGCAATCGGTTCATCTTCATACGGTCTTCTGAAATAAATGTGAACCTCTCGATTTTCTATTTCAGCAATTTTGAAAACAACATCCATCACGTTGTTTGTTGCTCTGCGTGTCGGAATATCTGGTGCGCGATAACGTGATATTTTTATTCCTAAAAATAAAATTACAGTTGTAATGATAAACCAGAGAGTTGTTCCGTACGGACGCGCGATCATTATGTAAATTAATGTGCTTGCCAAAATAAAAAAGAGAAGCAGCGTGCCGAAGCGTGAAGTGTGATACGTAATTTCCTTTGTCCCTTTTGAGAAACGATATTTAAGAAGCGACCAAATATTAATCGTGAAACTTGCTACCAAACCTACAGCGTACATTTCCGCGAGGATTGCTTGACTGCCGCTGGTAATAACCAGTATGATGGCGTAGAAGACTGCGTTGACCATGTGAATCCGGTAGAGCGATTGATTCCTATTAACGCTAATCAGCCAGCGGAAATTATATTTCTCACCGATCTTCTCGATCAGTTCTGCTGAAGCAACCATTGCAGTGTTGACTGCCATAATCAA
>JAKAEE010000070.1 GCA_021820065.1 Bacteroidota bacterium | reverse complement strand
CAACTGCCAGAAAATTTTTGGGAATAATTTATAATACATTAAAAAACAATTGGATTTTTGAAGATTTCCCAAACTTCATTATTAAAAATCCAGTATAGAGTAGAATTTTTTAATTGTATCATAGGAGGGAAAAATGTTTGATGCTACCGTACCGAAAAAAGATGTAATCGAAACAATTTCCAGAATGATCAAGAACGCCGTCCCCAAAGAAGAAATTTTCAGTTCCGTAAAAAATCGTTACTCGGAATTCAAACCGGACGTTCTCGCTTTAAGAATCTCAGCATTTGTAAGTGACGAAATCAAAAGCAAGTACAAGCTGCCGGTTTACTTATTGGTTGTCTCTATGATAGTTGATATGGTATTCGGCTTACTCTCTCTTATAAGTATGCCGCCTAAAAAGCTGGTAGCAGCCGTTTGGGTTGTCTCTGTGTTATTTTATATTATTAGCATTTTATTTATTGCCGGATTTCTCCGATACAAATTGACTTATTTTACAACTGCAGTTTCTCTCTACTCACTTTTTTTACTTTTAGTAATACACGGTTGGATTGTTTATCCGTTCAACGGAATGCTTGTTTTGCAAACGCTCGATGTGGTACTCACGCTGCTTTTTTTGGTTCTGCTTAGGAAAAGCATCTTCCCAAACATAAATTTTTGGGGGAATGTAAAAAAAGGCGTGAATAAGAATTACATTTTTTAGCATTTCAGATTTAACCATATTGCATCCGGCTAATTCATAGGAAAAGTTTAGATGAATCCAGAATTAATGGCGGCAGTATTCGGAATTGCAATTATTCTGGCGGCAATAATTATAAACGCAATGCAAAGAAGGTCTGCCGCAAAAGCGAATAGTTACGCGGCTCTCCCTCATCTGGAAATTAATAGAGAAGGAACTGACGGGCGTGCGGTTAAAATAATATTGCACAACTCGGGAGTTGGCGACGCGTGTGTTGAACAAGTTGAAATATTTGTTGACGGACTAATTATTCCAGCTGATATAAAAAGTACAGTTGAAAATGCATTATCGCATCTTGGTTTGAGCGGCTACGATATTATCTGTTATATCCCGTCAAATGGAGAGCTGATACACGCGGATCAATCGAGCATACTGATCGAAGCAAATCCGGTTAACGCTGAAGAACAGAAAAAGATTTCTTCGCTTTTAAACCGGCTTACGTTCAAAATTAAATATAAATCGGTTTACGATGAAGAATTTGTTGTGAGTGAAGTGTAACAATTGAATCAAAAACATCATTGAAAGGACGACATGAATAAGATTAATAGACTTCCCATTTTGCTCGTCATCGCAATTGTGCTTGGTTTAATAATCGGATGGATCGATTCGATGCCTAATTGGGATGATACCGGAACGACCGCCGCAGCGCTAATAGTAGTTTCTGCGTCTTTAGGATTTTTTCAGCCGAAACGAGCATGGCTGCTTGCTATTGCCGTTGGTATTTGGGTGCCGTTTTTCAATTTTGTCTTCCATCACGATTTCAATTCATTGGCGGCAATAATATTTGCTTTTGCTGGCGCGTACCTCGGCGTGTTAATCAAAAAAATATTTTCTGTGAGTACATCGTAAAATTTTGTTAGCCGCTCTGATGTTTGTTCTTTAACGCTTATTGCTAGAGTAACCAAAAAAGTTTATGTTCTAACTGAAATTGATTAAACGCAATCAATCGAAAAAGAAAAGAGATGTTCTTTAATAGATAGTGAAGTGACTCATAAAAATATTGACGAAGCCAAGATCAGTTCTTTTGTCTCACCGTCACGGTTTAAGACCGCTGCGTTTGCCCATATTCAAATTCTTGATTTTGAAAGTTTGGTTGGAAGACTTCTTTCGTCTTCGTATTGCCCAGACGAAAAGAGCGAACAGTTTTTCGAGACAAAGAATGAATTGCAAAGAATATTCGACAAGCATCAAACGAACGGATTAATACATTTCAATTATAAGACGATTCTTTATATGGCGGAACTCTGAAGTCCAATCATATTACAGAGCTCAAATGCTGAAAATTAAGAAAGCCGAAACGATAGAAGAGATCGAGATTATCCGCGAACTATTTCTGGAATATGCGCGATCGTTGGATAAAGATAAATGACCGCTTAATCAATCCCAAAGATTTTTTATCTTTCGTTAAAAGCTTTCTGAGGTTGTCTAACCTTTAACCAAGAAATGGAAACTGATGTTAACTGTTCTTGAATCGCTTCAGCTCTCAACCGAGTATCTTGAAAAGAAGGGAATTGAATCAGCGCGTTTGAACGCCGAATTACTCCTTGCCGAAATTCTTAACTGCAAACGTCTCGATCTCTATCTTAAATTTGATCAGCCGCTTAAGGAAAACGAAGTTGACAAATATCGTGAGCTCATTTCCCGGCGTGGGAAATTTGAACCGCTACAATACATAACCGGAAAAGCCGAGTTTTTCGGATTGACGTTCAAGGTGAACAGCAGCGTTCTGATACCAAGACCGGAAACCGAATTAATGGTTGAAGCGATCATTGAGCATTTTAAGTCGGCGGATGGTTGCAGAATCCTTGATATCGGCACGGGATCGGGAAATATTTCTGTCACATTGGCAAAATTTTTGGAAAATTGCTCTGTAACAACAATAGATACTTCTGAGGAAATAATTTCGTTAGCCAAAGAAAATGCCGCTCAAATCGGCTCTAGTGCAAACATAAAATTTATCAAAGCTGACATGAATAATTACTCTACCGATGGAGTACCGTTCGATTTAATCGTTTCAAACCCTCCGTATGTCAGTATGGCGGATTATTCTGAGACTCAACGAGAAATTCGCGAGTTCGAACCGGCAACTGCTGTAACTGATTTCGGAGACGGACTCACATTTTATAAATTGATATCATCCCGGCTTAATTATATCTTGAAGACGGGAGGTTCGATTTACCTTGAGGTCGGCATGGGACAAGCCGTAGACGTGGCTTCAATCCTTCAAGAAAGCGGTGTCCAAAAGATAAATTTCATCAAAGACTATCAGCAGATTGATAGAATTGTTTACGGAGAGTTAATGTGAGAGCGCTTGTTCAGAGAGTTTCGGAAGCGTCTGTTACAATTGATGAACCGAAACATTACGCTGAAATAAAAAATGGAATGGTGATTCTTCTTGGGATCAAAGATGGCGATACCGAAGAGGATTTAATTTTTGTTGCCGATAAGTGCTCTAACTTGCGTGTGTTTTCCCGAAGTGTTTCCTCTGGAGCGGGTGAAGATGAAAACCAAAAAATGAATCTGTCGATAAAAGATGTTGGCGGTGAAGCACTTGTGATTTCGCAATTCACACTTTACGGCGACACGCGAAGAGGCAATCGCCCGAGTTTTACTGATTCTGCCCGCCCGGAAGTTGCCGAAGCTATGTACAAAAAATTTGTTGCTAGGATGAAAGAAAATCTTGGCAGCGAAAAAGTCAAAGACGGTGTATTCGGCGCGATGATGATGGTTAAAATTTTCAATGACGGTCCTGTAACGATTTTGGTTGAATCAAAATAGAGAAAGGAACGCTTTTGCATTCAACAATCATGATCTTCATAGACGGTTTGGGAATCGGCAAAAAAGATTATGAAAATAATCCCTTCTTTAAGTTCGGGTTCAAAACGTTCACGGAAATATTCGGCAGCATACCCCATCTAGAGAATCAAAAATTAAAAGGTGAAAACGCATTTCTTTTTCCCGTTGATGCAATAATGGGCGTCCCGGAAATCCCGCTAAGCGGAACAGGGCAGACATCAATTTTTTGCGGTGTGAACGCGCCAAAAATAATCGGAAAACATTTCGGTCCGTATCCGTACTCAACGCTTGTGCCGATAATCCGGGAGAAAAACATTTTCCGGGAATTTATGAAATCGAAAAAGAAGGTTACGTTCATGAACGCTTACCCCAAAGTTTTTTTCGATTATGTTAATTCCGGACGCAGAAGGTTAAGTGTTACGACTCTAAGCTGTATTCTGAACGGTATGCGTTTGAATAAAATTTCAGATTTGCGGCGTGGACGTGCCATAAGCGCCGAGATCGATAATCGGCGGCTGGTTGAACGGTTAAACTATAAACTGGCGATTATTAAACCGGAAACGGCGGCAAATAGACTTTTGCGAATCGGTTCGCAGAATCACTTCACGCTGTTCGAAATTTTTCACACCGATCATCTTGGGCACGGAAGAAATATTGAATGGCTTGAGTACACTACGCACGTTCTTGATAGATTTCTCTATCATACAATTACAAATCTTTCCAAAGATATGACGCTGGTAGTTTGTTCAGATCACGGAAATTTTGAAGACCTCTCAATCAAGATGCACACTCTAAATCCGGCGTTAGGAATCGCAGCCGGGAAAAATGCCGCGTTTTTAGCGCAAAGAATCAAAGCGTTATATCAAATCAAACCATCAATTATGAAAGTGTATGAATGATTATCCGCTCATAAAATTTGTAATTCTTTTTATAGTCGGAATCGTACTCCAATCCATATTACAGCTTGCCTACATATTTCTCTTCGTTCTATTTTTGGTTGCAACATTTGCCGCCGTAGTTCATTCACTGCTCGCACGTGACAAAACCATTGTTCTAAAAAATTTTATTGTTATTGCAACAGTTATTTTATTCGGCTCGACTTATTATTCTGCATTTACTCAGAAGCAATATGTGTATCCGTTTCCGGAACCAAAATATTCTGAGGCGAAGATTATAGGCACTGCTGAAAAAATTGATCTGAAACGGCAAGGCAGAATCAACTTTACTCTCTCATGTGATTCGGTTTACGCGAAAGGAAATTTGTTTAAGGGAAAATTCACCTTTCTTTGCTCGGTTTATGATGATAATGAGAAGATTGAAAAACTTTTCAATGAACTGAAAGTAGAAAACAAAATAAAATTAACCGGAACTTTGCAGCGACCGAGGGACGAAAGAAATCCGGGAGAATTTGATTATCAAAAGTACCTATTAGCGAAAAGTATTGGCGGAATTGTTTCTGTGTACCATGCCGACAGTGTTAAAGTCGTTTCGCACGATGTTTCTTATTTCAAGAACGCTATTTTTGAAATTAGGAAATCTATAGATGAAAGAATTACCGCGCTTCACAACAAAACTACTGCTGCGTTGCTTCGAGGATTAATTCTCGCCGATCGGAGTATGATTGATTACCAAGTCAATGATTACTTTATTAATGCGGGAGTCGTTCATGTTTTATCCGTTTCTGGGCTGCATGTTGGATACGTAGTTCTAATCTTTCTTGTGGTTTTTAACCGGTTCAATATGTTCACCAGATATACTTTAACATTTTTCGGATTGCTGTTTTATCTGATCCTAACTGGCGCGGACTCACCGGTGTTCAGATCAACTGTGATGGCATTTGCTCTTTTAGCGGCACCGGCAACCGGCAGAGAATATAATAGTTTGAATTCTTTGTCGTTAAGCGCGCTTGTGATTTTGCTGATCAACCCAAAAGAAATGTTCAATCCAAGTTTTCAACTTTCTTTCTCGGCAATACTTTCACTCATTTTAATTTATCCGCCGATGAAAAAATTTGTTGAAGGACTCAACATCCGTCCAAATGCTTTGAAATGGTTTGCGCTATTTAGCGTCACTTCGATTGCCGCGCAATTAGGAACTCTTCCGTTTACGTTGACTTATTTCCATCGGCTGTCGATCTCTGCGTTATTCGCTAACATTATAGTAATTCCCGTATCCGGCGCTATTGTTGGTTTAGGAATTTTGACCGTTGCTATAGGTGCAATTTCAAATTTTCTAGGGATTGTTTTTGGATCTGCAAGCGAACTGTTGACTTACTTTATGTATTGGTGCGTCCAGTTACTCGGGAACAAAAGTTTTTCTTACATCTCGTTTAATCAATTCAGTGGTTACGATGCCATCATATTTTATCTGGCAATTATCGCGGTTGGATATATTGTCGAAACATTTACAAACGTTCGTGCAAAAGCGGTGGCGTCGGTACTTACTGTTATGCTCATGTTGGTTCTAATGCAGTTAGATAATTATGAGCTGATGCCGCGAAATGAATTATCCATGATGACTGTTGATGTGGGACAGGGGAACGCAGTATTGGTTAAGTTTCCAAATGGCGAGACAGCGTTAATCGATGCCGGTAATTCAACGGCTTACTTCGATAACGGCGAGAGGGTTATTATTCCTTTGTTGGATCGACTTGGAATAGATCAAATCGATTACGGAATAGTATCGCATATTGATTCAGATCATTCCGGAGGATTTATTTCGCTTGTTAAGAATCATAGGGTTAAACAGATTCTCAAACCGGAAGCAGATACATCTTCGTTTCTTGAAAGAGATTTTGAAAAACTACTCAAGGGTTATGATGTTCCGTTCAAATATTTTTCAAAAGAAAAATTTGCAATAGGTAACGCGCGTCTTTATGTTTTGAACGATACATTAAATTATTATCCGCAACCGGTCAGTTCAAATGATAAAAGTGGTATTGTCAAAATAGTGTATGGGAAGAGTTCAATTTTGCTCACCGGAGATGCTAGTATTAGAATTGAAGAGAATTACTTAAATGACTACGGAAAGTTTCTCGCGTCTGATGTTTTGCTCGTCGGTCATCACGGAAGCAGAACAAGTACCGGCGATCAATTTCTCGCTCAGGTTCATCCGTCATTCGCTGTTATAAGCGCTGGTGTGATGAATAAATTCAAACATCCACATCAGGAGACAATTCAGAAACTTGACCAAGCCGACATCAAAGTTCTGAGGACGGATAAGCATGGAGCTATTCTGCTTTGTTCGGACGGAGAAAAAATTAATCAAATTGATTGGCATCTGAGAGAAACTAAAATTCAATTATAGGATTCGGATATAGAATGATCATCAAAGAAAATTTTACGCTAAAAAACTTCAACACATTTAAGATAGATGTAAACGCGCGATTCTATGCAGAGCTTGAATCTGCCGAACAAATTTTCGAATTAACTTCTCAAAAAGAATTTCAAAATCTACCAGTTTTGATTTTGGGAGAAGGCAGCAACATCCTCTTCACTAAAAACTACGACGGCATTGTTGTTCGATTAATCTCAAAAGGGATCAAAGTTGTTGACGAGAACAACGAGTTTATTTTTGTAAACGTTCAAGCCGGTGAGTTGTGGGATGACCTGGTTACGTTTTGTGTGGATAAGGAATATTACGGAATCGAAAATTTGTCGCTTATACCCGGAACGGTCGGTGCTGCGCCCATACAGAACATTGGCGCCTATGGTGTGGAATTGAAGGCTGTGTTTGATTCGTTGGAAGGATTTAATTTGGACGATCAGCAAAAAATTATTCTCAACAATAATCAATGTGCATTTGGATACCGAAACAGTATTTTCAAGAATGCACTGAAGAATAAGTTTCTGATTGCCAATGTAACGTTGAAATTGAAGAAGGAGAAGAGTTTTAATCTCAACTACCGTGCATTCCAAGAGTTTGTTCAAAAAAAGAAAAGTACAGAAATAACTATTAAAGAAGTCAGCGATCTGGTTAAGCGAATTCGAATGAGCAAACTGCCCGATCCTTCCAAGCTGGGTAATGCCGGAAGCTTTTTCAAAAATCCTGAAGTGGATAAAAAGAAATTTGCCGAGTTAAAAAAATCTTTCAACGATCTAGTCTTTTTCAAGGTCGATGAACATTCATATAAAATCCCCGCCGGTTGGTTGATTGAAAAATGTGGATTCAAAGGGAAAAAGAGCGGTAAAGTCGGAACATATAACAAGCAATCCTTAGTAATTGTCAACTTAGGCAGTGCGGATGGAATAGAGATTGTAAATTTTGCGGAACAAATCGTTCAAGCCGTACATACAAAGTTTGGAATAAAATTAACTCCTGAAGTGAACATAATCTAATCAACTTATCAAAGGTGAATTATGGATTTAACAATTGTCTATGTTGGGTTGTCTCTCATTTTGTATTTCGTAATTCTTTTGGGAACATCCAGACTTGCTATTAGGAAAGGGTTCAATGGGGTTTTGATGTTTGTTGTAGCTTTGGTTTTGCCGCCGATTGCCGTGATCATTTCGTTATTTATTATTAGCAGGAAAAATGTTGCCGCTGAAAGCGTCACACCGTTCGGCAATGTTATTAATGAAATAACACAGCCATTCATAGATTTGATGCATACATCCCGTGCCTTAGTCGGACTGAACATTTCTTACACCCTTGAAGGATTAACTTATTTCGGTGTGCTGGGATTGCTTGCTATTTATTTTAACGATTATACAAAACTTGACGACATACGTGCCGGAAACATGGTGGGTATTTTAACTGCCGGTATTACTTTAAGTATGCTTTTCTTGGGTGCAACAGTTGATTGGATTGGTGTTCGTAAAGCGCTTCTCTATGCGTTATCATTCATGTTTGTCGGGCGAATTCTGCTTTCTGTAGCTCCGCATTTAGGTGCGCCGGGCTTGTGGGGAGGTGCTCACATATATGCAATGCTTGGCATTTTAGGAATTGTTTTGGGATATGGAATTTATCAGCCGGCAGCTTATGCAGCAGTGAAAAAATTTACGAATGAAAACACTGCTGCAATGGGTTATGCAATGTTGTACGGCTTGATGAACCTCGGCGGTTACTTACCCGGATTGATTTCACCTCCTGTTCGCAGAGCAACAAGTATTCTTGGAGTCTTTTGGGTTTATGTTGCTTTAACTGTTGCTGGAATTGCCGTTGTCTATTTCATCATGACTAAGAAAGCTGTTGAAAAAGCGATTGCCAATGCAAGCGCTGAAAGAGGTGAAAAACAAATTGAAGATGATGACGAACTTTCGAAGATGACTGCAAAAGAAAAAATGAAATTTTACTTCAAAAATTTTCCTCTAAGAGATCGCCGGTTTTTATATTTTATTTTCATATTGATTCCGGTGCAGACACTGTTTGCTCATAATTGGCTGACCATTCCTCAATATACCAGCAGAGCGTTCAATGGATTTGTTCAGGACAATTTTGAATTCTTTGTAAATCTCAATCCAATCTTGATTTTCATATTAGCACCGATGGTTGCAGCACTGACCTCTAAAAAGAATACCTATACAATGATGATTATCGGAACATTTGTTATGGCATCACCAACATTTATTTTAGCACTGGGTCCCAACTTTGATACTCTTGTGGCTTATATAATCATAATGACAATTGGCGAAGCTATGTGGCAGCCGCGATTCTTGCAGTGGGTTGCTGAAATTGCTCCGAAGAATATGACAGGAATCTACATGGGCATCGGACAGTTTCCGTGGTTCCTAACAAAAGTTATTACTAGTCTGTACTCGGGATGGTTTTTAATGCATTACTGTCCTGTTGATACACCGCCATCGCAAATGCATACGGAAACAATGTGGCTGATTTACGGATTCATCGCTATAGCAACTCCTATAGGATTGATACTAGCGCGGAAATGGATGATGAAAGGTTTTAAAACGAAACACGAAGGATGACAAACAACAGAGTTTCATTGAAATATAACGGGTAATCTTTTTTATCCCAATGGATTACGAAGATTACCCGATTTTATAATTGCCTACTGAAAAGATTCCTCTTCATCTATCTCGATATTGTCGATGGAGTTCAGCATACTACTCATCATGTCCTTAAACTGAATGCCGCTTTCTAAATGAAACTTGCTTAACATCGAAAACTCTGCGAGACCATGCAAGAGAAATTCCATGAACAAAAGTTTATCGTCTTCGTCAAGATTTCTGAATGTTCTATCAATCAATTCTTTCAGACCAGTGACGGAGCAAAGAACTGTTTTATATTCTTTGCCGTTAAGTTTGGCAAGCAGATCAACAGTTTGTCCTTTTGCAAACCAATGGACGATAGGTGAGTAGGGATTTACGCCGTTCTTCTTTTTCAAACTATCCGGATTTGGAAAATAATTTATGAACTGGGATTTGATTGCCTTACCAATCAAAATGTTAGCTACTTTGTACGGACCTTCCTGCTCGCCTTCATACACCAATTCTACTTTTCCAGTGATGGATGGAATTACGCCGATCAAATCTGAAATTCTTACCGCAGTTTTTGATTCGTTGTTAATGAGAAGCCGTCTTTCGGCGAAGCTTACAATATTTTCCAGCGCCGAAATTGTTAGCCGAGCCGAAACGCCGCTTTTCGAATCGACGAACTCGCTTGATCTGGCTTCAAACGCGATTTGTTCAATTATGTCTTTGATAAGTTCCGGCACAAAAACTCTTTCATTCTGATGGTTGGCAATTTTCGCTTCTTGCGCGGTTATGCTTTTAGAAACAGAAATTGTTTTCGGATAGTGCGTTAATATTTGGGAATCGATTCTGTCTTTTAGCGGCGTTACGATCGATCCTCTATTGGTATAGTCCTCGGGATTTGCAGTGAATACAAACTGAACATCCAGCGGTAAACGGATTTTGAATCCCCGGATTTGAATGTCTTTCTCTTGAAGAATATTAAACAGCGCAACTTGAATACGCGCTTGAAGATCAGGCAATTCATTGATTACAAATATTCCGCGGTGAGAACGAGGTATCAATCCGAAATGAATTACTCTTTCGTCGGAATAGTGAATTTTGAGAGACGCAGCTTTTATCGGGTCAACATCACCGATCAAATCGGCAATAGTTACATCTGGCGTTGCGAGTTTTTCTGTGTACCTTTCGTCGCGACTAATCCACGAAATCGGTGTCTCGTCGCCAAGTTCGGCAATCTTATCTTTCCCGAATCTTGAGAGAGGATGGAACGGGTCGTCGTTCAATTCGGAACCTTCGATGATTGGAATAAACTCATCCAGCAGATTCACCATCAACCGGGCAATTTTCGTCTTCGCTTGTCCGCGCAAACCAAGAAGAATAATGTTGTGCCGTGAAAGGATTGCAGTTTGAATATCCGGGATTACCGTTTCATCGTAACCGATAATTTTATCGAACGAAATCTTTTTGTTCTTTAGAATTTCGATGAGATTGTTGCGCATCTCGTCTTTGATGTGAACGGAACGGTAACCGCTTCTTTTCAATTCACCAAACGTTTTTATTTTTTCAAAATTGTGAAGCATCATTTTCATCCCTTTATCTTAAGGTTTTTCTGCGGTTGCGGACAAAATCCTCAAACATGAACTCACCCAATCCGCCGAGTCCGCTGTAGTACGCTCTGCCTTGATTAACTTTTGTGAACTCATGCACAAACTGGCGGAGGTATGGGTCGCGCGCAATCATAAATGTTGTGATTGTAATTCCTAATTTTTTGCATCTTGCCGCTTGATCGAGAGTTTTGTTTACAATCTTACGATCAAGTCCGAAACTATTTCTGTAATATTTAATTCCGAGTTTCAAACACGTCGGTTTGCCGTCGGTTATCATAAAAATTTGTTTATTCTTAGTTTTCTTCCGCCTCAAAATGTCGGTAGCAAGTTCCAAACCGGCAACAGTATTTGTGTGAAACGGTCCGACTTGCAAGTACGGAAGGTCTTTTATCTCAATCGGTCTTGCGTCATCGCCGAAGACGATTATGTCGAGCGTGTCTTTTGGATATTGTGTTGTGATCAATTCAGATAGAGCCATGGCAACTTTCTTTGCCGGAGTAATTCTATCTTCGCCGTAAAGTATCATCGAGTGGGAAATGTCTATCATCAAAACTGTTGACGTGGAAGTTTTATAATCCCTTTCTTCAACTTCAAGATTATCTTCGGTTAACTTGAAATCATTCAGTCCATATTTGATCTGCGAATTTTTAATCGAAGCAGTCATATCAATCTGATCAAGCGCGTCTCCAAACTGATAGTCCCGTCGTTCGGCAGTTCTTTCGTCGCCTTCTCCAGAAAAGGGAGTTTGGTGACTGCCGCGGTCGGTCTTTTTCAGTTTCGAAAATATTTCTTCTAAAGACCGTCGGCGTATTTGCTGTTCAGTTTTAGATGTGATAACAAAATTACCCTCGCCGTTCTTTTCCTCCTTAATGTATCCTTTGTCTTTCAAGTCTTGAATAAAATCGCCGATGCCGTATTCATCACCGGTAAGATTGTATTTTCTATCAAGGTCGTTCAAAATGTTTAATGATTGGGCAACATCGCCGGCAGTGATATTTAAGAGTTGCATAAAAATATTCAGCAGTTGTTCAAATGCGTTTCCGCCGGAAGAGGAAGGAATGTATTCGGAAAATCTGTAGCCGATCATGTGAACTTTTTCCTTTATAAACTATGATTCGAAGCGGAAAGTTCATATAATTCATTCGGTTGTTGAAGCTAATAGGGTTTTACCAGTCTGAAAATAATCTGTAAAATTCATTACATTTAACAAGCTAAATTTTAATTACTTAATCGTTCCCAGACATCAGAAAAAAAATTGGATCTGGCTAAACAGTACATAATACAATGCGTAGTAGCCGCAGCCAATAATCTCCGCTTGAGTTCGGAAAAAATTGAAACTGTCGCAATCATTAGAGAAAGATTGTCGAATGCTGCCGATCTAAACGAAGAAATTAAAAACTTCAAAAAGATAACGGAGCTTTCCAAACTGGGAATTAAGCTTGGCGAACTTGTAAACTTTATCGACAACGGTAAAATTGATTTTCTAAAACTTTCCGACAAATTCAAAGAGCACAGTTACAGCTTGGTTAGAGAAATCAGCAGTGTATTGGATGTAGTAACCCCACAGATGGCTCGCGCGCTATTTCAAAAATTCTCTGAAGACACAATCAAAGTTGATCTTACCAAGAGAGAGGAAACCGCTTCTGCGGCTGTTCCAACTTCAGTCAAGCCGCCAATCGAACTTGAGATACCGATTAGAACAAAAGCTGATGAACTTAAAGAAGCAATCATATTTGAAGAGTTGAATAAAGAAACGGCTTTCAATTTTGAAAATTTCGAAGAGAGGGTTCTCAAGCCGGTAAAAGAACTCGATTCATTTTTAAACCGCGTGCTTAAATTTGATTATACCGAAAATGAAATCAGCAATTACATTAAGGTGATGAAAGAACATGCGGAACTTTCTCAGAAAATAGGTTTCGAAATACTTTCCAACATGCACAGAATATTTTCTTCCGGTTTGGAAATGATAAATCAAAAAAAAATTCCGCCGAGCGCAAATATTATTGAATCGCTAAGGTCGTGTTTAATCGTAATAGTTGCCGTTGTTAGAGGAAAGGAAGTAGATATAACCAGTTATTTGAATCGTGCCGAGAATTTCGGCAAAACAATTTTTCCCAAACAGAAGGAAAGATAAATGGAAATTTATGCTGTGATTATGGCCGGCGGAGTTGGTTCCAGATTTTGGCCTAGAAGCAAAGAGAGAAAGCCGAAACAGTTGATACGAATCGTGGGCGAAAATACTATGATTCAAGACACGGTGAAACGCCTGGAAGGACTTGTTGAGAATAAGAACATCATTATCATCACCAATAAAGTTCAGAAGTTAAGAGTGAAGGAACAACTGCCGCAGATTCCGCCGGAAAATATTATTGATGAACCGTTCGGAAAAAATACAGCGGCATGCATCGGGCTTGCATCGGTTCTCGTGAAAAGTAAAAATCCGGATGCGGTTGCGATTACGCTTCCTTCCGATCACTTGATAAAAGATGAGGCTGAATTTAGAAAATGTTTGTTGGGAGCTGCCGAGTTTGCAAATAAATCGAAAGGGCTGGTCACGATTGGTATTACGCCGACACGCCCGGAAACCGGTTACGGCTACATTCAATTTGACGAAAAGGGTGTTGATAAAAATATTTATAAGGTACTCACTTTTGCCGAGAAGCCGAATCTCTCGACGGCACGACAATTTATGGAATCGGGTGACTTTCTTTGGAACTCGGGAATTTTTATTTGGCGCGTTGATACAATTCTTGAAGAGATTAAGAAACATCTCCCTGATCTCCACGACGGGTTGGAAAAAATTGAAGAGTCAATTGGCACGGATGATTTTGAGAGGCAACTGGTTCATGTTTACGGACAACTGAAAAGCATTTCGATCGATTATGGTGTTATGGAAAAATCTGACACCGTTTATCTTACCAAAGCGGATTTCTATTGGAACGACGTAGGTAACTGGGAAGCGGTTTACGAAGTATCGCAGAAGAATGATGATGGCAATGCAA
>JAKAEE010000013.1:61729-66319 GCA_021820065.1 Bacteroidota bacterium | reverse complement strand
ATGGTGATTTGATGACCGAACTACTTATAATTCTAATTCTGGCAACACTGATTTCCGTGATCACTTTTTATTTCCAATTGAAGAAAAACATTTCGAGCGGCGGTTCTACGGCTCTTAATGCGGAGTTTGAAAAAATCGATCGTTCATTCCGCGACGAGATAGCGCGAAGCAGGGAAGAAATTTCAAAGAATGCAAAGTCTCAGCGTGAGGAGTTGAGCAATTCAATAAAGATGTTCGGCGATCAACTGAACGACCAACTCTCTAAACTTATTCAGACTAACGAACAGAAGTTTGATAAGCTACAGGAAAAAGTTGATGCACAGTTAAAAGAAATTCAAGACAAGAACGAAAAGAAACTTGAAGAGATGCGAAAGACAGTGGATGAAAAGCTGCACGAGACATTGGAAAAACGGCTCGGCGAATCGTTCAAGCTGGTTAGCGAACGTCTTGAACAAGTTTACAAAGGTCTTGGCGATATGCAGGAACTTGCCCGCGGCGTCGGAGATTTGAAAAATGTTTTGACAAATGTTAAGACCCGCGGCGGCTGGGGTGAGATTCAGCTGGAAAATTTGATTGACCAGATTCTAACCCGCGAGCAATATGAAAAGAACATCGTTACAAAAAAAGGCAGCAGCGAACGTGTTGAAATTGCCATCAAACTTCCCGGGAGAGATTCACTTAAGAACGAAACTGTTTGGCTTCCTATCGATGCAAAATTTCCAGTCGAAGATTATCAAAGGTTGTTGGAAGCTCAAGAAATTGCAAATGTGAATTCAATTAATGATGCAGGTAAATCAATCGAAACACGTATTAAAGGTGAAGCGAAAAAAATTGCGGAAAAATATCTCGATCCGCCGCATACAACAGATTTCGCATTAATGTTTCTCCCTATTGAAGGATTGTATGCAGAGGTTTTACGAAGACCAGGCTTAGCGGAATTTTTGCAGCGGGAATATCGAGTAGTGGTTTCCGGGCCAACAACACTTGCGGCAGTCCTAAATAGTTTGCAAATGGGATTTAGAACCTTGGCTATAGAAAAACGTTCAAGCGAAGTTTGGAAAGTCCTTAGCAGTGTAAAAACAGAATTTGGAAAGTTTGGAGATCTTTTGGACAAAACGCAAAAGAAACTTCAGGAAGCAAGCAACACAATAGATGACGCCTCAAAAGCCACAAGAAAAATTGAGAAGCAACTGAATAAAGTTCAGGAGTTACCAGATGCTGACGAAAGTAAGCTAATCGAATAAAATAAAAATTCAATCCGTGCTAACGTGATGAATTATTATTCTGAGAAACTTTCTTCTGAAAAATTAAAGCGTGTGTACGAAATAGCCACACCGCGTGTTCAACAGTACCTTGATGCGGAAATCAATCACGTAATCCAAAAAATTCATCCAACCGATTTGGTTTTAGAACTCGGCTGCGGCTATGGAAGAATATTCCCTTCACTCTCAAAAAAATCCAAATCGGTTTTCGGCATCGATACTTCTTTTTCAAGTCTGCAACTCGGCAAGGAAATGTTCGGAAATATTTCAAATTGTTTTTTTGCTCAGATGAATGCCGTACAGCTTGCATTTCCGGCTAGTACTTTCGATGTAGTGATTGGAATACAGAACGGGATTTCTGCATTTCATGTCAACCAACCCGAGTTAATCCGCGAAAGCATAAGAGTGACTAAGCCAAATGGAGTTGTTCTTTTCTCAAGTTATTCGGAAAAATTTTGGAAGTTTCGACTTGAATGGTTCCAATTACAAACCGAAGAAGGACTTCTTGGTGAAATTGACTATGAAAAAACGCACGACGGAAAAATTGTTTGCAAAGACGGTTTTACCGCAACCACAGTGAGCAACCAATCTTTTCACGAATTAACCGCAGACATAAAAAACACCAGCGTTAAGACAGAAGAAGTTGATGAATCGTCAATCTTCTGCGAAATAACCAAAAACTTCCAGTAGCAGTGCTCGACTACTGTTGCACAGAATAATATTCCGTGCAACAGAAATATTTATTCACCGATTATTTTCCGCCGTTCGCCGAATTTCTATTCAAATACATGAACTCACACTGTAACTTTGCCGTCGAAAGAAGTGACAGTAAAGATAATTGAGGAAAAAATGGAAACACCAAAACTTCACGGGCGTGTAATAGTAGGTTTGCTGCTGATATTCTTCGGAGCGATATTTGTTCTAGAAAATTACAACCTTATTGAGATACCCGGTGAATTCTTTTCATGGGAATATTTTTTCATTCTGATTGGACTGCTTTTCTTTGTTCTCTCAAGAAATAAAACTGCCGGAGTCGTTTTCATAGCGATCGGTTTGTTCAACTTGGTGCCCGAACTGTGGCCTCTGGTATTTGTATTACTCGGTGCATACATAATTGCAGGCAAACGCAGAGGGAGAAGAGTCAAGTCAACAGTTGCCATTGATACGGAAAGCAGCGCGCGCGCTTCTGAAATAAACGGAGATACTGTTGAATGCATAAGTATTTTCGGAGGCGGCTCAAAAGTAGTTTACTCGGAAAATTTTCAAGGCGGAAATTTAGTTTCAATATTCGGCGGCTGCGAAGTTAACCTCAGCCAATCGAAACTTGCTGATGGTGAAAACGTTATTGAGGTAACGGCAATCTTCGGCGGCGCCACTTTAATTGTTCCTCCGGATTGGAAAGTTGAACTCGATATATTGCCGATCTTTGGCGGCTTTGGCGACAAGAGAACAAAAGATCCAAACTTAACCGTTGATGAGAAAAAAGTATTGGTTATCAAAGGAGTAGTTCTGTTCGGCGGCGGCGAAATTAAAACAATTTTTTAACTGGAGATAAAAATGCAGACTTCAAACAATAGAATTTGGCTCGGAGTAATTCTCATCGTTCTCGGCGCTCTGTTTGTTTTGGATAACTTCGGATTTTTCTATTTCGATTTTCATCCGCTCATTTTTTCGTGGCATACAATCTTTCTGATAATCGGTATTGTACTGGTGGTTAATCACAAGAACAGTTTTATCGGTTATGTTCTTCTCGGTATCGGATTGATCGGGATACTTCATCACTTTCCGTATTTCTTCTTCCTTGATTTCGGAAGTCTCTGGCCGTTATTATTTCTTGCGCTTGGATTGTGGCTCCTTCTGAACAGAAGAGATTCTAATCACCACTCATTTCAGAACATGCAGAATATTCAGAACGGACAGAATCAATCTCAAACAAGTTTTTCTTCTTATGATTACATTGACGAGGTTGCCGTTTTTAATACCGTTCGCAGAACAATCGATTCGCAAAACTTCAGAGGCGGAAAGATAACAACGATGTTCGGTGGCGCTAAACTGGATTTGACAAATGCTAAATTAGCTCCCGGTGAAAACTCACTAGAAGTCTCGGCAATTTTCGGCGGAGTAAATATTCGGGTTCCTCAAGATTGGAAAGTACTTGTAAACGTTACTTCAATCTTCGGCGGTTTCGACGATAAGAGATTTGCAAAGACAATGCCGGCTGATGAAAGCCAAGGAATTCTAATTATTAAAGGTGCGGCAATTTTCGGGGGCGGCGAGCTGCTTTATTAAGCTCCGGACTAACGATGACAAACCCGTTCATTAACAACAAAAAAATATTTGCCGCTTACTCGGTTGTGTGGTTTGCTATTTTTCTAATTCATGTAAGCGTGCTCACCTTCTTCCTAAAGTTTTCAATGTGGATTGCGCTGGCAGACAGCGCATTCTTTAACATTTTATATCAACTTTTAGGAATCAGTCTCTGGTACACCGTAAGCTTCAACTCGCTCGAAAATTATTCCGCATTAAAAATTTTTCTTAATCACATTGCCGCTGCGGTTATTACTTCAGGTCTCTGGATTTCCGCCGGTTATTATATCATGTCTCATGTGATTACCGGTAATGCCGCATACTCCGAGTTCTTGATCAAGTCGCTTATCTGGAGATTTTTGATCGGAATTTTATTTTACATTATAATCATTTCGGTTGATTACGTTATCATTTACTACACAAATTTTCAGCAGAAACTTCTGCTTGAAGCCGAGTTGAATGCGCTGGTAAAAGAAGCAGAACTGAAAACTCTGAAATACCAGATCAACCCACATTTCATTTTCAATAGTTTGAATTCCATCAGCTCACTTACAATTACCAATCCTTCCAAAGCGCAGGAGATGACGATAAAGCTTTCGTCGTTTTTAAGGAACACTCTTTCAAAAAACGAAAAGCAGAAGAGTAAATTGAGCGAAGAGATTAACAATGCCAAGTTGTATCTTGATATTGAAAAGATCCGCTTTGATGATAAGTTTGAGTTCGTTGAAAAGATTGATCCGCGGTGCAAAGATTTGGAAGTGCCGAGCATGATTCTTCAGCCGTTATTTGAAAATGCAATCAAGCACGGCGTGTACGAGAGTCTGGATAAAGTAACAATTAAACTTTCATGCGGAACGGAAAAAGGATATTTTAAAATCATAGTAGAAAATAATTTTGATTCCGAAGCCATTCCGCGTAAAGGCGAGGGCATCGGCTTGAAAAATATCCAGAACAGACTGAAACTGATTTACAATCAAGATAATCTTTTAACTTTTGAAAAAACTAACGGCATTTTTAAGGT
>JAKAEE010000013.1:0-61629 GCA_021820065.1 Bacteroidota bacterium | reverse complement strand
TTGATTCCGAAGCCATTCCGCGTAAAGGCGAGGGCATCGGCTTGAAAAATATCCAGAACAGACTGAAACTGATTTACAATCAAGATAATCTTTTAACTTTTGAAAAAACTAACGGCATTTTTAAGGTAAACATTTTTATTCCTGTCTAATTAGGAATGCTATGGAAAGAAAAATAAAAGCTATAACGATTGACGACGAGAAGCTTGCTCGCGACATCATCAAAAATTATTTGAAGAAGTTTGACGACTTTGAACTCGTTGCCGAATGCGCGGACGGATTTGAGGGAATTAAGCTCATCAACGAACTGAAACCGGATTTGATCTTTCTCGATATTCAAATGCCGAAGCTTACCGGCTTTGAAATGCTGGAAATTCTTGAAGTGCCGCCGGTAATAATTTTTACTACTGCGTTCGATCAGTACGCACTCAAAGCGTTTGAGGTGAACGCAACGGATTACCTGCTGAAACCGTTTTCTCAAGACCGGTTTGCCGAGGCAATTGAGAAAGCGCGCAGATTAATCGACAACACCGCCGAAGCAAAAAAGAATATAGATGGATTGGTCAAGCATATCGAACATAGAACCGAGCATCTCGATAGGGTTGTGATTAAGAACGGTCCAAAAATTCTTATTGTGCCGACTGATGATATCCGGTACATCGAAGCGCAGGACGATTACACAATGCTTCACACCGAGAAAGGAAATTTTCTCAAACAGAAAACGATGAAATATTTCGAAGAGAATCTTGACTCGTCTCAGTTCATTCGAATTCACCGTTCGTACTTCACAAAAATATCATTCATCAAACAAATCGAATTAGTTGAAAAAGAATCTTACCGCGTTCTTCTGAACGACGGTACAAAACTTCCGATAAGCAAAAGCGGTTACCAGAATTTGAAAGAAATTTTTAAGTAACACATTTATTACGAATTTACCTCCCTACAGACTAACAACAAAAAAGGATTTGGTGTAAATGCAGCCCAAGCAAATACAAACGGTGTTGGTCCGTGGAGCGAAGCTGTTAGTAAAGTGCAGTGATGTAATTAAATTGTAGGTCGATTCTCTGAATCAACACAACGCATCGCGGAGTTACATAAAACTTCTTGCTAGTCGAAACAGAGTTTCGACCTACAAATATTAATGAGATGTTTATGAGCCTACTCTAAAAAGGAGTTTTTATAATTCCCAAATTAGATTTTAGCCAAAAAATCAAAATATTTTTTTATTGATTGCACCTTTTTAGATTTGGCTCATTGATGAAAAAATTTCTTATTGTAATGTAAGTTTTACCTTAACAGCAAGTTTTATAACTAAAAAGGTTGAATAGGAAGATGAAATCAATATTTTGCCGTGGTATGATTATTGGCGAGTTAATACTCCGAATAAAATGGAGGGAAACCTCACTTCTAATTACCTAAAATTTCAAATAAAAAAGAAAAAAATGAAAACAAAGCAAGCATTCTTTTTGCCAATAGTGGTTATTACTGCATTAGTAACAAGCTGCAGTAGCCCAACAGGTCCGGTGAATAACAGCTTAACTCTTTCGGTGGATGTTTCATGTACTGAAGCGTGGTTAAAATTAAGTGTAAACAATGTTTCTTTGCCAAAGGGTATAACAATAACGAGAGATGGCAACAACTTATTTAGTTTTACCCTTACAACAAAAGACACTACACTTTACGACAGCACTCTTGCACCGAATAAGAGTTACACGTACCAAGCAAAAATAAACCTCATTGGCGGGCAAAGTGATAAGATTGTTGTAACAACGTTCGATACAACAAGCCATAACTTTACCTGGCAAACGTTTACGTTTGGCGACCCCGGCGCTGGAAGCAGCACGTTAAATGATGTTGCAATTGTTAATGACACACTTGCTTACGCTGTTGGTGAAATTTATATGAATGATTCAACTGGACAGCCGGACCCAAACGCTTACAATCTAGCAAAATGGAATGGGCATACCTGGCAATTGTTTAAGATACAGTTCTATACATTTTGTGGACAGGAACACACAGGTTCTTATAAGGCTAATGCTGTAGCGGTTTTGAACGACACGACAGTTTGGATTGCGTCTAATAATTCTCAGATAGCAGTGTGGAATGGAAATAAGCAAACTGGAATAATGTGTCTTCCAGTGTCTGTTTCAAAAATATGGGCGGCAAATAAAAACGATGTATACACAGTAGGTGCTCTTGGTCAAATAGGACATTATACCAATGGCAGTTGGCAAAAGATAGAAAGCGGGACAACTGTAAGACTCCTAGATGTATATGGTACGTCCGATGGAAAAACTGTTTGGATTTCTGGCTACGAAGATTTTAAGCCTACTGTTTTACTAAAGTATAGTAACAATTCATTAACTACGGTTATTAATGATCAGAGCCATTTATTAAACTATACCCCGGCTATTATTTCAGGCGCAATAGAAAGCATATGGACAAATAACAATAATATGTTATTTCTCTTAACATGGTATGGTCTATACAGAATTAATAGTAATACTAACCGGGAAGTAAAAAACCTTTGGAGCGGAGATCCGAATACTTGGGCTTTGATAAAAGTAAGAGGCAACAACGTTAACGATATAATAGCAGCAGGAATACGTGGTAGAATTTGGCACTACAACGGGGTAAGCTGGAAATTCTACACTGAACTTGAAAACAATACAGATACCTATTATAGTATTGCTGTTAAAGGAGACACATATATTGCTGCTGGATATAGATATGTCAATGGAGTTATAAGATACGGGCTTGTCAAGGTAGCACACCGATAGTTAAATAATTAACAAAAATATAGGAGGAGTAGTCATGAACAGGTTCATCTTAACATTTGTTTTAGGGGGATGTCTTTTCATTTCCTCTGTTTATTCTCAGGATATAACTTTGACAAAAAGTTTTGAGGGTATACAATGGAACACAAAATTGTCGCCTGATCCTGAAATAGCAGCTGGTCTAAACCATATTATTCTAACAGTAAATAATAAAATCGAGATTTATAATAAGAGCGGTACTAAAATAAGCGAAGTGCTTTGTTAAACTGGTTTTCAATCGTTTCACCACCAGGTGATCCGTTTGATCCAAAGGTAGTTTATGATCATTTGGACAACAGATGGATTGTCTTTGCATTATCCCGTCCTACGGGCAGTTATTCGCCTTCTAACTATCTTATTTCGGTATCACAGTCTGCCGATCCAACAGGCAGCTGGTATTATTATAAATTTGACGCACGAATTGATAACACCACCAACACAAATAACTGGGCAGACTTTACAGGATTGGGATACGATCAGCAAGCTGTTTATATAACATCAAACCAGATGTATATCTATGGAACTGGTGATTTTCAGTATGCAAAAATAAGAGCAATTAGAAAAAGTGATTTATACGCTGGTATAGGAAGTCCCACATTTCATGATTTTACCAATATGACAGATGCTTCGGGAAAAATATCGGAGAATATTAAACCGGTTCATCAATTCGGCACTTCTTCAGAATACTATTTGATGAACACTGCAAACGATGTTACAGCTAATTATGTAACTGTATGGGCAATTACAGATCCATTTGGAAGCAGTCCAACAATAACCCGAAAAGCAACAATAAATGTTGGTAATTATAATCCTCCAGGTACAGGTGTTAATCCAGGAGATGCAGTGCAAAAAAATAGTTCAACAAAAATTGATTTAAATGATGCCCGCATTTCCGATTGCATTTATAAAGAAGGTTTTTTATATGCCTCCTTTGCAGTGAAAAATTCAACCAACGACGGTTCGGCAATAAAGTATTTTAAAATAAATACCTCTAGCTTTTCAATTGTTTACAATGATGTTATAGAACAAAGCGGCTTATGGTATTATTACCCGGAAATTTACCCGGATAATTATGGAAATGTTCTAATTACTTTCAGCAAATCAAGTTCAAATGATTTTGTTGGACTTGCATATTCTTATAGAAAAGTGGAACAGTCAACTATTGGTCCAATAAGTTGGCTAAAACAAGGAGAAGGAACGTATGATAATCTTCTCAACGGTAAAAACCGATGGGGCGATTACAATGGTATTTGTTTAGACCCTTCGCAAGGTAATCAAATCTGGCTTTACGGGGAGTATGCAAAATCCAATAACACATGGGGTACATGGGTAGGTGCTGTTCAATTTAATCCTTCTTCAGTACCTATAACGTTCACAAATAAGATAGTTGCTCAAAATGCGGGTGGTTCTTTTTCTGTTACGGGATATGGTAATGTTAATTCTGGCAGCAGTTTGCCCTTGCTTCAAGGGAATTATACAACTTTAACAAATAATGAAAGATTTTCTAATTGGAACGGTTCTGGTATAAATTATAAGCAAAATAATTGGAATGATGTTGGCACAGAATATTTTCTGTCCCACAATTTTACCGCTACTTTCGGTCCCGAACAGAATCAGAATGCAAATTTCAATTCACTGAATTATGCAAAGATACAAGTATTGATTGAAGGCAATCTGGTTCAGAATCAAGGGAATTTGGATTTTCAAGATCCATGGTATATTCAGTCAAACGGAAGTCAGCAAGGAACCAATTACTGGATTCCGGTGACATCTTATTATGAACCAAATGATAAATACGGAGCTACAGAGAAAGGCGTGTTCTTACAACAAACTCCAGATCCCAATAATCCAAACGTACCGTATTACTCCGTACGCGCACCGTTAACTCAAACAAACATAAACGGCTACACAGGCTATTTTCAAAACTGGACTACAAACGGTGCTTCACTTCAGCAAATTGGCAGCAACCCCACTGGTTATGACCAGAAAGCAGTGGTGTTTAATAGTGCAGGCACAACAGTTACAGCCAATTACAAAGGACATTTAATTTCAAATGCAACAACAGGGTTTTCTTCAAACAGTCAGCGCAAGGTGGTAAGAACAGACGACGGCAAACAGCACATGGTTTACGAATCAATGAATCAAGTCTGGTACACGTACAGCACAGATGGAGGAAGCACATGGCTTCAAGAACAAAAAGTAGATTATTTGGGAGCTAATTGTAAAAGCGCATCAATCGCACAATCAAACGACGGCTTAAATAAGGTGTATGTTGTTTACCAAAGGGATGCAGTTGCCGGGGATAATTATCCCAAAATAATTCTTACCGAATTCCAAAACGGTTCTAGAACACTTTACGCCGATGTTTATACTCTCTCTACTTACAGTTACGATAGCAAGCCGGTAACAGCCGCATTAAACAATACAGTATGTGTAATCTTTAAACCAAGTTCAACTTCAGCGCTAAGAGAAAAGAACTTTTAATATTCAGGAAGCTGGAGCGCACATTCTGATTTTCAAGTGAACAGCACTACTTCTAACAGCAGCAATCCATCAATTGCCTCCGATGTTCAAAAATATTTTCTTGCCTATCAAAACGGAACAACAGAAATAAAATACCTTGAGTTCTTCCGTGGTGTAAATGATGCATTAGCAATCTATGAAGAGTCAACAGTTACAACAGGTTCTCCATACACTAATAATATTGAACCGTCAATATCTTCTCACGAAGGAGATCCTTTTATTAGCTGGAGCGGATATAACAGCGGTATTCCATCGGCGATTGTGAAAAGAAGAGCAGGCGGAATATGGTCTAACTTCAGTTCGTTCGGAAGCGGTACGGTAAGAAATACAAACAGCAGTTCCCGCGATGCCGGCACAGATGGAAGTATAATAGGCATGGTGTAATATTTATAACGAGCACAAGTGTGTAAAACTCTTGAATGGGACATATTCCAGTATAACCACAATACCTGAGACAGGAGGTAATGGACAAATTCAATTGAGTAACGGCTATGATTTCAATAATATAAAATCGGTAGTTCTCAAACAGCCGTTCTCCGGCATATATGAAGTAAAACCTTTACCGTTCAATTTTTCAACGCTGCAAAAAAAGAACGGAAATGTATTAAGCTATTACGGCAGAATGGCGATCAATCGAAAACAGGAAAAAACTTTCGTGTACTATCTGGGTAACATTCTGCTTGATGGGAAAAGCATAATGTTTAAATTTGTCCAAGATACCACTAACATAAAAACAGATGATGACATGACAGAAAAAATAGCAACTGAAAATATATACCTAAAACCGAGTAGTAGTTTGCAATTAACGACTTCTTATTATGTTATTGACAGCGACAACACTAAAAAGCTTGTAAACGGAGACGAAATAAAATTCTCTGTTGAACTTGTTGATGCAAACAGCAAAGAGGTCAAGACATCGTTCGATGAAGCTAAGTATGATAGCAAAAGTTCGCCCGAGAAAAAGTCAAGCTATACTCTTAATCTAAAAAATATTAAAGAAGGTAATTACTTTTTAAGAATCAGTACTAAAACAAGCGGAGGTAGTGAATTTTATTTTTGTGATGTGCAAGATGAAGAATCATCAAATCTAAAAAAGGGAGAACAAATTGAGTTGGAATTCAATTACTATAAAATTCCAACCGGTTACTCACTTGGAGATAATTATCCTAATCCATTTAATCCATCCACAATTATTAAATACCAACTTCAGAAAGATGGTTTTGTGTCATTAAAAGTTTATGATATGCTTGGCAGAGAGGTTGCAAATCTTGTTAACGAAATTAAGAAAGCTGGTTCTTATGAAGTTAATTTTGATGCTCATAACCTTGCAAGCGGAGTATACGTATACACAATACACGCAAACGACTTTATGCAATCGAAGAAGATGATGTTTTTGAAATAAACTGTAATAAACGAATAAAAGGCGGCAAATATTTGTCGCCTTCTTTTTACTATCCTCCTCTGAAATATCCGCAATTAGACATCAACATCAGCAAGAATTTTAACTAATTGAACTTTGTTCACCCTCTCTTTATATTTGATTCGTTAAACAATGGGCAGCAAATGAACTTCGACAAGGATCTTCAATCTATTCAAGAAGCACGTACGTTAGCCGCAAAAGCAAAAGAAGCGCAGCTCGAATTCAAACACTACAACCAAGAACAGGTAGATAAAATTGTAAAAGCGATGGCTGACGCCGGCTTCAAAGAAGCAGAACGGCTCGCGAAAATGGCTCATGAGGAAACCGGTTTTGGAAAAGTTGAAGACAAAATTATCAAGAACCAGTTCGGCACGCGCGACGTTTGGGAATCGATCAAAGACTTGAAGACGGTCGGAGTGATCGAAGTAAAGAAAGAAGGAAAAGTTATAAAGATTGCCGAGCCGATGGGAGTTGTAGCCGCTCTCATCCCATCGACCAATCCGACATCGACTGCGATGTTCAAGGCAATCATCTCGTTGAAATGCAGAAACGGAATTGTCGCTTCGCCTCACCCAAAGGCTGTTAATTGCACTGCCGAAGCGTTGAGAGTCTTATCGGACGTAGCAGAAAAAGCCGGCGCGCCCAAAGGTTTGATTCAATGCATGACCGAATCGACTCTTGAAGGAACAGACGCTTTAATGAAGGATAAAAATATTGCGGTTATTTTAGCAACGGGAAGCACTCCAATGGTTCGCGCGGCTTACAGTTCCGGCAAACCCGCATACGGCGTTGGACCGGGAAACGTACCCGCATTTATCGAGCGAACCGCAAATTATCAGAAAGCCGTTGCCGATATAATTTACGGAACGACATTTGACAACGGAGTTTTATGTTCATCCGAACAAGCGATGATAGTTGACCGCCCGATTCGAGAAAAAGTAATTGAAGAAGCAAAAAGATTAGGCGCTTATTTTGTTAACGCCGAAGAGAAAAGAAAGTTAGAAGATAAAGTTGCCCGCGGCGCAAAGTTGAATGCAGATATTGTAGGCAAGCCGGCAACATGGATTGCCAATTACGCTGGGTTCAGCGTTCCGGAAAAAACTTCCGTACTGATTGCCGAATGCAGTGGAGTTGGAAAGGATGAACCGCTATCAATCGAAAAACTTTCTCCTATGCTCGCATTTTATTCCGTTGACGGCTGGCTCGACGGTTGTCATAAGTGCATCGAGCTATTGCAGTTCGGCGGAATCGGTCACACAATGGCAATTCATTCCAACGATAAGGAAATTATCATGAAGTTCGCTTTAGAAAAACCGGCATTCAGAATTGTGGTAAACACTCCATCATCCGTCGGCGCGGTCGGCTACACAACCGGTTTGATGCCTTCGATGACCTTAGGACCCGGAACCTGGGGCGGATCAATCATATCGGAAAATGTTTCGGCGATGCACATGATGAATGTTAAAACTTTAGCGTTCGAAACGCATCCGGTTAATTCCGGCAACTGCGTTACATCGTTTGATCTTCCTTCGACTATTACATCAAAGAGTGCGTCAACATCGGATGGAAATTTTACAAAGATGATTGAAGAAAGACTTCGAGCCCGTGCAGGAAATCCGTCTGCTAATCCGCTAGGAAATGTAAGCAGAAAAGCCGGCACAACTGCACAGCCAACTACATATGGAACTGGAATCAGCGAAGAAGAGATTCAGAAGATAATTCGTGAGTTTAATAAATAGAATTTGTTATTCTTTAACTTCAGAGTAGCGGTCAAGACGAAAGCTTTCACCTAAGTACAGTTTTCTCACATCTGCGTCTTCGGCAAGATCGTGAGCTTTACCTTCCTTAAAAATCTGTCCGCTTATTAAGATGTAAGCTCTATCAACTATACTAAGTGTTTCATGAACGTTATGATCAGTAATAAGAATACCTATGCCCTTGTGTTTGAGATTTGCAACGATAAGCATAATATCTTCAACTGCAATCGGATCGATTCCTGCGAACGGTTCATCCAGCAAAATAAATTTCGGTTCGGTCGCAAGAGCGCGGGCAATTTCCGTTCGTCTTCTTTCACCGCCGCTGAGTTGATATCCCAAACTTTTTCGTACGTGCTCAAGACCCAATTCGTTTAACAGCTTTTCCTGTCTTTCTTTTCTTTCTGCCGGAGTTAACTTCATCATCTGCAGAACAGCCATAATATTGTCTTCAACAGATAATCTTCTGAAGACGGACGCTTCTTGCGGCAGATACCCGATTCCCATTTTCGCGCGTTTGTACATCGGTTCATCGGTTATCTCGCCGCTATCCATAAAAACTTTTCCTTCGTTCGGCTTGATCATTCCCACGATCATGTAAAACGTTGTGGTCTTGCCTGCACCGTTAGGACCAAGCAGTCCAACAACTTCTCCCTGCTGAACTTGAACCGAAACCTTATTAACGACAGCTCTTTTCTTGTAAACCTTTTTAAGGTTTTCGCTTCGGAGGATTAATTTTTCCTGCATAAAAACGGGAATCCTTAATTAAGTAAGAAAGTACATCTTTTCTAGCGAACAATAAATTTTCTTTAGCCGGTCTGTCGGAAAAAATTCTGAAAGTCGGAATCGTAAAATCTTTTTCTTTACCGGCGATTGTATTTTCCGGATGATATTCGCTTGCCGGTTTACCGTAAAGACGAACATCGTTCACCTCTTTGTCTTTGAAAAATATTTTCGCACGTTCCGAACTCGACTTCAACAAACCGTTCGGTTCTTTGTCTTCGTAAAGATAATATATACTCAGTACATTTCCTTCAACTTCGGTTCTTGCCAGTCCTTCCTTATCGAAGAACAATTTTATTTTCTTGCCGGAGATTTGATCGAAGCGGTTAACGGAATCTTTATTGGTTGAAATGATAGACGCGTTCGATCTTATGTCCATCCAATCCAGCATGTTGTCTTTCATGTAAACAAAAATTGAATCTCCCGTAAGCTGAGTGTTCTCGTTCCATACTACAGGGGGAGACTGATCGTTTTCCCTTCTAAAGGTTTGAAGCAGCTGTTTTTTCTGAAAGTAAAATGTTTGTCCGTTCACAGACGCAAAATTCTGCCGAAGAATTCTAACCGAGTCCGTTGCGATAAGACGCTTTGTGCTGTCGTCGTAAGATTCCATCAGTTTGGATGAAATCATAAGTGTATCAAACGCACCGGTTGAAGTTGTATCGATCTTAACCAAGAATGGAGAGCCGGAGATGCGTGAGTATTTCGTCTTGTCGTGATTTTCAAGTTCGCTGCCGAAAATAGCCAGCTTGTTGTTCGGGTCATAGATCCGCACATGTTTATACGCATAAGTTATTTTGTCGTTACGAAAATGAATTAAGCTATCGGCAAGAATAGTTGAAGCCGTATCCTGCACAACTACATTTCCAACAGCAACCGATTTGTCGTCGTTATCGTAGTAATCAATTTTATCCGAGGTTAAAGTTGAGAGTGAATCCACAAGTTTAACATTGCCGTAAAAGTAAGAATGTTTTTCATCAAAGTAGTAGTAGCCGTTTTGAGAACTTACCTGCACGTGACCGTCAGTCAACCAAATACCGCTAACGGAATACGCAATCTTTGTATCGCCGTAATAAAAACCGCGGTCTGTTTTGATGATGATGCTGTCCTGCGTTACAACAACGTTTCCAATAAGCTCCGCTTGATTCCGCACAATGTATTGAATTGCTTTGTCGCAAGTAATTCTAACCGCGCCCTGGGTCATCACAACGTGTCCGTGAACTTCCCTAATGCTTTCACCGTTGATCGTTTTTCCAACAAGACTGTCTCCAATCACCTGGATGCGGTTATCCTCTTGGGCGGATGACATGCCCGCAATGAAAATCAGCATTACGAATGATGCGAACAGAAATTTCATTTCTTTTTCTTATCGGATAATGTTGATGAATATGTCACGTTGTAAATCACGTAATTGCTTAAGTGCTGATCGGATTCGAAGCCGAACCCTTCAATTATTTCTTTTGGTGAAGTGATGGTGACAAATTTATCGGTAACAATTTTTTGATCTTTGTTGCGCCACATAAGTTCGCTCGTTTTCAAAACTGTGCCGCTGTCGTTCCGCGCAACAACACTGTCCATCGCAAACATATTTTGAGTGACATCATCAACTTTTCCCTTTAGTGAAGTCAGCATGGAAGTTTTTTTCTGATTGCGGTTGTAAAAATCTATTTTAACTCCATCCAGCAGTGTTACCTTCTGCTGATCGTACATTCTTAAATGATTGGTGAAAAGCACCGCTTTGATTTTGCCGGCATCGGTAAACATTATTTTGGAATTCCAGCTTTCATTGGAAGGAATTTCCCCTTTGATTTCCGATTTATCAATCTGCGGCTGAATCTTTTCTTCCGAACATGAAACGATTACAGCTACAGCAAATATTGCCAGCAAAATTTTTTTCATCTCGATTGGAGACCCAGCTTGACCAGATCGTGCAAGTGAAGAATGCCTTCGGGTTTATTGTTTTCATCAACGACTGGCAAAGAAGTTATATTATAAGTTTCCATTTGCTGAAGCGCGAACGAAGCTAAAAAATCTTTACTTATCGTCTTGGGTTGACGAGTCATTACATCTGCGGCGGTAAGATTTCTTATATCAAGAGTTTTTTCGAGCAAGCGGCGCAAGTCGCCATCGGTAATCACGCCGACGAGAATATCATTGTCGTTTAAGACGCAGGTTGCGCCCAATCTTTTCGAAGTGATTTCAAGAATCGCATCTTTGATGGAAGTTCTTTCATGAACTTTCGGCAGACTTTTACCGGTTATCATTATCTCGGAAATTTTCAGCGAAAGTCTTTTTCCTAAACTTCCTCCAGGATGCAGCATAGCAAAATCTTCAGCGGTAAAACCGCGCATTTCCAAAAGAGCAATTGCAAGCGCATCGCCCATAACCAACGCAGCAGTGGTCGAAGCTGTCGGCGCTAGATCGAGCGGACAAGCTTCTTCTTTAACGCTGACGTTCAGAATGAGATCACATTCATTCGCCAATTTTGAATTCAGTTCACCGAGCATTCCGATAATTGTTACATCAATTCTTTTGAACATTGGAATTAACTGAAGCAGTTCTTCGGTGTGACCGCTTTTCGAAACCAGAATTACAATATCGTCTTTGCGAACCATTCCAAGATCGCCGTGCAGCGCATCGGTTGGATGCATGAAGATCGCCGCCGTGCCGGTGGAGTTAAGCGTTGCAACAATTTTTCTTGCGATGATTCCGGATTTGCCCATGCCGGTAAAAACAACGCGTCCTTTTGAGTTATAAATTAACTGAACGGCTTGCGAAAAACTTTTATCAATTCTGTCTTTCAGACTAAGGACAGCTTCCCCTTCTATTTCTATGACTTGCTTACCTTTTGCGATGATTTGGTTTTCAGTCACCTAAACCTCTAATTTTTTTTGGGTCCAAAAATTGTTTTTTTCTTTTGATCGTCTTTCTTTTCAAACAAATGGTAATCAAGTTCGATGCGGTTCCAGTGCCGGTTATAAACAAGAAATCCTTGGGCTAACTGTTCGTCGGTGAAATCTTCGGTGTTGGTGAAAAGTCTGCCGGGATTCAACGCGGTTTCGGGATCCTTGTTCGCCAAAAGAATCATAAGCTCGTTGTAGTAGTTTGTAACCGGAACGAAATGATTTATACCGCTCTTGGAATTGTAAACCCAAATTTTCTTGTGAGCGGGTGCGATTGCCAAAACTAATTCATTGCTGATCAAATGAATCTCGCGGACGAATGAATTATCCGAAGGAGCTTTTTGTCCCGGGAGCCACGTTGAGTAAGTCCAAATTTTGGTTTGATGAAGATTGTCAGGTATCTTTTCACCATTCACGCTTTTAATGTCAACTTCAATTTGATCATCAAATTCTTCGTGGATCGTCACATAAATGTGAGCTTCTTCAAACGCGATATTTGAAATTGCAAATATAGGCGAAGACGGATCTTCGAGATCAACTACATCGCTTGTATCGCCTAAGACCAAGTTGCCTTCGCCAAATCTGCCGTAACCGATAACCGAGAGACTTTCAATTAGGTCGCGGTATTTTTTGTAGCCGATCTTATTTTCCGGCAATGCGGTGAAGAGCCAGTCTTTTTCTCTTTCTGTCAGATCGCGCGGAAATTTTTCATCCGATTTTTGTTGCACGTTTCGCGGTCTCCTTCGATTTCTTATAATAGGTTATAATTTCGTTCAGCAATTCTGCGCAGCTTTCCGACTTGGAAACGAAAGTCACTTCGCGTTTCACTTCCCTTCTGCAACTGGAGGGCGCCGCAGAAACACGGCATTTTTTCAGAAGCGGAATATCGAGCAAATCATCTCCGATATAAAAAGCGTTTCCATAATCCAAAGAAATTGAATCTAAAAATTTTTCAGCCGCGCTGACTTTATCAAGTGAGGAAGAAATCACTTTCAATCCGTCAATTGTTTTAAGTTTGTTTATCACATCATCCGTTCTGCGGGCGGTAACTATTCCGAAACGAACGCCCAGTTTCTGAAATTCATCGCTTGCATTTTTTATTGCTCTGAAACACTGATCACCCAGCGAATTATTTTTCATTAAGACGCCCTCCAGATCGAACAAAAAAACTTTTATCGCGCTGAACTTTGCTGCAATTTCACTTTTCATTCTTCACTAAGTCGTCAATTTGTTTAATCATTATCAATAATTTTTTAAGCTTGTGAAGCGGCAATTGACTTGCGGCATCGCTCAAAGCTTTCGACGGATCGGGATGAACTTCGAGGAAGAGACCGTCTATGCCGACGGCAACCGCAGCTTTGGCGATAGTTGGAATGAAACGCGCATCGCCTCCGGTAACTCCGCTGCTGCTTGGCAACTGAACAGCATGCGTTGCATCCATAATTACCGGGTAGCCGAACTCTTTCATTATTTCCAGCCCGCGCATATCAACCACCAAATTGTGATAGCCGAAAGTCGTTCCACGCTCCGTAAGTAAAATTTTATTGTTTTTTGTCGATTCAATTTTCTCGATAACATGTTTCATGTCATGCGGCGCGAGAAACTGTCCCTTCTTAACGTTGATCGCTCTGCCCGTTTTAGCCGCTGCGCAAATCAAATCGGTCTGACGCGAAAGGAACGCCGGAATTTGCAGAACATCTGCAACTGAAGCAACGGCTTCGATTTCACTTTGCTCGTGAATATCGGTCAGAATCGGAACCGAGAATTCTTTTTTCACTTTTTCCAAAATCTTAAGCGCTCTATCAATATGAATTCCGGAAAAAGATCTGATGCTTGAACGGTTTGCCTTTTTGTAGCTCGACTTAAATACGAATGGAATTTTTAATTCACCGGTAATTTTTTTTATCTCGTCGGCGGTCTGCATCGTAATCTTTTCGCTCTCAACAACACACGGACCGGCAATTAGCACCAGCGGTGAATTATCTCCTATTTTGATTTTGTTTACTTGAACCATATCCGCTTCTATTTTTTATTCAAATAATGTTTCTTGATCTTTAATCTTGCCGCGTTTTTTATTGAACCGAATATAAGCCAAATCGGTTGCTTCTCTGCCGCGCGGCGTACGCTGTATGAATCCTTGCTGAATCAAAAACGGCTCGTAAACTTCTTCGATTGTACCGGCGTCCTCGTTCACTGCAACGGATAACGTATTTAATCCAACCGGTCCGCCGCTGAATTTTTCGATAATGGTAAGAATAATTTCTTTATCCATTTCATCAAGACCGAATTCATCAACCTCTAAAGAGTTCAAAGCTTTCTTCGTTATATCGAGATCAATCGTTTTCTTGTTTTCAAAATCGGCGAAGTCTCTTGTTCGTCTCAAAAGTCTGTTTGCGATACGCGGAGTACCGCGCGAACGTTTTGCCAATTCTCTTGCGGCGGTTTCATCAATCTTTATATCAAGTAATCCAGCAGAACGATGAATAATTTTATCGATCAAATTACTCTCATAATAATCGAGCCGCGATTTGATTCCGAACCTGTCTCTTAACGGCGCGGTTAACAATCCCGCACGCGTTGTTGCGCCGATCAATGTGTAACGCGGAAGTTTTATCTGAACCGTGCGCGCGTTCGGTCCGCTGTCTATCATAATATCAAGTTTATAATCTTCCATTGCAGAATATAAGTATTCTTCCACAACGGGGCTCAAGCGGTGAATTTCATCTATGAACAGAACCGATTTTTCTTCAAGATTTGTAAGCAAGCCGGCAAGGTCTCCCGGTTTTTCCAGTACGGGACCGGATGAAACTTTAATACGAACGCCGAGTTCATTTGCAATAATGTAAGCGAGCGTGGTCTTCCCAAGTCCGGGGGGACCTGTTAATAGAACGTGATCGAGTCCTTCGTCTCTTTTTTTTGCTGCGCCGATGAAAACTTTTAGGTTGTCTGTTATTTTGGATTGGCCTGTAAAATCGCCGAACGTTTTTGGTCTAAGCGAAACATCAAATCTTTTCTCGTCATCCGAAACAATTGGATTTAGGTTTTCCGATTTTCGTTTCACTATTAACCTCGTGGATTAAACTTCAACTGCCGCAAGCTTGCGTTTTTTCATTGTCTTAAGTTTTTCAACTACGGCTACCATTCCTACCATTAATATAATCAATAAAATTGCCGCCGATACCGAGCCGGCAGCATTTAATGACTTTGGATAAAACATTCCGAAACCGGGGATCCATGCGCTTCCGTAAAGAATTATAATGTGCACGACGTAAATGAGCAGAGTGTTTTTACCTACTTGCTGGACAATGTCCGGCATCGTTTTGAGCTGCATTGAAATTAATGCCATCGCACCATTAAGAGCCAAGACAATTCCCAATCTGTAATAAACTAAAGAAACCGTATCGGAAAAAAATTCTTTGTTATCGCCGAAGACCGAATGATTTGCAATATTAACCAAGTATGAAATAAAAATAAGGAACCCGCTCACTGCAAAAAGTTTGTAACTGAATTTCGGTAAGAGGTAGCATTCGGGATTTTTCGCGAGATACATTCCCAAAATTCCGCCGGCAATAACATAACCAGCCCACGGGAAAATCGGGAATAACGATCCGGTGCCTTGATAGAAGTACGCCGCAAACGGAATCGGTAAATGGTTCGCCCAGTTAATCGATTCAGTAAATCGGTACGCGGCAAAAAAGAAAATCACACCAACAATAAAAACCGCATACTCATTCAAACGATAACGTTCGGCGATGTATGTTAAAATCAAAATCAAAAATAGACCGATGCCAATTAGATGCAGCGCATCAACCGTGAAGAATGTAAGCCATTGATAATGAGTGACCTGGCTGAAATCGAACATGCGCGGAGTTGGAAAACGCAATAAGTAACCTATCAGAACTAAAACGAGGAATCGCTTGAAACCTTTTGCGACCCTCGGGTTTTCAAAAAACGGCTGCGAATAAGATTTCAACAGATATGTGAACGCAACACCGGAAGTGAACATAAATATCGGTGCGGTAAAACCGCGAATGGTTAGCCAAACATCGTACATGGATGAATCAAACGTTCGGTATTGATCGCCCAGAAATGTATCGATTGTGTGACCTTGCACCATCATCAATACTGCCAGGGCGCGCATTAAATCTAAGAAAATAATTCTCTTTCGATAATTTGGTGACAACTAAAACTACCTTTTATTTTAACAGTAAAAATAAATAAAGAATAACATTTATTGAAATTTGTAAATCCGCCGCAAAACAAAAAAGCCCCCGATTTCTTCTCGGAGGCTATAACAGAAAATTCCGGTACTTAGTGCTTCGATTCGCAAATATTATTACAGGTTGTTGCAATGAAATGTGCTCTCTCAGCACTAGTTTCTTGGATGTTTATCAACCCAATCTTTCAAGAATTTAACTATCTCTACCGTTGATGTGCCCGGCGTGAACAACTCACCAACGCCGATTTCTTTTAACTTCTTGAGATCGTCTTCCGGAATGATGCCGCCGCCGAAGAGTAAAATATCATCCACACTTTTTTCTTTCATCAAATTCATGATTCGCGGAAAAATTGTCATGTGCGCGCCGGATAAAATACTTATACCGATAGCATCAACGTCTTCCTGGATTGCCGCTTCAACAATCATCTCCGGAGTTTGACGCAGACCGGTGTAAATTACTTCCATGCCGGCGTCGCGCAGTGCGGCGGCAACGACTTTTGCACCCCGGTCATGTCCGTCCAATCCCGCTTTAGCAACCAGCACTCTAATTTTTCTTTCCATTTCTTATCCCGAAGTTTAGCTGGAAAATTTAACTTGGTTAAAAATAATACGGGTTAGATGAAAAGACAATCGAAGTTTTACCTTTTATTTTGTGGTTTGGATTGCCGTTCGTAAAATCTTCTGGCAAGTTCCAAATCCTTCGGTGTATCAACAGACAAGCTATCATACTCGGTGTAAACTATTTTCACTCTCATTCCGTTTTCCAGGAAGCGGAGCTGTTCCAACTTTTCAATCTGTTCGAGATCGGTTGGTTTGAGATTGGTAAATTTTAATAGCGCGTCGCGGCGGTAAACGTAAAGCCCAATGTGTTTATAAATTTCTGCCGACTGAATTTTCTCAAGATTTGATTTCGCGTCGCGCACAAAAGGAATAGGCGAACGAGAGAAGTAGAGCGCAAAATTGTTGTAATCGAAAACAACTTTTACAACCGAGGGGGATTTCATCTCTTCAACGTTCGTAATTCTTCTTGCAAGCGTTGAAACGGAAACTTTTTTATCGAACAGCAGCGGCTCTATTGCCTGATCTATCATCTTACCTTTTATGAACGGCTCATCGCCCTGTATGTTCACAATTATCGCGGCATCTTGAATCTGCTGTGCTACCAATGCGATTCTGTCGGAACCGCTTGTGCAATTTTTGGGTGACATGTAAACTTCTGCGCCGAAATCTTTGACGACCCGGTAAACTTTATCGTCATCAACGGCAATTATAACTTTATCCAGTAGTTTGGATTTCTTTGCGCTCTGGTAGGTATGCTGAATCATCGGTTTGCCGCCTATGTCAGCGAGCGGCTTACCCATTAATCGTGATGACGCAAATCTAGCAGGTATAATTCCAACAATCATAGGCAAGTAGTTTAGTCTTGGTTGATAACTTTCGGAACTTTGAAAAATTCGTCCGTGCGATTAGGCGCGTTCTTAAGAGCTTCTTCCGTTGAAATTGACGGCTTCAATTTGTCTTCGCGGAACACGTTTACATTTTCAACAGGATGCGACAGCGGCTCAACGTTGTCCGTGTTCAGCTCGTTTAATTTTTCCACATACTTCAAAATATCGTTCAACTGGTGAGTATAGTTTTCCAGCTCGGCGTCATTAAATTTCAATCTTGCCAGAGCGGCGATATATTCTACATTTTCTTTTGTCACTGCCATAATTTCATTTTGCCTTTATGGTGAATAAAAACCGGCGCTGTTGTAACTTCCCTGTATGTAGGAACCGGCACCTGCATAAGGATTATTTTTTATTCGAATAACCAATTGATGGTTTTCGTTTCCCCGTTTTGGACTATTGTAACTAAGTTGATAAAAACTGTTGGCGTAATTTAAGATAGCCGTTTGAATATTTACAAATTGTGCGTCCAGTTGAGAGACATCCGAGATAAGAAAGTAACCGGCGGTTCCGATAGCCATTAAAATATCCGGTTGAATCTCCGCGCCCAATCCAACAGTGTAAACATACCTGTTGGCAACCGCGTTCAGCGCTTCCGCCAGAGTGTGAGAACTTTGCGTATCATGTCCATCTGAAATAATAACCATCGAACCTTGAATAATTTTGCTCGATGAATAAGTATCAGCCCAAAGCGATGTACCTTTAATTGCCGCACCGTAAAAATCAGTCGAAGAAACCCCAAGCTGGTACCTGTTCAGTGCCGCAAGAAGCGTGTCCTTGTTATCGGTGAAGTCGTGAAGCATTTCAATTTTTTCTGAGAACTGGTAAACCGCAACTTCTTGGTTCGGCAAAATATTCTTAACAAAATTTGAAGCGGCAATTCTAATTTGATTAATCTCGGCATTAAGGCTTGTACTGTTATCCAGCATCAGAACGGTTCTAATCTTGTAAGGAACCTGCGTTCGTTTCTTGATGGACAGTTTCGCCTCGGAAACGGATAACGGCGCGCCGTCTTCGTAAACATCAAAATAAGTTAAATCAAGATTCGTTACTCCGCGGTTTGTCATGTCAACAACTTGAAACATTGCGCTCACTGTGTTCGGCAGTTTAGTCGTAAGCGTGTCGAGATACATAACGTAACCGCTTAAACTCGGGTTCAAATATTGAGTAGTCGTGAACGACCAAACCGGTCCGGCTTTTTTAGTGCCGTCGGCGTAATTCGCAAAGACCTGCCAGTAGTAAGTTGTACCATAAGATAAGTTTGAGACAATGTAAGATTTAGTAACGTTGTTCAAGTTAATCAATCTCTGCGGAGGATTTTGCGTATCTAAGTAAACATCGAACGAAACCGCGTTATCGCACTGCCAGCTTAAACCAACCGATAAAGGCAAATCAGTTGTACTATTACTTGGCTGTGGCGTGTTTGGAATTGTTTTATCGGTAACAGCGGTCGGTTGAGTTGGAGCAGTTTTATTGAACGAACAGCCGGTAATTGCAAGAATCATAAGTAAACTCACTATACCAAGCCGCTTGTTAAGTTGCACCATCAAAAGTTATTCTTTTGTTAATCTCATACAAATATAACCATAAATTTTTATCTCGCCAGAGGCGGATCAATCTTGCCGGAGGCGGATCAATTTTGTAAACGCACACTTTCTGCGCGGATACTTTTGATTCTATTCTTTATTGAAGGATGACTGTAGAAGAACCATTCAACTAAGGGATGCGGCTCTTTGTCGCCAAGGTTTTGATCGGTTAGTTTTTCCAGAGTGTTTACAAACTCCTCCGGCTTCTTTGTTGAAACTACCGCATACTGATCGGCTTCATACTCAAACTTCCGAGAGATAAAATTTGACAGCGGCTTTTGAATCAATCCTAACAACGAAGCCCAAATTACCAAGACCGGAAAAGAAGCGATCTGTGTGATCTGCTCAAAGCCGAACCATTTTAATGTGATGCTGTGAAGATGCGCCATCAAGAAAAAAATTAGAAAGCTCGAGAACGTTCCTATGGACAAGTTCTTGATGATATGTTTCTTTTTGTAATGGCCGAGTTCGTGCGCGATAACGGTTTCAATCTCGTCTTCGGAATAACCTTCAAGCAATGTATCGCCAAGCAGAATCCGTTTCGTTTTACCAAGTCCGGTAAATGCCGCATTAGCTTTCTTCGTGTTCTTGCTCATGTTGAATTTGAAAACATTGCTCACCTTCAAATTAGCATTTGCAAAAAGTAAAACGATTTTCTCTTTGAGGGATTCATTTTCTAACGGAGTTACTTTGTAAAACAACGGAAGAATTAATATCGGAACAATTTGAGCGAGCACTACTGAGAAGACAAACAAAATAATTCCGAACGGAAGCCACCAAAGTATTCCGAATTCCCTTATCACAAAAAAGAATGCCGCAAGGATCGGGATGCCGATGACAATTCCGACTAACGCGCCTTTCGCTCCTTCCCATATCCATTTACCAAATGTTTGATTGGAAAGATTGTACTTGTGTTCCAGATAATAGTCAGTGTAATAATTAAACGGGGAAAACAGAACGGTGGAGATCATTCCAAGTATTATCACAAATGCGCCGAGGACCAAATAATCATTTTCAACAAAGCTGCGGATAAAATTTTCCAGCTTGGCGCTGTAACCGAACCACACAAAAAGCACGAGCAGAACAAACGAGATCACCGCTTCGGTAATGCCGATTGCTAATTTTATGTTGTTATATTTTTTCGCTTCTGTTTTCATGGCAATAAAAAACTGCTTCAAAAGTAATTTACAAAAGAATATCAGCGTAAAACTTGTGCCGAGCCTGCGAGGCATCCATTAAATCAGTTTGATCAGCGTTCTATTCTTAAAATAAGAAATTACTTTGAAGCAGTTTCAATTTATAATTTTTGACTGTTCAAAAAAATCATGTACCGATAAAATTCATAACGTGAGTCACGTTTACTTTTTCGATCTTTCCGTTCAAGTACGGACACTGGGATTCCGAACCGTTTTGCATATTGTTGTAATAAGGGCATTCGCTGCCGTTCAATTCGCCTTGATGGTCTGCGTAAGGACAAACATTGGAGCCATGTTCTTGCTGAATCTGATTTAAGTAAGGACAGTTCGATTTGCTATTAAACTTCGGTGATGAATCAACTGCCTCGCTGCCGATGAAAACAAAACTGAAAACGGTAACAATCGCAAATACATATAGCTTTTTCATTTCTACCCTTTCGTCTGACTAAAATAAGAACAGAATAAAAAGCCGAATGGTTCATAAGACTATGGTAATTCCGCAGTATTAGATTTGCCCGATTGAATTCCGTTCGATCCAACCGACTTTGCCGTCAACAAGACGAATTTTATCCCAATCGCTAACGTGATCTTCAATTGTGAACTTGATTCCTTCGTGAATCACGAACGCATCGCTGCTTTTAGAATCGGGAGAAGCCTTAACGGAATAACTCGGCGAAAGAAGAATGCCGTAGTCTGTGGATGCTTCGCGATTGATTCGTGAAAAAAGCATGACGCTGAGAAGAATTAATATGGCGAGAGAAAAAGAGCCGCTCATAAATGCGAACCGCTGCAATTGGACTTTTCTTACCAATAGATAAACAGCTATGCTCGCAATTAGAATTAGATAAAACAGAATTACCATCACGGACCAGCCGGTGATTGTCAGCGACGTAACAATTCCTTCCCACCATGAAATGATAAACAGTTTCGGCAATTCGGAAATTTTATCAACGGTTCTGGAATTGGCGATGCGCAAATTGTAAATCAAGTCGTCGTCGTTAGGATCGAGTTTCAGACCTTTTTCGTAGTTGAAAATTGCATAGCCGAGTTTTCCGGTTCTGAAATAAGCGTTGCCAAGATTGAAATAGAGCGGACCGCTTTCATAACCTTGAGAAAGAATTTTTTGGTATGATTGAATCGCGTTTTCGTACTGCCCTTCTTGATACAAATTGTTCGCATCCAGCATCAGTTGATCCGGCGATTGAGAGAATGACCTTCCGGTAAGAGAGAAAAGAATCATCATCGTAAACATCAACACAAAATTCTTTTTCATCGTTTCTTCCTTGTATCGATTGACGAATCAAGTTCTACAATCACTTTGACGGCTTCATCGTAAATTTCTTGAGCTGACGCCGACGTTTCGCCTTGCGGCGCAAAGCGAACGTACTCGCACTTTTCGGCTATGAGTTTAACACGATCAATCAAATCTTCGCTCACACTTTTAATTGTTAACTCGTTCACCGCGCCTTCAAGCGTAAATTCCGATTTCTGAATTGCAAGCTTGTCTTCAAGATATCCGAACAATGCAAACGACAGTTCGGAATAGAATTCCGAAATTTTTCCTCCATCCAACGCGGCTTTAGAAAGTTTCAACCTCTTGCGTGCTGCTTTCTCAGCTTTTTGATAACGCAGCAATTGAACGTTTCCGTACAATTTATCTTGCCGCTTCTTAAAACTAACAGCTCCGAACAATCCTAAAAACGGAACGACAACTGAAATCCAAAACCACGGTTTGATTAACGAAATTTCGTGGCGCGGTTCAAGTTTGAAATCCGACGTTTTGATGTAGCGAATATCTTCGCTGAGAAGTTTTACATCTTCTTTGGAATAACTTTGGGAAGCAACGTTATTGTCACCCACTCCCTGGCGGACATTTATTTTGAACGATTGAGTCTTCAGCGTAACATATTTTTTGCTCGAAGGATTGTAGTACGTAAACTCAACCGGAGGAATTTCTTTTTGACCGGGAGAACGGGGAACAATTAAATAGTCAACAATTTTTTGACCGGAGATAATGCTGTTGCGATTAACGTTGTCGATTGTCTTCGGTTCATACTTATCAAATCCCGCCGGCAATTGCGGCTCCGGCACTTTTAGCAATTTGATGTTTCCGTTTCCGCCGATTGTTAACCGAAGCGTAAGACTTTCGTTTGTAACAACATTTGTCTTATCGAGGTCCGCTTTCAACGTAAAGTTTCCCACAGCGCCGGCGAATGAAGACGGCGCATTTGCGGGCAGCGGTTCAACTTCAACTTTTATTGTGTTCGACTTCGCATCATAATTCACAGTCTGCGTTCTGCCGAAAAATGAATCGTTGAAGAACTCGTCAAAAACATCGTTGCCGGTTTTTTTCTTTTTAACGATTACCGGGATGTTCAATTCGAAAGGTGTAACTGAAAGCGTTCCCGTCTTGGATGGGAATAGAGCCACTTGCTTTATCACAGCCATACGATAGCGCTCACCTTTATACATTCCAATTTGAAAATTTATGTTTTGAATTGGTCCAAGATCTTCAGCCCAGAATCCTTCGTACGACGGGAGTTTTGTTATTTGCGGCGAAGCAATATTTAACTTCGTGTACAATTTATACGTAACCGTAATTTGTTCGCCGAGTGCGGCTCTAGTTTTATTTGCTTCAGCCACAATGAAAACATTTTTTGCAAGTTCCTGCTGAGAGTATCCGCCGTTACTTTCTTTTTGCTGTTGTGGAGTTCCTTTTTCAACTTTAACGTTAAGCGTATTTGTGTTGTACGATTTGCCTCCGTATTCAACCGATGCAGAACCGATTGAATAACTGCCAATGTTGGTCGGCTGCAAAATGTAGGAATAAGTTATCGAGCCGGAAACTTTACCGTTAATGATCTGCATGCTGGATGATTGGTTGGGACCGCTAAGAATCTTGAAACCGCCGAATGCCGGAGGTCTGAAATTGCTAAGCCCGTTTATGTCGCCGCCGTCAAAAGTAAAGTAAACTTGAAATTGATCGTATTGACCGACCGTTGTCTTATCAACCGTGGCAGAAAACTTTTGTGCATTCGTAGTTTGAATAAAAACTACGAACAGAAAGACTGCAACTGTTAACAAATATTTTTTTAAATCTTTTTTTAACATTTTATTCTCAATACTTGATACTAACTACTCGATACTCATTACTACATACTATAATTTTACCAATCTTTATCCGTTGCAATCGGTTTACCCTTCATCCTTCTCAACTTCTTCTGCAAATCAGCCTCGTTGTTTTTTAAAGCGTCCAGAATTCTTTGGGCTTCCTGCTTAGAGATTTGATTCTTCTGCTGTTGTTGTTGCTGCTGATTCTGCTTGTCTTTGTTCTTATCCTTTTGATCCTGGTTGTTCTGCTGATTCTGGTTCTGATTGTTCTGCTTATCCTTGTTCTTGTCTTTGTTCTGATCGTTCTTGTTTTTCTGCTGCTGCTGATTTTGTTTCAGCAAATTCAACGCGTAAGAAAGATTGTATTTCGTATCATCATCTTTCGGATTTAACTTCAACGATTTTGCATAAGCGCCGAGACTTTCTTTAACCTGCTTCGACTTTAACAAAGAATTGCCAATGTTGTGATAAACTTTTGCTTCGTCTTCTTTATCCTTTGTAAACTGCAAAGAGTTTTTGTACGCCTGAAGCGCTTCGTCATATCGTCCTTGTTTGTAATATGCGTCGCCGAGATTAAAATGTCCTTGAAACATTTTATTATCTTTTTCCAAACCTTTTTTGAATTTCACTTCGGCGTCTGCATACTTTTTACTTTCGTAGAGATTTACTCCGTCGTTGATCAGATTTCTTTTCGACTGGGCATTTATGTTCAGAACAAAGATTTGCAAAGCAATCACTAATGCGAAGAATATTTTTTTCATATCAACTTCCTCCTTCGCGCAATTTTTCAAATCTAGTTAACAATTTTGATTTGTTGGACGAAACGAGAAACTCTGCGATCAAAATCATAATTGCCGGGATCAGGAAATAATAAAACCTATCTTCATAATCGCTTACTCTTTTAGAGCCGTATTCCGACTGCTGAATTTTCGCGAGATCTTTGTAAATCAAATCGAGTTCATCTTGCGAGTTGCTGCCGCGGTAATATTTTCCGTTAGCTTTATCGGTAATCGACTTTAAAGTTTCTTCATCAAGTTTTGTAAGTACAATGTTTCCTTGATTATCTTTCTTGTACCCTATCTGCTTGCCGGAATCATCATACATTGGAATCGGAACTCCGGTGGGCGAACCCAAACCGATTGCATAGATTGCCACGCCTTTCGAGTTTGCTTCGCTGACCGCCTGATCGATGTTCCCTTCGTGATCTTCGCCATCGGTAATTAACACGATTACTTTTTTTGTGTCGTCGTCATAACGGAATGATTTTAACGCGAGATCAAGCGCCGGACCGATTGCAGTGCCCTGTTGAGGAACTGTGTTGAAATCAACCGCATTCAAAAATAAATTTGCGGCAGAGTAATCGGAGGTTAGCGGAAACTGAACATAAGCTTCGCCGGCAAATACAACGAGACCGATTCTATCACCATGAAGTTTCTGAATTAGGTTCGCAATTTCAAATCTTGCTTTCTCAAGCCGGCTCGGTTTTATGTCTTCTGCCGCCATGCTTCGCGATACATCCAACAAAATGTAAACATCAATCCCGATCTGTTTAACGTCTTCAACCTTGGTACCGATTTGCGGATTTGCAACCGCGACAATTATTAATGCCATCGCAAACATCGTCATCGCAAACTTTACCGGTGATTTCAGTTTACTTCTTAACGGAAATAAAACTTCGTGAAGTTTTGTTCCGGCAAATTTTTCCAGAAGTTTATTCTGCTTATTCTGTGTGAACCAAAACAGAAAGATGAGCAAAGGTATCAGCCAGAGCAAGTAAAGATATTCGCTATTTGCAAATCTGAGCAATTTCTACTTCCCAATAATTTAATTTTGTTTTCTGAGATCCATCATTCGCAATTCCTCGCCTCGCAAGACGCGAGTCGAAGCGGGTCAATTCACAATTCACAATTGCTTCTACGGCAATTTTCTCAAATATGTTCTCGATAAACCGACTTCAGCAAACAACAGGAACAAACCTGTAAACGCCCAGCCGTAAAAAAGTTCCTTCGCGTTTCGGTATGATGTTACTTCAACGCGTGTTTTTTCCAAACGGTCGATCTCGTTGTAAATTTCTTCCAGCTTCTTGTTGTTAGTAGCGCGAAAATATTTTCCTCCGGTGATATTCGAAATCTGCTGAAGAAGGTTTTCATCAATCTCAACCGGAATCATTTGATAGCGGATTCCAAACGGCGTCTGAAACGGATACGGCGCTTCGCCCATTGTCCCTACGCCAACCGTGTAAATTCTCACTCCAAATTTTTGTGCAATCTGCGCCGCGGTAATCGGATCGATCTCGCCGGCATTATTTACGCCGTCTGTAAGTAAGATCATAACTTTACTTTTTGATTTGCTGTCTTTCAATCTGTTAACACCATCTGCGATCGCGTTACCGATTGCGGTTCCGTCATCAATCATGCCGCTATGGACTTGTTTCAATAAATTTCTGAGAACGCTGTAATCTATTGTGAGCGGACATTGCGTGAAAGCGTCCTGCGAAAAAATCACGAGACCGATTCTATCGTTTGTTCTTCCGGCTATAAAATCATCAATAACTTTTTTTGCAGCTTCAATCCGGTTCGGTTTCAAATCCTCGGAAAGCATACTGCCGGAAATATCGAGCACCATAGCAATATCAATTCCTTCGGTGTACATGTTTTGTCCGCTTGAATAACTTTGCGGTCGAGCTGCAGCAACAATAAAAAATGTTATCGCCGCTAATCGTAACCAAGACGGAAGGTTTGCAAGTTTTTCTTTCAGAGTGCGTGGCGCTTTTCCAAAAACCTGAAGACTGGAATAAGTAAAGTTTGGTGAAACCTGATCACGTTTTTTCCAAAACCAGTAGCCAAGAGCCGGAACAAGAAGCAGGAACCAGAGCACAAACGGATATGCGAATGTGATGTCACTTGCCATTTGCTTCCTCACTCACTTCCGGTTTTGGTTCTGGTGCAACGGGGATAGTTATGTTTACAATCTCATAAGCTTGCTGCATCATCTCTTCGTTCACTTTCGGCATCGGCTCAAACTTTGCAAACTTAACAAGATCGGCGTTGCTGAAAAAGTTTCCGGCAATGTTTTCAACTTTCTTCCCGTCTTGAATGTAACTTAGAACCGCTAAGATTTCCGCCGAGGTCATTTCAAGCGCGCGGAAATTGAAACGACTCTCAAAATATTTTCTTACGATTTCAGTAATTTCGGAATGGTATTGTTTGATCATACCATGCTGCCATAATTTTTTCTCATCAAGCGCACGTAATTCACCTAAAGCAATTTCATACGGTGGAATAATAATTTCCGGAACAATATTTTCTTTTGCCGATTTTTTCTTGCGGTAGTATTTGTAAACATAATAGAGCGCAACAATCAAAGCGGCTGCCAGCAAAACGATTATAATTATCAGCAGCCAATTCATAGGAAGTTTCATCGGCTCTTTGATGTCTTTGATATCCTGGTTCGGATTAACAAGAAGCGTTGTAACGAGAATCGTAACCGGATTTGTCGCAAGAAATTTTTTTGTTGTGTCGCTGCCGACTGTGTACACAATTTTCAATGCGGGTATAGTTACCTGTGCTGAATCGTACTTTGAAAAAACGAAATGATATTTCTTCACAATTTTTGAATCGACTTGACTGCTGTCTGTTGGTAGCTGCTCAATAAAATCCAAAACTTTGACGCTGTCTTTAACCGGCGGGAGTTCAACTTTTATATTTTTGTCGTACTTGAGTTCAAGATTGTACTTTATATAATCGCCGACTTTATATTTAGTTGTGTCGGTAGTTGCGCTGACGGAAATACTCTGAGCAAGAATAAATGACTGCGAAAAGAGTGCTGCTAAAAAAACAATTTTGAAAAACTTTACCATCTCTTTTCCCTCAGCTTAAAGAAATCTACAAGCGGTTTTACATACGAGCCGGAAGTCTCGATATCGATTGAGTCCAATCTGCTTGAGACAAATAAGTTTCTTCTGTATTCGAGCCAGCGGCTGTATTCTTTTGTAATCGAATCGCGAACAGCTTTGTCGCTCGTGTCAACGAATCTAATTTCGTTGGTCTCGGCGTCGCGGAATTTTATTAAGCCGGCGTTGATGATTGATTTCTCTCGTGGATCGCGAAGGACAACCCCGATCAAATCATGTTTCTTGCCAACGATTCTCAAAATCTTGTCGTAACCGGTATCCATAAAGTCTGAGATCAAAAATAAAATCGCTTTCTTTTTTATTGTATGATTGAAATACTCCAGAGCCTGGCGAATGTTGGTTTGATTACCTTCGGGCTGGAATGAAAGCACTTCACGGATAATTCTTAATGCGTGGCTTTTTCCTTTTCGAGGCGGAACGAACTTTTCAATTCTGTCCGTAAATAATATCAGTCCAACTTTGTCATTATTCTTCAACGCAGAGAATGCGAGAATAGCGCTCAACTCCGCTGCAATTTGCTGTTTCGTTTTTTCGACCGAGCCAAAAACCAACGAACCGCTTAAATCCACAAGCAGCATTACCGTAAGTTCACGTTCCTCTTCAAATATTTTTACGAACGGATGACCGAATCGCGCGCTCACATTCCAATCGATACTTCGAATGTCATCGCCGAAATTATACTCGCGTACTTCCGAGAATTCGATTCCTCTTCCTTTGAAAACGGAATGATACTCGCCGGAAAAAACATCGTTCACAATTCCGCGCGTGCGAATCTCGATTTGTCTTACTTGTTTAAGTAATTCTTTTGTTAGCATAAATAATTAGTCATTCGACATTAGCCATTTGTCATTAGCAAACTTTAGATTTTCTAATGACCATTGACCAATGACATCCTATCACGGTACTTCAATTCTATTCAAAATTTTTGAAATGATTGTTTCCGAAGTTATATCCTCTGCTTCTGCTTCGTATGTTACTGCAACACGGTGACGCAATACATCGGCACAGATAGAACGCACGTCTTCCGGAATTACGTAGCCGCGTCTTCTGATAAAAGCTATTGCACGTGCGCCGAGAGCCAAATTAATTGATGCGCGGGGTGATGCGCCGTAACTGATCAATTCAGTAAGCTCATCCAATCCGTAATCTTTCGGATTTCTGGTAGCGAAGACGATATCAAGAATATACTTCTCAATTTTTTCGTCAACATAAATTTCATGAACCAGCTTTCTCGCCTTCAAAATATCTTCCGGAGAAATAATGGGATTGATCGACGGTATTTCATTAGCCGTGTTCAACTTCATGATTTTTTGTTCTTCTTCGCGCGACGGATAAGTGATTTTCACTTTCAACATGAAACGATCTACCTGCGCTTCCGGCAAAGGATAAGTTCCCTCCTGCTCAATCGGGTTTTGAGTAGCGAGCACGAGAAACGGTTCGTCTAATTTAAAAGTTGTATCGCCGATTGTTACCTGACGCTCCTGCATTGCTTCAAGAAGCGCACTCTGAACTTTTGCGGGTGAACGGTTGATTTCGTCTGCCAAAATAAAATTGGCGAAGACCGGACCTTTCTTAATTGTAAAGTTTCCATCCTTCTGGTTGTAGATCAATGTTCCGATAAGATCTGCCGGAAGAAGATCGGGAGTGAATTGTATTCTCTGGAATTTAGCTTTCATCGAAGCTGCGAGAGACTTGATTGCAAGCGTCTTTGCCAAGCCAGGTACGCCTTCCAGCAAAACGTGTCCGTTGCCAAGAATACCGACAACAAGGCGTTCAAGCATGGCTTTTTGTCCTACAATCGTCTTGCCGATTTCATTGAAAAGCAGATCAATGAACTCGCTTTCCCGTCTAATTTTCTCATTGAGCGCAGTAATATCCAATTTGAACCCTCACTGTTTTTTTAATTCGAATATTTTCTTACAAACTTATATCTAATCTGGTTTCGAAAATTTTGTAAAAATCTGTTAAATGCTGAAGTTTTTTAGCGCGCTAATATAAGAAATTTATCTCACTGGCATTAAATCAATCGTGACGATTCCTAAGTTCGATCTCCAGATGACGCAATGTTTTCAGTACAAGCGTCACACACAATCGTTGTAGAAATGAATTAAATATTGTTTAAACCACAAGATTCTTTTGGAGGTCTAACTCCTAAAAAAATAATTCTTAAACAGAAAAGATATTAGAGACTAAACATGAAAAAGAAAGTTATAATCATAAGTTCGGTTGTAGTTGGTTTGCTATTAGTTGGTTATTTTTTATTCTTCAAAAGCGACCCTGAGAATACAAAATTCAGTTACGTTCAAGTTTCAAAGGGAGACCTGAATGTTTTAATCAGCAGTACAGGAACGCTCCAAGCGGTGAAAACAGTTGAGGTCGGAACGCAAGTATCGGGTAAGATTGACAGAATGTTTGTTGATTTTAATTCTTCGGTAAGAAAAGGTCAGCTGCTTGCAGTGCTTGATACTGTTGTTTTGGCAGCAGCCGTTAAAGACGCACAGGCAAATCTCGATAAGGCAAAAGCCCAGTATAATCAGGCAATTGCAGTTCATGAAAGAAATAAACAACTGTACGAAAAGAAATTTATAAACGAAGTTGACTTCATCGCCTCAAAAACCAATGTAGAAACTTTGCTCGCCAACTTGAAGTCGGCACAAACCGCGCTTGAAAGAGCTAACTTAAATTTGGGTTATGCATACATCTATGCACCGATTTCGGGAACAATTATTAACCGTGCTGTCGAACAAGGTCAGACTGTGGCTGCAAGTTTATCAGCGCCAACTCTTTTCACAATTGCGGAAGATCTTTCCAACATGTGGATCCTTGCGAGCGTTGACGAAAGCGACATCGGACAAATTAAAGTTGGAGATAAAGCAAAGTTCACAGTTCAGGCTTATCCGGACAAAACATTTGACGGCGAGGTTATTCAGATTCGACTTAATCCCAACGTTGTATCTAACGTAGTGAACTATACCGTTGTAGTAAAAGCAGACAACAAGGAAAAACTACTTCTTCCCGGCATGACCGCCACAGTTGATTTTTATGTTGACTACAGACAAAATGTTCTGCTCGTTCCAAATATTGCATTAAGATTCCAACCAACAGACGCAATGATGGAAGAATATCGTAAGAACATGGAAAAAGAAATGGCAAGCTTGCCAGACAGCATTAAGAAAAAATTCCAGGGCAGACAAGGCGGACAGTGGCAATCTAGTGGGAGCGGAATGCAGTTTGGCAATGGTGCAAACGGCAACGGCGCTAGAAGACGCAACATGAACAGACTTTGGTACTTTGATGAAAAAGGAATTCTGAAAATGAGTCCCGTGATGATTGGATTAACTGACGGTAAGAATACCGAGATAGTAAGAGGAAGAAATATAACAGAAGGTATGAAAGTTATTTCCGGCGTATCCGAAGATGCGACAAGTCAATCCAGCAGCAACGTATTTAACCCGCAGCAAAGCGGTCCAAGATTCGGAAGAGGATTTTAAAACTGGAGACTACTATTGGAAAATATAATCATTAATACTAAAGACCTTACTAAGACATACAAAGTCGGCGACATTGATGTACCAGCATTAAAGCACGTTAATCTTTCGATAAAACAGGGAGAGTTTGTTGCGATTATGGGCGCTTCAGGTTCCGGCAAATCTACTCTAATGAATTTACTCGGCTGTCTTGATATGCCCACATCCGGCGAATATTTTCTGGATGGACACAACACAAGCAAGATGAGCAAGAATGAATACGCCGACATACGGAATCAGAAAATCGGTTTTGTATTCCAAGGATTTAATCTGCTTCCCCGAACAACGGCTCTTGAAAACGTGGAATTACCATTGATGTACGACCGCGTTGATAAAATAAAAGACCAGCACAAACAGGCAATTGAAGCTTTGAAAAGAGTCGGGCTTGGTGATCGTATGCATCATATTCCAAGTCAATTATCCGGCGGTCAGCAGCAAAGAGTTGCAATTGCCCGCGCACTCGTCAACGAGCCGGCAATGATTCTTGCCGATGAACCGACCGGAAATTTAGATAGCAGAACATCGGTTGAGGTTTTTAATCTCTTTCAAAAATTAAATGAAGAAGGGATAACGGTTGTAATGGTTACGCACGAAAGGGATTTTGCCTCGTTTGCCAAACGCATTGTGGAAATGCGAGATGGACGAGTGATAAAAGATTATTTCATCAAAGATCGTCTGAACGCCGAAGAAGAATTGAAACGGATCGAAGCCGAAGCAACAATTGAAGAATAAAGGGACCGTAAAATGAAAGCAAAAGTAATTCTGAAAGTTGCAACAAAAAGTATCTTGAAATCACGCTTAAGAAGTTTGCTCACTGCACTCGGAATTATTATCGGCGTGGCAGCGGTTGTTGTAATGGTTGCAATTGGAGACGGCGCACAATTAAAAGTTGAACAGCAAATCGCATCCCTCGGAACCAATCTGATCATTATTACACCAGGCGCATCAAATACCGGCGGCGTTAGAGGCGGTGCAGGAACTTTTAACAGATTTACATTTGATGACGTGGACAAAATAACCACTCAATCGACTCTTGCAAAAGCCGTTTCACCCGTTGTTATGGCAAGAGCTCAGGTAATAGGCGGAATCGGAAACTGGTTTACTATGGTTCAAGGCGTATCACCGGATTATCTCGATATTCGTGAATGGCCTTTGGAAAGCGGAGAATTCTTTACCGAGAGAGATGTAACATCCAGAAACAAGGTTTGCGTTTTGGGCACCGATGTTGTAAAAAATTTATTTCCTAACGAAGATCCGATTGGACAAACAATAAGGATACGAAGCGTACCTTTCAAAGTGATCGGTGTGCTTACCTCAAAAGGTCAGTCTTCAGTTGGAACAAGTAACGACGATGTTATATTGGCTCCATCACGGACAGTTTTAGATCGTCTTGCGGGAGGAAAATTTATTAGTTCAATTCAGGTCAGCGCACAATCAAGTGAAAAAATTCCCGCTACAATAGAAGAACTAAAAGGCATAATGAGAGAAGCTCATAAACTTACGCAGGGCGAAGCCGACGATTTTACCATTCGTGATCAATCCGATATTACAGAAGCGGCAACAGAAACATCGCGTGTGCTTACCATACTTCTCGCATCGGTTGCGGGCGTATCGCTTGTTGTCGGCGGTATCGGAATTATGAACATAATGCTTGTGTCGGTTACGGAAAGAACGCGCGAAATCGGAATTCGTCTTTCTATCGGTGCAAGATCGTCGGATATTTTAATTCAATTCCTGACCGAGGCAATCGTACTGAGTTTAACGGGAGGAATAATTGGCGTACTGCTATCGTTTCTAATAACTTATCTCTTAAACCATTACACCGATCAGGCGGCATATATAAAGCCGCAAGTGATAATGATTGCATTCGGATTTGCCGGCGCCATCGGAATATTTTTCGGATTCTACCCGGCGCGAAAAGCTGCCGGATTAAATCCAATTGATGCACTTAGATATGAATAATAAACACAAAAATTTTTGGAATGATCTGATGAAATTCAAAGCAATAATTCTTTTACTACTTTTTTCTTTTTTAAGTGTGAACGTAACTAACGGACAAGACAAAATTACGCTGAGTCAGGCAATAACGATTGCTCTGAATCAAAACACTTCTATAATAAAGAGCACAAATAGTTTACAAACTTCAGACGCTGCCGTAAAGAATGCATACGGAAATTTAATCCCGACATTGAACTTTAACAGCGGTTGGAATTGGCAGCGGACAAGCAACAGTCAGGGTACAAGCGTTGTTAATTTCTTTGGCGAGGCGCAAAATTTAGGTCCTTCGCAAACCGATACCAGAAATTACAGCTTGTCGCTCGGCGGCAATGTAACATTGTTTGACGGATTATCTACCTTAACCAACATCAGCATGCAAAAAAATAATCTTCAATCTGCTAAATATGATTTGGAAAAACTTCGTCAAGATGTTGTTCTTCAAACGGTAAATCTTTTTGTTACCGTTATCAACGACCAAAAGATTTTAAGTTTTCAGCAGGAAGATCAGAAATACAATGCCGACATGCTAAATAAGGTGAAGGAAATGTATGATCTTAAAATGGTAACCAATGCCGATCTTTACTCTCAAGAATATCAAACTTCAAACTCTCAGCTTGCATACCTTCAGGCGAAAAATAATTTTGAAAAGGCGAAGATCAATTTGCTGAATTATTTATCCAAGGATGTGTTGAAAGATTATTCTTTCGAGATGGATTCCACTTACCTGCCGGAAGTTTCGAAGTACTTGAATGACTTGCAGACCGTTTATCAAACAGCATTAAGCAATCGGAACGATTACCAAAGTCAGAAAGCAAAATTAGCAAGCGCAGAATATCAGTTAACGATTGCGAAGAGCGGACTCTTCCCCAGTCTGTCGGGCAATTACAGTTTGTCAACCAGTTCTACTAGTCCATCCGACTTGTTCACAAGAAAGGTTTATAGCGTTGGCTTGTCGTTGAACTTTCCAATTTTCTCACACTGGAATACCGACTTCTCCATTCAATCTGCACAAGTGCAAATAGAAAATACGAATGAAGATTTGGCTGCGTTGGAACGCCAAATTAAAAGCGACGTTAAAAATGCGGTGATAGATTTGCAGACCGCACAACTCCAACTCAGCGTGACAAAAGCCGCCGTGAAGTCATCCAAAGAAACTTGGTCGATCAAAAGAGATTCGTATGTAATCGGTTCGGCAACTTTCATCGATCAGCAGCAGGCATACAGAGATTATGTGCAGGCAATGAATAATGAAATTGCCGCCGAATCAAATTACGTTTACAAACAGTTCGGACTTTTGAGCGCCATTGGATTGTTAAAAACAAATTGATCGGTCGCAACGATTGTTAAAATTAATCCCGGTTATGCCGGGATTTTTTTTAACGAATTCTAACTGCTGCAAATTTCAGATAGGTCGTTTCTTCCATTGCCGGAAGCGAAGGATGATCCATAGAAGCATTGTTGAAATGAAACAGCTGGATTTGTTTGCCGGCTTTGATTGCCGCATTGCTGAGAAGATTCAAAAATATTTCTTCCTTCAAATGGTAAGAACACGACGAAGTGAAAAGTAATCCTCCCTCGTTAAGCAGTTCCATCGCAAGACGGTTTAACTTTTCGTAACCTTTAATTCCTTTTGTTAAACTTTTTTTGCTTTTGGCAAACGCCGGCGGGTCTAAATTTATTATGTCGAATGTTTTTTTCTCAGCTTTGCATTGTTCAAGATAATCAAACACATCGCTTTGGATAAACTCTGCACGGCACGTTAGTTCATTCAATTCAAAATTCTGCCGGGCATTTTTTATTTCTTCAACGGATGAATCTACAAATGCAACTTCAGTCGCGCCGCCATGTGCCGCATGAAGACCGAATCCGCCTGAATTGCAAAAGCAATCGAGAAAAGTTTTTCCTTTACAAAATTGACCGATGAATTGCCGGTTATCACATTGATCAAAATAAAATCCGGTTTTGTGTCCCGTTGAAAAATTAATTTTATACTTTGCTGTGCCGTCGGAAATGATTTCTTCGTTAACGCCGCCGAATAATATTTTGTCTTCAGCGGGCAATCCTTCCAGCTTGCGGAAGTACTCTTCATTCTTAGTCAAAATATTTTGAGCGGAAAAATCTTCTTGCAGAATTTTTGTTATTAACTCCAAATTTCTTTCCATCCCAGCAGAATAAACTTGCAGAACAAATGTAGCGTTGTACTTGTCAACAATTAGCCCAGGCAAGAAGTCGCTTTCGCTAAAAACCATTCTGAACGAATTGCGGGTTGGATAAACTGTTTTGCGGAGTTCAAACGCGCGATGAAGCAGCTCCTTGAATAATTTCTCGAGATCAATTTCCTTTTCATGCGAAATAATGCGGACGGCTATTAGTGAGTTGGAATTGTAAAACCCACACCCAATGAAATTGTTTTTAAAATCATACACTTCAACTATATCACCGCTCATTATTCTACATTCATCACTCTCCACTCTTTTCTCTATTTCATTACTGAACACCCATAGATGTCCATGCTTTACTCTCCTCTCTTCGTTCTTTCTGAGAATAACTTTGCTCAAATTTTTCACCTACTTAATAATTTCACTTCGGAATATTAATGAAAATTCTCCTACTCTCCTCAATTAATCATAAATTTGAACATCAAATTCATAAACTGATATGCTGAATCCGTTAGAAACGCTAAAAAATTATTTCGGTCATTCGTCATTCCGCGGCGAACAGGAAAGAATAGTTAATCGTTTGATCAATGAGCGAGAGCATTGTTTAGTGCTTATGCCCACAGGCGGCGGTAAATCGATCTGTTATCAGCTCCCCGCTTTACTGTTTGACGGCGGAACAATCGTCATAAGTCCGCTAATTGCTTTGATGCAAGACCAAGTTGATGCGCTGAAGAAGAAAAACATACCGGCGGAATTTATCAACTCAACCGTTGCGCCTGAACGAAGAAAAGAAAGATTAAAAAAATTTGTTGATGGAAAAATAAAACTTCTCTATGTAACACCGGAAAGATTCCGCAAACAAGAATTTATTGAAGCGATTAAAACTGCAAACGTTTCGATGCTGGCTGTCGATGAAGCGCATTGCATTTCGGAATGGGGACATGATTTCCGCCCGGACTATTCACGCATTGCCGAGTTTAGAGAACTGCTAAACAACCCGCTGACAATCGCGCTCACCGCCACGGCAACACCGGCTGTTCAGAAAGACATTATTGCAAAACTCGGATTTCAAAAAAGTGAAATAAAAATTTTTCACGAAGGGATTCACCGCCCAAACTTGCGCTTGGAAACGGCGGATATTTACGATGAGAAAGAAACTTTGAACGCGATTTACAAAATCTTGGATAAGTATAACGGTCCTGGAATAATTTATTTTGCATTGATAAAAAAGCTGGAATACTACTCTCAAATACTTGGCGATAAAGGTTACCGGCACGGCATCTATCACGGAAAACTTGATGCGCAAAAACGAAAACAAACCCAAAGAGATTTTCTTTCCGGTAAAATAAATTTAATCCTAGCAACGAACGCATTCGGAATGGGGATTGATAAACCCGACATTCGTTTTGTGATTCACGCCGAGGTTCCGTCTTCAATTGAATCGTACTATCAAGAAATCGGCAGAGCCGGAAGAGACGGGAAAGATTCACTTTGCATGCTTTTATATAACCAGCAGGATTTGTACACCCAAATGGAATTTATAAAATGGGCAAACCCGGGTGCCGACTATTACGCGCGCATGTTTGATCTTCTGCGGAATAATTTGGAGCGCGCGAACGCGGAAGGTGTTGATTATTTACGCGAGCAGATGAGTTTCAAAGACAGAAATGATTTTCGCGTTGAAACCGTTTTAGCAATGCTGGACCGTTACGGAGTAACTGAAGGCACTATCGAAACAAAAAATTTAAAAGTAGTAGATGAGCTTCCGCGCCAGCTTCATGACGATCACTATCTGAAAGAGAAACTCACCAGCGACAATAAAAAACTTCTCTCTGTTGTAAATTATTTTAAGTCAGTCACGTGCCGCCGCGTTTTTATTTCGGATTATTTCGGTTTCCCCGGTGAACCGGAATGCGGTAACTGCGACGCGTGTAGTTTAAATTCCAACTAACAATTCAACCGCCGCAATTCTTTTTCTTATATTTGCCACAGCAATTTTCACACTATTAAAAGGAAAAACAGGATGCGTTTTAAGTTAATGATAATTTCGATTCTTACGATTTTTGTTTTGATGGCTTGTTCAAAGAAGGAAGAACAAAAACCGCAGACGGCAGCTAATCCGAATGTTCACCAGATTTTGGTTCAAGAAGCAATTCAAGTTAGCGGATATACTTACATCCATGCTAAGGAAGGCGACAAGGATTACTGGATTGCAGCATCAACAGTTGACACCAAACCCGGCGAAACATTGTATTACGAGAAAGCAATGGAAATGAAAAACTTCGAGAGCAAAGAATTAAAACGAAAATTCGATTCTATCTTGTTCGTTGATAACATCAACAAGATACCTCCGGTAAATTCTCCCTCAACCATCAGAGCTACGCCTCAAAAACCTACTATTGAAAAACAAAATATAAGTGTTGATAAAGCCTCCGGCGGTGTTACTGTTGCTCAACTTTTCGGCGGAATAAATAATTATGCGAACAAAACGGTCACAGTAAAAGGTAAAGTCGTAAAAGTTAACAACGGTATCATGAACAAAAACTGGGCTCACATTCAAGACGGAACCAGCAACGGCGCAGATTATGATTTAACCGTTACAACAAACGAGACCTTGAATGTTGGTGACGTTGTTACTCTGCAAGGTACAGTTGCGGTGAACAAAGATTTTGGTTACGGCTACTCGTACAAAGTTCTTTTGGAAGACGCAAAAAAACTTTAGAATTTTCTTAGTCTCTTAATTTGAAGGCTGTCTATCGGGACAGCCTTTTTTATTTGCGCTGCTTGAGAAATCAATTTTAGAAACTGATCACTCTTTTATTCAAAAACAAATCTCGTTAAATTGTAATCGGAGCAAAAAAGCTTTGATTTTTACTTGTTGGATTCGGATATTCTTTAAGAGTAATTGAGTCGTCATATAATTTTCTTGAAAATTCCACCTTGCCGATAGAACGGAGGAAAGATGAGTGGTAAACTAGCCAGCATTATATTTCTTTCAGCTTGTATTGTTATAGCCGCATTAATATTAACGCGAATAGTTACGCCGAATGAAGGCGGAGTTGCTTTCGCCATCGCTCTTGTGGCGCTAGGAGTTTTATCGGACGGGTTCAAAAGAAAGCCAAAAAAGGGTAGATAAAAAAGTTCTTTCCGATAGAACAATTGTCTGCAGTTTTATTTTACCGTAAGATTTTCTCCGATGATCAAATCGATCGAAAATCATTATCTATGATTAGCTATTTTTGAGAAGCAAAATGAAGGGAACGCGATGAATAATTTTTGGGAAACCAAATACTGGGGAAACACCGTACATGATTACACAGTTGCCGCAGCCGTAATTATCCTTACCATCATTGTCACTCAGGTAATTAAGAAAATTGTTCTGACCAAAATTCAAAAGGAAAAAAGAGACGGAAACGGAAAGCGGCTGCAATTTATTGCCAAAAGTGTTAACAGATTTTTGATACCCGCACTTTACTTCGGCGCTCTTTACGTTGCCTTCGAGTTTCTAAGTTTCGGAAAAACTTTCAATAAAATAATCGAATTGGTTTACGAATTACTCCTGACGATTTTCGTTATCAGATTTTCCGTAACCGCGCTGGATTATTTTCTCGGCAAATATTTCGAAGAAAAAAGAGGCGGTGAAGACGGTAAAAGACTTAAACCGCTTCTATCATTTTTGAATTTTGTAATATGGATTATCGGCTTACTTTTTCTTCTCGATAATCTCGGCTTTCAAATTTCAACAATAGTTGCAGGACTAGGCATTAGCGGCATTGCGGTTGCACTTGCCGCACAGGCAATTCTCGGCGATCTCTTCAGCTACTTTGTAATTTTTTTCGACCGTCCGGTTGAAATCGGTGACTTTATAACGTTTGATGGCAAAGCCGGCACGATTGAAAAAATAGGGATCAAAACAACACGCGTGCGTTCGTTATCCGGCGAACAATTAATTGTTGCCAACTCGAAACTCACAAGTTCAATACTCCACAATTACAAACGTATGGAGACGAGAAGAGTTGTTTTCAGTATCGGCGTTACGTATCAAACCAAATCAAAACAGTTGAAGCTGATACCGAGTACCATCAAGAGCATAATTGAAAAACAAGAATTGACAAAATTTGACAGAGCACATTTCCAAAGCTTCGAAAACTCCAGACTTAATTATGAAATTGTCTATTACATCTTGAGCGCAGATTACACACAATACATGGATATACAGGAAAAAATTAATCTTGAGATTTACGAGCAGTTTGAAAAGCTCGGAATAGAATTCGCGTACCCTACTCAAACTTTATACGTCAACAAACAATAATGATTTTGTGAATTGAAAAACAAAACCCCTTTTAGCAAGGGGTTTTGTCGTTTTAGCAAAAACTAATTTTATAGATTATCCACAGTACTTTCTATAACAGCTTGAATAGATGTGGATACTTTTGAAAGGAAATCAAATCCCGTTTGTCCTTCAAGATAATCAACACTAACGCGGAAGGTTTTCCAATCCGCAGTTTTGCTGATAAGAGCATCGCTGTTGGGCATATCAACAGCAATTACACGTGTAGTTGTTGTTACACGACTCAAGTCGTTAGTTCCATCATCAAGTACAACTATTATTTTCCATGTATGGGATGGAACATTCACATGACCGGCATCGATTGTTCCTTGCGAACCATAACCGCCTGAATAGATATATAACTCTTTCCCTGCAGTAACAAGTGTACGAAGGTAATTCTCCAAATTTGCCCAAGGACCTTGATTGTTGTTCGGTGCCTGCGGTATCATATTTGTCATTAGAAATGTTGCGGAGTTATCTGCAACGGTTAGTGTACGGTCTGCAGAAGGACACATATGTCCGCGGTCATATCCGCTGCCGCTGTAACTGGTTGCAAGAACTTGATACCAGCCTGCCGGCAGTGTGGTATCATTTCGGAAATCATTTTGCCTAGGTGTGGAACCAAGCCAAGAACTGTTTAGATGCCAAGCGGTCCAATTCGGTATTCCTTTAGTACGATTGTATGAAAGAACATACTGCGGTTTTTCCATCAAATAATTTGTCGGAAATGTTGTATCATGAACTGCCACGCTAGGATTTCCCATTATAAGATGAACGCTCGTGGAAGTAGTTGTATCTACAACTCCATTAACAACATTTGCGGTTAATGTATAGTTTAAAGTTGTGCTGCTGCCAGATGTTGATGAGACCAATATGTAGTAAGAGCCAGCTACAGTTGTATTATATGTAATACTTTCGGTTGAACTGCCAGTATTTGTTGAACTTGCTAATGTTGTTCCGGAAGAATTTTGCAGATACAAATTGTAATCAACGCCTGAAGGCACTGTCAATCCCGACGAAATTATTTGACCCGAAGTTGCAGAAACAGAAAAGTAGTCAACATCGGATGTTGTGCTTATATAACCTGTATTTGTAGCCGGCACCGTTGGAATTGAATTAGCCGTTGCTATCGTATTGTTTGGTTCTATTTCGGTTACACTGCCGCCTGTTCCGGCATAATCTTCCACAGAGAAATCGTCAAAGTTTACACGGCTGGTTGTGCCGTCGGTTTTACGAATCTCAAATCGAATTGTACCGGATACATTTACAGCAAAAGTTGCCGTTTGTAAAGTCGTGGAAGATGTTGTAACCGATGTACCCGACTGAGACCAAGTACTTCCACTATTTGTTGAATACCACAATCCCCATGTACTGTTAGCATCTGTTCCATACTTCGCGTGTTTTACCGAAACATTAGCAGCTCCATTAGTCTTATCAAACTTCATTGTTACGTTGCCGCTGTTGCGCACGCGAATACTTTTTGTTCCAGCTTTTCGATCGCTTGTGGATGTTCCTACCAAAGCATCATTTAATTGCCAAACGCCTGTACCAAAAGTTACGTCAGCAACGGCATAGCTGGTTTTTGTTCCAGCTTCATAATTTTCTACAAAGTTATATGTTACAGGGACATAATCATTAATTGTAAAGTCGTCGAAGTTAACGCGGTTGGTTGTGCCGTCGGTTTTACGAATCTCAAATCGAATTGTACCTGTTATGTTTACAGTAAAAGAAGCTGTTTGCAATATTGTTGATGAAGTTGTAACTGACGAACCAACCTGAGTCCAAGTACTGCCGCTATTTGTTGAATACCACAAACCCCATGTACTGTTTGCATCTGTTCCATATTTTGCGTGCATTACAGTCACAGTACTTGCACCGTCAGTACGATCAAATTTCATGGTAATTTTGCCGCTGTTGCGTGTACGGACACTTTTAGTTCCATTTTTAGGATCACTTGTAGAGGTTCCAACCAAAGCATCGTTCAATGTCCATGTACCCGAAGAAAACACGACATCGCCAACGGCGTATGATGTTTTGGTTCCCGCTTCAAAATTTTCCATCACTGTTACTTTTTTCAATGATGAGTGTTGCGGGGAAGATAATTCTTGGGTATTGGATACGGGTCCAGTTGGGGTTTGCTCGCAAGCAGGGATTATAAAACTTAAAACTGTAATAAGTGCTACTACAAGTAAACGGTGAAGAATTTTCATACCTACCTCTTGTTTAGTTTGGGTTGACGAATTAAAAGTCTGTCCATCTAAATTATAATCTAAGCAATATAATTTTACGAGGGAAGTTATTTTATTGTTAATAATAGGGTAACTGTTTTTATTTATATATTTGATTCATTATTAACAAAATTTCCGACGGATTATGGCAATCGAACCAAATAAAATCATCTATTCGATGATAGGCGTTAGCAAGTATTACGATAAAAAAGTAATTCTAAAAGACATTTACCTTTCATATTTCTATAGCGCAAAGATCGGCGTGCTGGGTTTAAACGGTTCCGGCAAAAGTTCGCTTCTAAAAATTCTTGCCGGAGTTGATAAAGATTTCAATGGTGAAACTGCTGTATCACCCGGATTCACAATCGGTCTGCTTGAACAGGAACCAAAACTAGATAATGACAAAACCGTAAAGCAAATTGTGGAAGAAGGCGTTCAGGAAGTTGTGGACCTTCTTCATCAGTACGATGAGATCAATGCGAAGTTCGGCGAAGAAATGACCGGCGATGAAATGAACGCGCTGATAGAAAAACAAGCCAAGGTTCAGGAGAAACTTGATGCGATTGACGCATGGGATCTGGATTCAAAATTAGAAATGGCTCTGGATGTGCTCGGCTGTCCCCCGCCTGATACGCCTGTGAAAGTTTTATCCGGCGGAGAAAGAAGGCGCGTTGCAATGTGCCGTTTGTTATTGCGCAAGCCGGACATTCTTCTTCTCGATGAACCTACAAACCATCTTGACGCCGAAACTGTTGCATGGCTCGAGGCAGAACTTAACCGTTACGCAGGAACCGTTATTGCTGTTACTCACGACAGATATTTTCTTGATAACGTTGCCGGATGGATTTTGGAGCTCGACCGCGGCGAAGGAATTCCATGGAAAGGAAATTATTCATCATGGCTCGATCAAAAGCAGAACCGCTTGCTGCAAGAAGAGAAAAAAGAAACCGACCGCCAGAAAACTTTACAGCGCGAATTGGAATGGATTAAAATGTCTCCGCGCGGAAGACACGCAAAATCGAAAGCAAGGATCAGTTCTTACGAAGAAATGCTTAACGAAGAAAATGAGAAGCGGCAGAAAGATTTGGAAATTTACATTCCAGCCGGTCCCCGTCTCGGTAACGTAGTGATCGAAGCGGAAAACGTTTCAAAAAGTTACGGCGATAAACTTCTTTTTGAAAACTTGAATTTCAAACTGCCGCCAGGCGGGATTGTCGGCGTCATCGGTCCGAATGGCGCGGGCAAAACTACATTATTCAAAATGATTGTTGGACAGGAAAAGCCGGATTCCGGTTCATTCAAAATCGGCGACACAGTTAAGCTTGCGTACGTCGATCAAAGCCGCGACATACTCGATCCCGACAAAACAGTTTGGCAAATGATTTCCAGCGGCAGCGAAGTAATCGACCTCGGAAAACGACAGGTCAATTCCCGTGCGTACGTCGGTCAATTCAACTTCAACGGTGCAGATCAACAGAAAAAAGTCGGCGTACTTTCTGGCGGCGAACGAAATAGAGTTCATCTTGCAATTGCATTAAAAGCCGGCGCCAACGTAATTCTTCTTGATGAACCGACAAACGATCTTGACGTCAACACGATGCGCGCGCTCGAAGAAGGTTTGCTAAACTTTGCCGGATGCGCTGTTGTTATCAGTCACGACCGCTGGTTCCTCGATAGAATCTGCACGCACATTTTATCTTTCGAGGGAGACAGTAAAGTTATTTGGTTCGAAGGAAACTTTTCTGATTACCAGGAAAACAGAAGAGAACGTTTGGGCAAGGATGCAGATGTTCCGCACAGAGTGAAGTACAAAAAATTAACGCGGTAGTAAGCAGAATTCAACCTAATAAAACAGAGATTTTAAAATTTCATTTCAAAAATAAAACGATGGAGACAATTCATGTCAGCTAAACAATGGAACAAACCGCCGGAAATGCAGATCGATCCAAAAAAGAAATACACGGTATCAATGAACACCAGCAAAGGAATAATTGAAATAGAACTTTATCCTGAACACGCGCCGATGACGGTTAATAATTTTGTCTTTCTTGCCAAGGAAGGTTTTTACGACGGCGTAAGTTTTCACCGCGTGATAAGTGATTTTGTAATTCAAGGCGGCGATCCGACTGGCACAGGAAGAGGCGGACCGGGTTATAAATTTGAAGATGAGTTGAAAAACAATCCGTTGAAACATGAACGCGGCGTTATCTCGATGGCAAACGCGGGACCAAACTCAAACGGCAGCCAGTTCTTCATAACTCATTCGCCGCAGCCGCACTTGAACGGCAAGCACACTGTGTTTGGAAAAGTTGTTAACGGAATAAATGTTGTAGATGAAATCGAGCAGGGTGATCAAATGGTTCAAGTAACCATTATTGAGTCATAGATTAGAAGTTGTTTATAAAAGCGCCTGAAAGAACTTGAACAGAAATCTCAGGCGTTTTTGTTTTTAAAGACTCTCCAAAACTTTCACCAGCTTGGCTGATACTTCGCTCGCAACAGCTCCAAGAGATTCGTTACCAACAGCCTGCATAGATTCCATCGGATTAACAGCGCTCACCTGGATCTTTCCGGTTTCTTTTTCTTGAACTACAACATTGCACGGTAAAAGCACGCCGATATTTTCTTCCGCTTGAAGCACTTTATACGCATAAGGCGGATTGCACGCACCGAGAATTTTGTACTTTCGGAAATCGACATCCAATTTTTTCTTCAGCGTTTCTTTCACATCGATTTCGGTAAGCACGCCGAAGCCTTCTTTTTTCAGCTCATCGGTTACCTTTGCAATGGCTTCCTCAAATGTGCCGTTGATAGTTTTAGAATTAAAATATGCCATGACTAAACCTTTTTTAGTTTATTTATTAGATGCATATCACAGAGACAGATTCTAATCGAACAATAAATAAGCAAGAATAGTAACTAATATTATTCCGATTATATTTAACATAAAGCCGGCTTTGACCATATCCCAAACCTTCAGCCGTTTACTGCTAAACACAATTGCATTGGGAGGAGTTCCAACAGGAAGCATAAAAGCAAGAGAGACTGAAAGCGTTGCCGGAATCATTATTGATAACGGATTAACGCCGAGTTCTTTTGCCAACGAAGCAAGTATCGGAAGTATGATTGTGGTTTGTGCCGTGTTAGATGTAAGTTCGCTTGAAAAAACTATTATTGTACAAAGTATAAAGATAAGCGCAACGAAAGGAAATCCTTTTAACGCTGCGAACTCATGTCCAATAAATTGTGATAAACCGCTTTGAACAAATCCTTCTGCAAGAGCAAATCCTCCGCCGAACAAAAGAACGATATCCCAAGGCACTTTCATTATTGCGTCGCCGCTAAGAATAAAATTGTGTTCATCTTTTCTGTTTTTACGTGGAATAAGAAATAATGCAAGCGCCATGGCAACAGCGACGGTGCTATCGTCAATTAAATTTGATGATGAAAATAATCCCGACCAGCCGGGAATTTTTACAAAGCTCAATTCTAGATCGCTTCTGAAAATCCATAATAATGATGTTAAAACGAAGACGTAAAGAACCGCCTTCTCCTCATAGGTTATCTTACCTAACTTTTGGTATTCTTCTTCAACTATTTTTTTATCGAGAACAAGATTGTCATTTAACTTGAAGATAACTTTTGTTAGAACCAGCCAGCCTATTATCGTCATCACAATGGCAAGAGGAACGGCAAAGATCATCCACTCTCCAAACTTTAACTGCGGATTATTTGGGAAATTAATTGCGTACATGCGCTGAAAAATTAAATTCGGCGGCGTCCCAATAAATGTTCCAATTCCGCCGATTGAGCTCGCATAAGCAATTGCAAGCATAAGAGATTTGGAAAAATTAACGCTCTTCTCCTCGCCAAATTCGTTTTCAACCTTATAAATTATTGCGAGACCGATAGGTAAAATCATCAAACAAGTTGCAGTATTGGAAATCCACATCGAGATAAAACCGGCGGCAACCATAAATCCTAAAATAATTTTTGACGGGCTGCTTCCAAAAATCTTTATCACTTTCAACGCGATACGTTTATGCAAATTCCATTTTTCCATTGCGATGGCAATAATGAATCCGCCCATGAACAGAATTATAGTTGAGTTCATATAGGATTCTGCGGTAACTGCGCCGGAAACAACGCCGAAGAGAGGAAATAGAACAAGCGGGATAAGAGATGTGACTGAAAGCGGCGCTGCTTCTGTAATCCACCAGACCGACATCAGCACTGCAATTGCCGCAACAATCTTTGCGTTCTGATATTCAGCCCCGAAATTTGCAAACATAAGAACGCATAACAAGCAGACTACGCCGGCTAAAAGTCCCAACCACTTTACTTGAAATGGTTTCAACTTAATCACGGTAACCTCAATTTATTTTCTGGAACGAATAACCTCGTAAAGAGCTGCGTAGTCAAGCTCTGAAAGATTTTTCTTAATTCCCTTTTTCAAGTAATCGTTTCACCATCAATCCGCCCATCAAACCGGTTCCGAGAAAAGCTACTTTCACTTTTTGTCTCCCTGCTTAAGCATGTTCAGCAGATCAAATTCAATTTCCTCTTCACAGAAAAACGGTTCGCCGTAATCTTTGCCAATTTTGAAACCGAAACTTTGCGCTCTCGATTCAATGAATTTTATGAAGTTCGGCGTGCTGATGAATGTTTCGGGTTCGCGGCTTTCGGCATTGTGAAATTGAGTATTATATGCCCACACTGCTTCCATCTTTGTTTCAAAGGTTGAGCTTATGTCAACCACAAACGATGGTTTAAATTCGTACGTCTGCATATAATAAAAAAGCTTTTGCGGGCGGTACGCCGATTGTTTTTTGCCGTTATCTTCTGTAGAAATTTTTTGGAGTCCAGAAAAAAACATAGCCTCTTTAACCAATTGACTGGCGCCAATGTGATCCGGATGTCGGTCGTTAAAATAAGGCGCAAAAATAATCTTGGGCTGATACTTTCTGATTTTTGAAATGACAATTTTTTTATATTCATCAATCGGCTTCACGCTTCCGTCTTTGAAACCAAGATTTTCTCGTATGGTAAGTTTCAAAATCTCTGCGGCGTTTTGCGCTTCACTCTTTCGCGTTTCGGCAGAGCCTCTTGTTCCCAGCTCACCTTTTGTTAAATCTATGACGCCAACTTTAAGTCCGCCGCCGCACATCTTTGCGATTGTCCCGCCCATAGAAAGTTCGGCGTCGTCTGGATGAGCTGCAAAAACCAATACATCTAGAAACATTCTCTTCTCCTAAAGAAATCATTTTAAAAATGAATAATTATAGTTACAAAGTAAAATATTTTAGCGACGAATCATCAGAAGCCGTAGTGAAATTTTTCAGAACAACCGATAATTAGTTATATTCGCCCCAGTAATTTCAATCATTTGTGACCCATGAATTCAAAGTACGAAGCCGTAATCGGTTTGGAAGTTCACGCACAACTTCTTACGGAAACTAAAATTTTCTGCGGATGCTCAACGAAGTTTGGTGTTCCACCGAATACAAATGTTTGTCCCGTGTGTCTTGGGCATCCCGGCGTACTTCCGGTGATGAATGAAAAAGTTGTTGAGTACACCGTTCTCATGGGACTTGCAACCGACTGCGCGATTAATGAAAGATCGATCTTTGCACGGAAAAATTATTTCTATCCCGATCTTCCAAAAGGTTATCAAACCTCGCAGTATGAAGAACCTATTTGCGAACACGGAAAAATTTCTATCGAATTCAAAGACGGTTCACGAAAAGAAATCGGCATAACAAGAATTCACATGGAAGAGGACGCCGGCAAATCTATTCATGATCAAGGCACGGACACAAAGATAGACGCAAACCGATGCGGCACACCTCTAATGGAAATTGTTAGCGAGCCCGATCTCCGAACTGCGGAGGAAGCATATTTATACTTAACCAAGCTGAAACAAATTGTTACCTATCTCGGAGTTTGCGACGGCAACATGGAAGAAGGTTCTTTACGCTGCGATGCAAACGTTTCCGTTCGTTTGAAAGGTGAAGAGAAATTCGGAACGAAGACAGAAGTGAAGAACATGAACTCTTTCCGCAATGTTGAAAGAGCAATTGAAAGTGAAATTGAAAGACAGATTGAGATCATTGAAGACGGCGGAAAAATAATTCAGCAGACTTTATTGTGGGATGCCGATTCAAACATGATAAAACCGATGCGCAGCAAAGAGGAAGCTCACGACTACAGATACTTTCCCGATCCTGATCTGATGCCTATTATTGTTGATTCGAAATGGCGTGTTAGAATTGCTTCGACAATGCCAGAGCTGCCGGAAAATAGAAGAAACCGGTTTATTGAAAAATATTCTCTGCCCAAATATGACGCTGAAATTTTAACTTCCTCACGCGAACTTGCAGACTATTATGAAAACGTGTTAACCGTAACGGATGATTACAAGTCGGCAAGCAATTGGGTAATGACCGACGTTTTGAAAGTTGTAAACGATGAAAAAATTCCCGTCAACCAATTTCCAATTTCACCGGAGAATCTTGGCAAGTTAATTAAGCTGATCAACGAAAAAACCATCAGCGGCAAGATTGCGAAAGACATTTTCCCGGAAATGCTGAAGACGAATAAAGTTCCGAACGAAATTGTAAAAGAGAAAAATCTTGTTCAGATAAGCGATACGGGAGAAATTGAAATTGCAATCGATAAAATTCTTGCAGCCAATCCAAAACAAATTGAAGAGTTTTTAAGCGGCAAGGATAAGGTAATTGGATTCTTCGTCGGACAGATCATGAAAGAGATGAAGGGCAAAGCCAATCCGCAGATTGTGAATGAATTGTTAAAATCTAAACTCGATAAACTGAGATAGATTATTCTTTGCGCTCTCTGTGATTTATTTTTCACTCCGCGTTCTTTGCGGTTTTTCTTTTACCTCATTCAGTTCTTCTGTGCTTCTTTGTGGAGATCTGTGTAATGTTTTTGTTTCACAGAGAGACACAGAGAATACACTGGGAGACGCAGAGAGTTAGTCTGACTATATGCTATTCAAAATAATTTCTCTTAAAGATTCCCGCACCGTTTTCGGCTTGATGCCCAACGATTTCATTTTATCGATGTTCATAGAAACATCCACAACTTTGTATGAAACGCCGGCTTCATCCATAGTTGCTGCAATCAAAAGATTTTTGTCGAACCCAGCTTCCTCGCAAAACATTTCACCCAACTCATACCGAGAAAGTCTATCACTTCCGCTAAGATTTATAACTTCACCGGAAATATTTCTCTCAATCAATTCCGAGATTATTCTTGCCGCCTCTTTCAAAGCAAGCGGTGTGCGGTACTGATCAGTGAAAAGTTTTACCGCCTTACCGCTACGTAATTCATCGGACATGAAATGAAAATGATTCCGCGAGTGGTTCAGTCCCAATCCGAACATGAGAGCCATTCTCAGAATTATGTAGTTACCGAACGTCTGTTGTATTTTAACTTCACCCATCAATTTTGTTTCGGCATACAACGAAACCGGAATGAGTTTCGAATCTTCCTTCAGCATAGAACCGCGATAACCGGCATAAACCAAATCCGAAGAAGTGTAAATCAATTTCGCGTTGTATCGGTCGCACAGCTCCGCTATGTATTGAGTTGCGTTAACATTTATATCGTAAACGACATCCGCAGCCAGACGATCAGCTTTCTCGGCATTTGAAACCGATGCAGTGTGAATCACAACATCGGGTTTAAACGACAAAAACACTTTCTCCAACTTGCTATAATCTTCTATGGAAAGCTTTACGAAATTAAATGAGCCGCAATTTCCTAAGTTGGAATTGAACTGGGTAAGGATATCGTGTTTCCTGTTCAATTCAAGATTCAAATATTGTCCAAGTGTGCCGCTTCCGCCGGTGATAAAAATTTTCATCTATGATTCTCATTCCATAAATTATTCATGGCAATAATATTATCTTTAATTGAAAAATAAAATTTCATCTTAGATGAAAGGAATTTTATGAAACATTTACTTGGTGCACACGTTTTCGTTAGCGGTGGAGTTGATTCCGCAATTGACGGCGGCGAATCGCTCGGCTTTACGGCAATTCAGCTTTTTACCAAGAACAACAACCGCTGGTTTTCAAAAGACCTAACTGAAAAAGAAATAAATGCATTCAAAGAGAAAAAAAGTAAATCTGGTATCAAAGCAATAGTTTCTCACGATTCATATTTGATAAATCTCTGCGCAAAAGACCCGGAGAATTTGGAAAAGTCGCGCAAATCATTTCTTGATGAACTGAAGCGGTGTGAGCTTCTTGAAATTCCGTATTTGAATTTTCATCCCGGCTCGCATGGCGGACAAGGTGAAGAAGAAGGACTTAAGATAATCGCCGAGTCGTTGAATATAGCGCATGAACAAACCAAAGGTTACAAAGTTAAAAGCATGTTGGAAGCCACCGCAGGGCAAGGCAATGCGCTTGGGTATCGTTTCGAACAGCTAAAAAAAATAATTGACATGGTTGACGAGAAAGAGCGTATGTGTGTCTGCATAGATACCGCTCACATTTTTGCTGCTGGTTACAATATCAAAGACCCAAAAGAATATAAAAAAGTTATCAAGGAATTCGACGACGTAATCGGTTTGGATTTACTGAACTGCATTCATATGAACGACAGCAAAAAAGAATTGGGCTCGCGTGTGGACCGTCACGATCACATCGGCAAAGGGTTCATCGGCAAAGAAGGTTTTACGAATATCATGAACGATAAGAAGTTGGAAAAGGTGCCGAAGATTCTAGAAACACCGAAAGGTAAAGAACAGAAGGAAGATTTGGAAAATATTAAAACTCTTTTAAGTCTGGTGAAAAAATAATTGAGAATTGAGAATTCTACTTTACAGGTTCTTCTGGTTGTAAAACCATTATTCCAGTTTGTTTCTTATTTCCTTTTATATAATCCGCCAGCGGTTTTTCCGTGATTTGAACTTTGTAACCTACATTCGGCGCGTGAAGCAGATGAATTCTTCCGTCGTCCATTCTAATCGCAATGCCGGTGTGAGCTATATCCAAACCGGGAACGTTTGTCGTTATGCCGATTATGTCGCCGCTTTCAATTTTGTTTTCAACATCGGCAATTTTGTCTTGCGGTACGTAATAATATTTTCTGGATGAAATTTGTTTTTCAATTTTAGCAATCTCTTCCACAAACTTCGGATTATTTTTCAACTGCTTGTATGAATTGACATGTGTAGTCATGAAATCAATTTTCTCGTTGTAAGGCACACCGCCAATTTCTTTTGTAATATCTTTCCCGATGCCCCGTTTGTTCATATCGTAAATCCAATCGGAGAAATAGTGAAGACGCGACGGATACTCGTCGATCTTTCCATTACGATAACGAATCTTGGTCAACTCGTTTTCATAATCTTGAAATGAGGTCTTTCCCTCTTTGATGCATCGCGCCAACACGAGAGAACTTTCCAAGAACGTGTAGCAGTCAAGACCGGTTAAATGAATTACCAAATTTTCCTTCTCATCTTTTTCCAGAGTGTTTGGCGCATAATCAGTTCCGATAAAACTTTTCGCGATAGCAATAATCACTTCATTGATTGGAAGTTTGGAAAGATTTTTTTCTACAGCCAATTCAAACTTGGATTTGCAAACATCAACGTCGGCTTGAGTATAGACCGCTTGAGAAAAAACATTTGACGCGAGAAACAGCAGCAGCAGAAAATATTTTTTCATATAGGAAAATCCTCTGCCGCTTCAATCTGTTCTGCTGGAGCCGGTAATTGCTGTCTGAATCGTTCCAGATTTTCGAACTTTGCATAATCTTTCATGAACCGGAGTTTAACGTCACCGATGGGACCGTTACGCTGCTTGCCGACAATAACTTCGGCAACACCTTCTGTGGATTCACCGTTCATATCTCCGCCGGAATACTGTGTGATGTTATAAACTTCCGGACGATATAAAAACAGAACAACGTCGGCATCTTGTTCGATTGAACCTGACTCGCGCAAATCCGAAAGCATTGGTTTCTTATCGGTACGCGCTTCAACTTGCCGGTTCAACTGCGAAAGCGCAATAACCGGAATGTTCAACTCCTTTGCCAATGCTTTGAGTGACCTTGATATTGTAGAAATTTCCCGCTCGCGGCTTTCCATGTGGAATGATGAACTCAACAGTTGAAGATAATCAATAACAATCATTCCAATATTCTTTTCATTTTTTAATCGTCGCGCTTTGGCTCTAAGTTCAAGTATTGAAATTGCCGGCGTATCGTCTATATATATCGGCGCTTTGCTTAACTTATGAACCGTCCGGCTGATCTTTGCACCGTCTTCAGCTCTGAACTTGCCTGTTCTAACATTGTGCGCGTTGATGCGTGCCTCGGCAGAGATCAATCTTGTTGCAAGCTGAATGGTTGACATTTCAAGACTGAAAATTCCAATCGGAACACCGTGGTCGATGGCTGCGTTGCGTGCAGCAGACATTGCGAAGGCTGTTTTTCCCATTGAAGGTCTCGCAGCAACAATTATCAAATCCGATTTCTGGAATCCGCCGAGAAGATCATCCAATTCAAGAAATCCCGACGGAACGGAAAACATGGAAATGTGTTTGGAATGAATCGCTTCAATTAATTCGAGCGCTTCTTTTACCGCCTTATCCATCGACTTGAATGATTCTTTAATTCCCTCTTCAGAAATTTGAAATATTTTACTTTCGGCTGCATCGAGCAGATCGAAAACATCTTCGTTTCCATCGTATGCCGAATTAGCAATTGTCATTGAAGCGCTGATGAGCTGGCGAAGAATCCATTTTTCCAAAACAACGCGAGCATGATAATCGATGTTAGCAGCCGATGAAACGTCCTGCGTTAATTTGCTCAAGTAAACGGCGCCTCCGGCTGCATCAACTTTGCCGGATTTTTTTAATTCTTCATAAACTGAGACCGTGTCAATCGGTTCGTTTGCTTCGTACAACGAAAACATTGCTTCGAAAACAGTGCGGTTCTTCTTATCAAAAAACGAATCCGGTTTTAGTACTTCGACGGCTTTTGGAACAGCACTTTCATCAATTAACATTGCGCCAAGAACAGACATTTCAACTTCTGTCGCTGCCGGCGGTTGTTTGGCTGAAGATTTTAATTTCTCAATGTCAAAATTTTCTTTCCCGCCGGTTCTGTTTACTGTACGCTTTGCCATCTTAGTTTACACTCAGTTCGTCATACAATTTTTTGAATTTCTTAAAATCTTCCCAGCACCCTCTTTTCCAGTGCGGATTTCTAAGCAGAGCAGCCGGATGATAAGTTGCAAAAACTTTTATTCCGTCAAGATCATAAATGTTTTCACGAAGATCAGTCAAAGATAATTTTTTGCCGAGTAAAGCATTTGCCGCAACTCTTCCCAAACATAAAATAATTTTCGGTTTGATTAGTTCGATTTGTTTAAGAAGATGAGGTTTGCATGTGTCTTCTTCCGAAGGAAGCGGGTCGCGGTTATTAGGCGGACGGCATTTTAAAATATTCGCTATGTAAACTTCTTCCCGCTTCATGTCGAGGGCTTTCAAAATGTCGTTCAACAATTTTCCGGCTCTGCCCACGAACGGTTCGCCTTGAGCATCTTCATCTGCCCCCGGTGCTTCACCAATCAACATTGCTGTTGCGTTGGGATTGCCGACGCCGAAGACAAATTTATTCCTTGTCTTGCCCAATGCGCATTTCTGGCAATCATGAATCAACGAATCCAGTTCTTTGAGAGATTTTGCCGACTGAAAATCTTCTTGGAATAAATTATTGTTCAATTCAACTTCTATCTTTTTCGAACTTTTCATGCTGATAGTTTCCTCTGGAAGGTCGGTTGCCGATTTGGTTTGAATCTCCTCAAAAAGTAAATCGCCAAAAATTTCTTGCTGATCTTTGAGCGATTCGATTAATGGTTTTTGCTGTGAAATCAATTTAGAACCATTTTAATTTTTGGATCGGCGGATTGACCGACAGACTTCGAAGGAGAATTTAGCAAAAATTTTCTTAAACAAGAATGCGGTTTGAAAAAAAATAAAAGCGAAGAAACTTCAAAGTTCTCCGCTTTAAACAACTGAAATCGAAAATTATTTTTCTTTTTCTACTTTGTAGCGATATTCAATATTGCCTTTAAGAAGTTCCTGGCTAGCTTGAATATGCGGTTTTTCACGTTTTTCGAATTCCAAGGACAATTTCATTTGCTCGGGATTTTCTCTGTCCTCAAATTCCTCTTCGTGACCGGCGTTCATTGTGCTGGTGAGCGTATTAAACTCCAGCTTATTATCGTCGTTAATCTTTCTGGCTCTTTTAGCAATAACAACGACACCCTCATAAAGATTAGGAATTTTTTCCTTAATCTTGGCCAAGTTTATAGGTCTAATTGCCACTTACTACCTCCTTTGATCTTTCTTTCTCTATTATTTTCTTAACTTCTTTTTTTGCAAGCTCTAAATCGATATTGGAAACTACATAATCAAATCTATCTTTAAAATCCAATTCCATCTCAGCGCGTTCAATTCGTTTTCTTAAATCTTCTTCTGTCTCGGTGTTTCTTTCAATTAATCTTTTTCTCAGTTCTTCAATGCTCGGTGGTGCAATAAAAATCAGCACGGAATTCGGATAAGCTTCTTTTATGTTTAACGCTCCCTTTACATCAACTTCGAAAACAGTGCACAAATCTTTTTCAATATTCTCGTCGATCAATCGTTTGATTGTGCCGTAGTAATAGTCGTAAAACTTTTCCCACTCAACAAATTCGCCGTTATCGATTTTCTGCTTGAATTCATCTTCGGACATAAAAAAATAATCAACGCCGTTTTTTTCTGTCGATCTTCTTTTCCTGGTAGTTGCGGAAATTGAAAAAACAAAACCGGGAAAACATTTCAATACTTCCCTAACGATGGTAGTTTTACCGGAACCGCTTGGAGCGGAAAAGACAAAAAGTTGCGCTTTATTAACTGCCAAGTTCTACTCAATGTTTTGAATTTGTTCACGAATTTTTTCAATCTCTTCCTTTATCGAAATTCCATTGTGCGAAATTTCAGAAGAAACGGTTTTACTGTTAATCGTGTTTGCTTCCCTGTTCATTTCCTGAAGTATAAAATTCAATCTGCGTCCCGCATCTTCCGGTTTCAGCAGCGTTTCAATAAACATCTTCATGTGACTGCGCAGCCGGACACATTCTTCAGTTATGTCGGAACGTTCTGCAAGTATAGCCAGCTCCATGTTCAGTCGGTCTTCATTATTGGAAAGCTCAGACATCAAACTTTTTGCTTTCTCTTTCAGCTTATCAAAGTACTGCTTAACGCTTCCATCAGATCCTTTTTCGACCTTTGATACAGCTTCGTCTATCAAACTAATTCGCTTGCGGAGATCTTTTTCAAGTTCGCTGCCTTCAGCGTCCCTCATTTTGTTCAGCTCGTCAATTGCGGCATCAATAGATTGCAGCACCAATGCAAACTCTTCGCTTGCCTGTTCGCTGTCATCCTTAAAAAGCATGTTCTGGAAAAGGAGTAGATCGCTTAAAGCCAGTGACTGGCGTATCTTTGCCGATTTCTTAATTTCGCTTAAGAGATTTACAACGAACTTAATACCTGCCGGATCGACTTCGTTAAATCTTTCTTCAAACTCACCTTTGCGGACCGTAACGGAAACATAAACTTTGCCGCGCCGGATTCTGCTTTTTATTTTTTCCCTAATCTCAAATTCTTTACTCAATAGGAATTTAGGAAGCCGAAGCGAGAGATCGAGATAACGGCTGTTTACGCTTTTGATTTCAGTCTCGATGGTTAAATCGTCTTTACTGGCGCTCCCCTTGCCGTAACCTGTCATGCTCGAAATCATAGAATCCTTAAAAAAGTGAAGGCAAATTTAGTTAAAAATGGCGTTCTAACAAAGATTTAAAGAATTGCCTTTGGGATAAGAAAAATATGGGGAAAAACCTTTTTTGTGGGGAATTAGAACGCTTTACCTATACAGAGGTGAAACTGAAGAAGTTCCGAAAGGAGTAAGAGTGTTTTACAGAGTGAGAGCCACCAATACAAACGGCCTTGGACCGCGGAGCGAGCCGTTAGCAAAGTGCAGTGATGCAATTGAATTGTAGGTCGATTCTCTGAATCGACGTTGTGTATCACTAACTTATTATTTGTCGAAACAGAGTTCCCGCTTAGTAGTGCGGGACAGGTTCGACCTACAAAAATTGACTACCGTAGAGACGGGATACCCGTCGAGACTCTCGTCTCTACAAATATTAATGCTAAGTGTAAAAAATATTCTCCATTTGTTTTTTGGTTAGATTTCCCACTACGCACCCAAAAGTTTAGTAGTTCTACTAATAGTTTTTTAGAAAATGTTTACTAAATTCTTTTTGAGATGTTGATGAAAAAAATTCTTGTTGTGATGTAAGTTTTACCTTTAATAACTTTTTGTATAACATAAAAGTTAGATAGAAAGATGAAAACAATATTTTTTTTGTGGTGTGATTATTGCGGGTTAATGAGTAATCCAAAAAAATGGTGGGAGACCTCACTTCTAATTACCTTAAAATTTCAAATAAAAAAGAAAAAAATGAAAACAAAGCAAACGTTCTTATTGCAAATATTAGCTATTGCTGCTTTAACGATAAGCTGCAATACCCCTAACGAACCGGTGAATAACAGCTTAACTCTTTCAGCGGAAGTTTCTTGTACTGAAGCGTGGCTGAAACTAAGTGCAAACAATGTTTCTTTGCCAAAGGGCATAACCATAACCAGAGACGGCAATAACTTATTTAGTTTTACTCTCACAACAAACGACACAACTCTTTACGACAGCACGCTTACACCAAATAAAAGTTACACATACCAAGCCTGGTTATCTCCGCTTGGTGGAGAAAGCAATAAAGTTGTTGCAACAACACTTGATACAACAAGCCACAACTTTACCTGGCAGACATACACGTTTGGAGATGCCCGCGTAGGCAGCAGTACATTATATGATGTTTCTATCGTAAACGATACACTCGCTTATGCAGCAGGTGAAATTTATTTGAGTGATTCGACTGGTGAGAGTAATCAGACTCCCTATTGTTTAGCGCGATGGAATGGGAAGAATTGGCATTTTATGCGCCTTAAATTTTTTCCCCCAGGATCCGGCGGAGATAGCTTGAATGCAATAGGTTCAGCGGTATTTGCTAATAATAAAGATGACATATGGCTATCGGCAGGTACCGTTTTCCATTATGACGGCAACCGATGGACTGCATATTATAATATGCTTGGGGCAGAAGGAGCTACAAAAATATGGAGTGACGGCAAAGGTAATGTTTGGTTTGTAGGACGCAACGGATTAATTATTAATTACTCAAATGGCAGTCTTCACAAGATAGAAAGCGGAACAAGTGTCGATATACAAGATATTTGGGGAACTGACAATGAAGGTCGACAGACAATAATGTGCAGCGCATCAAACGTAGCATCAGATGGTGAACACAAAATACTAAAAATAAATGGAAGCAAAGTAGAACAAGTTGAGTGGGTAAACAGCAGGAGAACTCATTCAATCTGGTTTGATGATACCAATAGTATCTTTTCATGTGGTGGGGGAGTTTATATTAAGAAGCACCGTATTTGGATTGAACAAACAAGTTTACCATTAACCTATACAAGAAGAGTAAGAGGAAATGCTAAAAATGATGTATTTGTAGTAGGGGATTTTGGGTTGGTAGGGCATTATAACGGAACTAATTGGAAAACTTATCCAGAAGCAGCACAAGGATTGTTTTATTCAATGGACTATAAGAAAAGAATAATGGTCGCAGCTGGAGGAAGCGACAAAGCAATATTGTTAGTTATGAAAAATTTAAAATGATAAAAACAATAACATAGTTATCAATTTTATACTGGGAGGATTTATGAAATACTGTCAATTAATAATCACTGTAACAGTCTTCACCTTATCTATTGTATCGGAGATTTTTCCTCAAAGCATTGGCACCAAAGTTCAAATTACGCAAGGGACATATCAGAAAGCTGAATGTTCAATTGCAATTGACCCAACTAATTCGAACAATCTAACTGCTTGCACAATGACATTAACCGGTGACAACACGACAAAGGTAGGTACCTTATCCTCAATAGACGGAGGAACCACGTGGAATAGAAATGAGGTCCTAAATTCGGAATATGATGTCGACCCTTCTGTAGCATACGATGCTAACGGAAATGTATTCTTATGTTATATATACAATGTCGAAGCAGGAACAAATAAAATTTATGTTCAAAAATCAGTCAATAAAGGACAAACTTGGCAAACAAGGATTGACTTACAAGCCTCTGCAGATGCAGATAAATCCTTTATTGCAATAGACAAGCATATTAGTAGTCAATACAAAAATAATATTTACGTAGTATGGAATAAAAATCAAACTACAATGGAATTTTCAAAATCTACTGATGGAGGGGTAAATTTCTCGCAAGAGGTTGCAATAATCTCCGGCAGTCAGTCTCTTCTAGGCGTAATACCCGTAACAGGAAATAACGGTGAAATATATATAGCCTATAGTATTGGTAATCCAAACTGTACTGGGATTGGATTTGTAAAATCAACCGATGGAGGTGCAACTTTTTCCTCTCAACAACAAATTGCGCCAGTCAGTCAGATTGGTGTTTTTGACGTTGATAGATATAAGTTGAAAAGTAATAGAATTCGTGTAAATAGCCATCCCTCAATGTCCGTTGACCCAGTTACCGGTTATATTTATGTGGTTTATGCTAGTAAAAGTGTCAACGGGGATGCTGATGTCATGCTGGTAAAGTCAACCGATAACGGCACTTCTTGGTCAACACCTATCAAAGTTAATAACGACAATACAAATACTGATCAATGGTTCCCGTGGATTGATATAAGTTCTTCCGGTGAAATAAATGTTGTCTTCTATGACAGCAGAGTTGATCCAGTAAATAATAATTTAAGTGAAGTATATATTGCAAGATCTATAGATGGTGGAAACACATTTGGTAATTATGATGTGAGTAATTCGCCTTTTCAGCCGCAAGCACTTCCAAATTCACCTTCTGAAAATTTCATGGGAGATTATATTGGTATAACTTCAGCAAACCAAATAGCATTCCCAGTGTGGACAGATAATACAAGTGGTACTTTCCAGATATATACTTCAAAAGTAAATTACAATCAAAGTGTTACAATAGATCAAAAAAGAGAAAGTGGCGCAAGTTTAACAGGTACAACAGTTGCGAAGTGGGAAGGAAGTAGTTTTGTAAATTACCAAGTGCCTGCTACCTTTAATTTTTCTACAGGCTCCAGTGTAGTTCTTAGGGGTTTACAGGACGTTGTTCAAAGTCCAAGCGAAAAATTTAACAAATGGAGCATTGACGCAAATGTAATAAATCATAGAGCGATTACAATAGAGCCTGGTATGAATCAGATAATATCACAATTTAAAAGCATTCAACCAGACGTAACCATAGAAAACCTACTAGAATCAAGTTCTGTGGGCAATGGAACAATTTCTTTTGCGGATCCATGGTTAATAGATTTCAATGAAACACCTTACGGTACGCGTAACCAGGGAATAAACGCTCTACCAAAAGCAAGAACATCACCGTTTCACCCGGATTACACAACATATTATAGCAGCGATATTTATAAAGGTGTTTTCTTGAACCAAAACTATAACATAACTGGACAGCCGTATTATTCTATCCAAGCACAATCAACACAAACAATCAACGGATATACTTCTTATTTTCAAAATTGGAGTGCAAGCGGAGCTAATATTCAAAGCACTACCGCTCTCACGACTCCAGTAGTATTTACTTCGGCTGGTGCAACGGTAACAGCAAACTATAAGGGGAATCTGATATCCAACAGCAACACCGGTTTCAATTCCAACAGCCAGAGAAAAGTTGTAAGAACAGACGATGGTAAGCTGCATATGGTTTATGAATCGATGAACCAAGTATGGTACACTTACAGTACAGACGGCGGAACAACATGGCAACCAGAACAAAAGGTGGATAATTTCTCGACAAACACAAAGAGCTGTTCAATTTCTCAAAACTCAAATATTGTGTTCATTGTTTATCAGAGCGATTTAGGAACCGGTACAATTAGAGCAGCACGTTTTGAGAACGGCGTACGCAGTTGGGTTACAGATGTTTATACATTGTCGTCATACAGCTACGACACTCAACCTGTAATTGCAGCATACGGCAGCGACGGAGGATTGGTTGTATTCAAACCAACATCAACTTCTCCGTTGCGTGCAAGGAATGTAAAATGTTCAAGTATTTATTGCACAGCGGGTACCGTTGGAACGGATTTTCAAATTAGTTACTCAACCGCTAATAGTACTTCCCCAAGTCTAGTTTATAACGTTCAAAGAATGTTTCTCGCTTTTCAAGAAGGTAGCTCGGAGATAAGATATGTAAAACTTTCAGCTGGTACTGATTACGAATCTGTCTTGGAAACAAGTCTAGTTTCTTCTGGTTCCCCTTTTACTAATAACCAATCACCTTCAATTTCTGTACAAGCCGAAAATTCGGTAATTAGCTGGGACGGTTTTAATACACCAATTCCTTCAGCTGTTGTTATAAGGAAAATTGGCAGTACATGGTCAAACTTCAACACGTTTGGTAGCGGTACAGTTCGCTATACAAACAATAACTCTAGACGTGACGGAGGCGAAGGAAGCATAATTGCTTGGTGCGATATTTATAACGCTCACAAGTTCGTTAAACTTGATACCGGCAATTACAGTTCAATCCTAACATTACCGGTAGGAAGCGGCAACGGACAAATTCAAGTAAGCAACGGGATCGGCTTTGCAGATATGAAAGCGGTTGCTTATCAGCAGCCGACTTCCGGCATTTATCCGGTTAAGTTTGTCAACTATAATTTCCTAACACTGCAAAAAGTAAACGGTACCGGGAATATGAATTATGGGCGCATGGCGATAATTCAACAGAATAATAAAGACTTTGTCTATTACCTAGGCGACGTTAAAGTTGATGGAAAGAATATAAAGTTCAAATCGTTCGTGGATTCTCTAAAGATCGAAAATCCAGAAATAATGAATGAAATAATGTCGACGGAGAGTTTTCCTTTGAACTCTAAAAGTGAATTAACCTTCAGCAATTCTTATTATGCTTACGATAATACCAATTACAAGGAGGCAAAGGGCAATGAAGTAGCAAATTCAATTGAGTTAGTCAATACAAACGGAAAAACTGTAAAGGCAGAGTTTAACGCATCTGATTATGATCAAAGTAAGCTGACAGATAATAAAACCTCTTACAAGGTGGATTGCAGTAATATCGAAGATGGTATTTATTATTTGAGAATAAAAAGTAAGCCGAGTGGTAATGCTTCCTATTATGTTAATGATATGGAATCTGAAGAACCGTCAACTTTGAACAAATCTTATAATGAAATTAGAATTGCTGAGAATGCAGTGCCTACTGGATTCGTGCTTGGAGACAACTATCCTAATCCATTTAACCCAACTACTAAAATTAGTTTCTCTCTTCCTCAAAAGAGTCAAGTTAAACTAAAAGTGTTTGACGTTCTGGGAAGAGAGATTCAAATTCTTGCAGACGGAGTTTATGAAGCGGGAGTACACGAAGTTGAATTCAATGCAACCAACTTGCCAAGCGGAGTTTACTTCTACAATCTCACAAACGGAAGTAATTCCATTACTAAGAAGATGTTGCTGATGAAATAGTTTTTGCTTGTAGAGACTC
>JAKAEE010000069.1:11317-14361 GCA_021820065.1 Bacteroidota bacterium | reverse complement strand
AAAATTCCACGCAACTTTTTTCAATGACGGTTTTGCTTGAGGCAAAGTCCCCAAGTCAATATGGTTTGCTTTTTCAAACTTTTCAAGAAGTGGGCGCGCATCTATTACATAGCTGCCTTCCATTAGACCGGTTTCGCTCGCTCTTTCCATAACAACTTTTGTTTGAGCAAATGATAATCCGGCAACAAACATTATAAGCAGAATAAAATTAAAACGTTTCATATCTAACCCTTATTTGGTTTTGTTTTCTTTTTTAACAGGTATAACTTTTTCTACAACCAGCACATTCATCCCTTCTTCTTTTCTCATATCGCCATACTGAATAACATAAAACCTTCCCTGCTGTTTCCATAACTCATCATATAACTCTTTGCTGCATTGAAGAATGTACGTTTTATTGTCGTCGGTTTGAATTGCCAACTTGGTAAAAGGTTCATTTCCAACCACAGCGATATAACCTTTAACGGCATTGCTTTGAGAATCGCTATCGCCGCAATTGCAGCTGCACGCGGCAAAATAGGTTACGCTAAACAAAAAAACGATGGATAAAAAAATCTTCCTAAATATCATTTTGTTTTCCTGTATTTGATAGCAAGATAAATAATTGGTTAATTCCTTGCAAAGCTAAAGCTCACACCCAAAAGGCAACGCGAACCTTCTATTTTATTTCTATATTAGCGAAGAATAATTCGGGAATGCAAAATGAATAAAACAACCCTCGCCGGAATTCAAAAGCAGCTTGACGCATACAACTTTGACGGCTGGCTTATTTATGATTTCAGAAAATCGAACGATCTGGCTCATTCATTGTTGGGATTTAAGCAAGATATTCATCTAACGCGAAGATTTTACTATTTCATTCCGCGACAAGGTGAACCGGTGAAGATTGTTCACGCAATCGAAAGTTTCCATTTCGACTTTTTACCGGGCATCAAAAAAGAATATGCTGATTACGCTTCGCTGCACAATTGCTTAAAAGAAACGTTGAAAGATTCGACGACAATTGCGATGGAATATTCTCATCTCAACGATAATCCGTACGTTGCAAAAGTTGATGCCGGTACAATCGAACTCATAAAATCTTTCGGTGTAGAAGTGAAAAGCAGCGGCAATCTCATCACAAATTTTTTGGCAAAATGGTCGCATGAACAATTCGAAGAAAACGTTCCGGTTGCCAATACTTTGTATGAGATTGTTTATTCGGCTTTCGGATTTATAGCCAAAAGAATTACAGCGAATGAAAAAGTTACCGAGTACGATGTTCAGCGATTTATTCTCGGCGAACTTGCACAAAGAAATTTGTGGGCTGACGGCGAACCGTGCGTAAGTGTCAACGAGAATTCAGCTATCCCGCATTACGGTCCAACAAAAGAAATTTTCAGCCAAATTAACCAAGGCGATTTTGTTTTGATTGATTTCTGGTCGAAAGCAAATACACCTACCGGAGTTTACACGGATATAACTTGGGTTGGATACGTCGGCAAAGAAATACCGGAAAAATATTCCAAGATTGCCAAGATTGTCTTCGATGCACGCGATGCGGCATTCAATTTTGTGAAAGAAAGTTTTGCGACAAAAAAAGAAATCCGCGGCTACCAAGTTGATGATGCTGCGCGCAAAGTAATTTCCGACGCCGGATACGGAAAATATTTTATTCATCGGACCGGACATTCGATAACGACTGACGGACACGGCTGCGGCGCTCACATGGATAATTATGAAACCAAAGACGAACGTTTAATTCTACCGATGACTTCTTTTTCAATTGAACCGGGAATTTATTTGCCGGGCGAGTTTGGTGTTAGAAGTGAAATCGACGTCTTCATTGCCGACGATGGAAAAGTAATTTCCACCGGTGGAGAAAGACAGAGGGAAGTTATTGCAATACTAAAATGAAAGGTCAACAGCCATCTGTCACTAGTCATTTGGCATTTGTCGCTGAGGGGAAATTAATTCAGTTTCGTTCCGCTATTCCGCTGCCGCTTGTAAAGTCGAACATAAATTTCTCGTTGCCCATTAAATCTTTCAAAGTCATTTTTGCCACAATCGAATCAACTGAATCTTGAATCAATCTCCAAAGCGAACGCACGGAACAATCGATTGAGTTTGTGCAAATATCCGCGATGCCGGAATGCGTATTGCAGAATGAATCGTCGAATAATCTTCCGCCGAGAACTTTTAAAATATCTCCGACCATAATTTCTTCCGGCGGACGAGTTAATGTGTAACCGCCTATTTGTCCGCGTGAGCTTTCCAACAATCCGCCGAGACGCAGCACACGTAAAATTTTTCCCGCGTTATGCTCGCTCAATCCTTCCGCACGGCTGATCTCCGGAATAGTTAAAGATTTTTCCACAGCATAAAATTTTGCGATGCGGAGTAAACATCTCAAACCATATTCTTCTTGTGCACTGAATTTCATGTCATCTCAAAGGAAATATCAACATGGAAATTAAGAGCACGGCTTCGGCGAGCTCAGCCGAGCCGGGCAAGAAAATCTCTATCCAATCTCTTATAATACTCATGCTCATTTATTCAACGGAATTTTCGATCCGCACGAAACTGCATGAACCAGCTCGGCATATTTATCAGGAGAAATAGACGGACCTTGATTGCCGCAAAACTTTTCGAACGCGGCTTTTAAGTCATCGGCAATTTCTTCCGGACCTCTGCCTTCAATTGCGTAGCGCGGTACAGCGAACAAAAGTTTACCATTCTTAAATAACGCCATGAATGGTGACGACGGCGCAACATCAGTTAAATATTTCTCTCTCAAATGCTCAACCGCATCGCGGTCTTGCCCGGCAAAGACAGTTACCAATTTATCCGGAATGACATTATTCTGAAGCGCAAGTGTTGCGGCGGGCCGCGCGCTTCCGGCTGCGCATCCGCAAACAGAATTTATGACAACAAAAACCGATTGATCATTCTGAACGGAAAGATAATCGTCAACCTTTTGCGGAGTGGTTGCTTCTTCAAATCCGACGAAGATTAATTCATCCCGCATTGGCTGAACGGCTTCCGGATCATAAATCGGTGGTTTT
>JAKAEE010000069.1:0-11217 GCA_021820065.1 Bacteroidota bacterium | reverse complement strand
TTCCAGCTTTGCTTCTTCACTCATCTTATCCATACTCCAGGGTGGTTCCCAAACAAGATCGAGATAAACATCTTTAACGCCTTTAACACTTTTAACTTTTTCTTTCACTTCGGGTGGAAGACTTCCGGCAACAGGACAGTGAGGAGAAGTCAAGGTCATTTTCAAATAAACGTTTCCTTCGTCGTCTATCTTAATTCCATAAATCAAACCCAGCTCCCAAATATCCACGGGGATTTCAGGATCAAAACAAGTTTTGAGCATGAAAATTATTCTTTGTTCCAAATCGCCTTTATCAATCGCACTCATGCAAACATCTTCTTTACTTTTTGAAGTCCGAGAACTAGTTTATCAACTTCTTCCATTGTGTTGTAGAATGCGAACGATGCGCGCGCCGTTGCCGGAACGTTGAATCGCTGCATCACAGGTTGAGTGCAATGATGTCCCGTGCGTATCGCGATTCCGTCTGTATCTATAATCGTTCCGATATCGTAAGGATGAATTCCTTCGATCACGAAAGAGATTACGGAAGCTTTTTCTTTAGCCGTTCCGATTATTCTCAATCCGTCTATTTTCAAAAGTTCTTCTGTTGCATAATTTAGAATATCTTTTTCATGATCGATCATTTCATTACGGTCGAATTGATTTAGATAATCGATCGCTGCGCCGAGACCGATACCGCCTGCAATATTCGGAGTACCGGCTTCAAACTTTCTTGGTATGTCGTCAAATGTTGTGTGTTCAAACGTAACGGTTCGAATCATATCTCCGCCGCCTTGATACGGGGGCATCATTTCCAAAAATTCTGTTTTGCCGTACAATACTCCGATTCCGGTTGGTCCGTAAACTTTATGCCCGCTGAATGCGTAAAAATCTGCGTCGAGTTCCTGAACATCAATTTTGAAATGCGGAACCGCCTGAGCGCCGTCGATTAAAACCGGAACGTTATGCGAATGAGCGATCTCAATGATTTTCTTTACCGGATTGATTGTTCCAAGCGCGTTCGAAATGTGAACAACAGAAACCAATTTTGTTTTTTTGCCGAATAGTTTTTCGAATGCATCGATATCAAGTTCGCCGGCGTCGTTCATCGGAATAACTTTTAAGTGAACGCGTGTGTTACCGTTCATCAATTGCCACGGCACAATGTTGGCGTGATGTTCCATGTTGGTTACGATTACTTCGTCCCCGTCTTCAAAAAACTTTGCCGTTTTAAGAGTAGTTGCAACAAGATTTATTGCTTCGGTTGTTCCGCGCACAAAAATTATTTCCGAAGCGCTCATCGCGTTGATAAATTCTTTTACTTTCAATCGCGCGGTCTCGTATTGATCGGTTGCAAGCTCGCTCAAGAAATACAATCCGCGGTGAATGTTGGCATTATCAAAAGTATAGTAATGTTCCAACGCATCAATAACCGCTCGCGGTTTTTGAGAAGTCGCAGCATTATCAAGATAAACCAGCGGCTTGCCGTTTACTAATCTTTTCAGAATTGGAAAATCATTTCGGATTTCCTCAACGTTAAATTTTCGTTTGGTCAGTATTGGAGTTTCGGTTTTCAACGGAAATTATTTCCTATTTTGTTTCATCATCTTAGAATTCTCTTCTTAGAGATTTAGTATTTCAACTTTCTTCAAATGTTCAAAAATCATGTGATTCAATTGCTCCTTCAGCGGTTCAATCTTCACCTTTTCTATTACATCATTTGCAAACGCCCTTATCAACATTGACTTGGCTAGCTCTTGCGGAACGCCGCGCGACCTTATGTAAAACTCCGCTTCTTCGTCAAGCTGTCCTACTGTTGCACCGTGAGAACATTTCACGTCATCGGCAAAAATTTCGAGCTGCGGTTTTGTATCTATCTTTGCTGTCTTGGAAAGCAGAATAGTTTTGTTCGACTGATACGCATTCGTTTTCTGCGCATCTTTTCTAACAATAATTTTTCCGTTGAAGACGCCGCGTGCGTTGTCGTCAAGTATTCCTTTGTAAAGTTCGTTGCTCATACAATTCGGTTTGGCATGATCTGCAAAAGTATGATTATCCACGTGTTGGTTGCCGTGAGCTAGGTAAAGTCCGTAGAAATGCGTTTCGATATTTTCGTCATCAAGTACCGAGTTGATGTCGTTGCGGACAATCGCCCCGCCAAAGTTTATGTTGTAGTGATTCAGCACACTGCTCTTCTTCTGAATTGCCTGCACTTTTTCGATATGATACGCTTCGTCATTCTCGTATTGAATTTTGTAGAAGTCAAGAATTCCATTCTCGTCCACAAGTATTTCCGAAACGATATTAGAAAAATATTTTTCTGAACCGGTTCCTCTATGATTTGTTATCACGCTCAATTGCGAATTCTTTCCTACCATTATCAGATTGCGAGGAACTGAAAGGATTTGTTCTGTTTCGCTTGAGTTCAGGTACAAAATCTGAATAGGTTTTTCGACGATCACACAGTCTGGAATAATTGCGGCAAATCCATCAACAGCGTAAGCGGTGTTCAATGCGTTGAACGCATTTTCAATCCTAGAAACTTTATTGAGATGCTGATCGACTAACTGTGGTCTTTCTTTATATAGTCTTTTCAAACTGCCGATGAATACGCCGCGCGGCAATTCTTTTATGTCGCTCAATTCTTCAGAGAAAATTCCATTAATGAAAACCAGCAGATGATAATCAAAATTTTTGAAGAGCAACTGATCGATTGTTTTCTTGTCAACTTTAGCCGGAGTTGTATTGACAGCCGGGACAAAATTATTATTAACTATCGGCGAAACATCTGTGTACTTCCATTCTTCATTGCGAAACGTCGGAAAATTTAACGAGGCTAATTCCCTCAGCGCTTCCTTTCTAATTTCATGCAAATACGTTTTTGATCCGCCGTTCAACTTCTTTTCGAACGTTTCAAAGTTTGATATGTACCACTCTTTGGGATTCTTCTTTTCCATTCGTCACCAATTACACATTCTGCGTTTCGAGCGCTTCATCTTTCACCCAGTCGTAACCTTTGTCTTCGAGTTCAAGCGCCAATTCTTTTCCGCCGGTCTTAATTATTTTGCCGTTGAACAACACATGCACAAAATCCGGTTGAATGTAGTTCAACAAACGCTGATAATGCGTAACCACCAAAACCGCATTATCTTTGTTGCGGTAAATGTTAACACCGCTTGAAACTATTTTCAATGCGTCGATATCCAAACCGGAATCCGTTTCGTCGAGTAGAACAAATTTCGGTTCAAGCATCAGCATCTGAAAAATTTCGTTGCGTTTCTTTTCACCGCCGGAAAATCCAACATTCACATATCGGCTAATCAGTGTCTCATCTAAACCGAGGATCTGAGCTTTCGCCTTCATTCTATCTAAAAACTCCTTTGGCGTCAGCTCCGGTTCGCCTTTGTATCTTTTTATTTCGTTTAATGCTGTCTTTAAAAATGTTGCGTTGCTTATACCGGCAATTTCAATCGGGTATTGAAACGCCAAAAATATTCCTTCGCGCGCTCGCGTTTCGGGATTCATTTCCAGAATATTCTTCCCATCAAAATAAACTTCGCCCTCGGTGACTTCGTAACTTGAATTTCCTGCTAAGACATTTGCCAATGTGCTTTTGCCTGAACCGTTCGGACCCATAATTGCATGCACTTCGCCGGCATTGATTAAAAGATTAATACCTTTAAGAATTTCTTTTCCTTCAACATTCGCGTGAAGATTTTTAATTGCTAACATTCATTCTCCTATTTTGTCAGCCGTCTGCTTTCAGCTTTCAGCATTCAGTTCTAATTCGCAATTCTCAATTCTCAATTGCTTTACCCAACGCTTCCTTCCAACGAGATAGCCAAAAGCTTCTGCGCTTCAACTGCAAATTCCATTGGAAGTTCGTTAAATACTTCTTTGCAGAATCCGTTCACAATCATATTAACGGCGTCTTCTGTTGATATACCTCTTTGGTTCAAATAAAATATCTGATCCTCGCCCACTTTTGATGTCGTTGCCTCGTGTTCAACTTTTGCGGTTGGATTTTCAACTTCGATGTACGGAAAAGTATTCGCGCCGCATTTGTCGCCCATCAGCATTGAATCGCACTGAGTGAAGTTGCGCGCATCTTCGGCGTTCTTTCCAATCCTGATTAATCCGCGATAGGAATTGTTGCTTTTTCCGGCTGATATTCCTTTCGAGACAACTGTGCTGCGTGTATTCTTTCCGATGTGAATCATTTTTGTTCCGGTGTCCGCTTGCTGCATATTGTTTGTTACTGCAACCGAATAAAACTCGCCGACTGAATTGTCGCCTTGAAGAATGCAACCCGGATACTTCCACGTTATCGCAGAACCGGTTTCAACTTGTGTCCATGAAATTTTTGAGTTCTTTCCTCTACACGCCCCGCGCTTCGTTACAAAATTATAAATGCCGCCCTTGCCTTCTTTGTCGCCCGGGTACCAATTCTGCACCGTAGAATATTTTATCTCAGCATCATCGAGTGCTACCAATTCAACAACAGCTGCGTGGAGTTGATTATTATCCCGTATCGGCGCTGTACATCCTTCCAAATAACTAACGTAAGCTCCTTCTTCGGCAACGATTAATGTTCGTTCAAACTGTCCCGTCTCTTGAGAGTTGATTCTGAAATATGTCGAAAGCTCCATGGGGCACCGAACACCTTTTGGTATGAAAACAAATGAGCCGTCGGTGAAAACCGCAGAGTTAAGTGTAGCATAAAAATTATCCGTATAAGGAACTACAGAACCTAAATATTTTTTGATGAGTTCGGGATGGTCTTTTATCGCTTCAGAAATTGGACAGAAAATTATTCCTTTCTCTTTCAACGTTTCTTTAAATGTTGTTGCAACAGAAACCGAATCGAACACTGCATCTACTGCAACTCCAGAAAGTATTTTTTGTTCGTCAAGAGGAATACCAAGTTTCTCAAAAGTTTTCAGCAACTCCGGATCAACTTCATCCAGACTTTCCAATTTCGGTTTTTGCTTAGGTGCGGAGAAGTAGCTAATGTCTTGAAAATCAATTTGCGGATACTTCACGTTCGGCCATTTAGGTTCTTCCATTTTCTGCCAATACCTAAACGCTTTCAGTCTCCACTCGGTCATCCAATCAGGTTCGTTCTTCTTCTTTGAAATGAATCGAATAACTTCTTCATTCAATCCTTTCTTCACTGTCTCGGAATCAATGTCCGTTACAAATCCCCACTTGTATTCCGTGGTAGTTACGTCGTCTAAAATCTTCATATTTTCTGATAATTCTTCGGCAGCATTATCTTTGATTTCGTTCATTTTTTGCCTTTTTTTCAAAAAACCTTAGCTAAACTTATTCCATCTGGAAAAAAAAGTCAAGATTATAAATACTAACTATATTTCGAAGAAATTTGTTCCAAAAACGAAAAATTAGTGTGAGTTTCTTTGACGGTTGATTTCGAAAAGAAGAACACCGGTTGCAACAGAAACGTTGAGCGAGTCGATTTGACCTTTCATTGGAATCTTAATCAGAAAATCGCAATTCTCGGCGACAAGTTTTCGAATTCCTTTTTCCTCGTTGCCGACAACCAATGCAAGCGGCATTTCGTAATCTTGATCTGAAAAATTTTTTGATTCGTTTGTTAGATGCGAACCGGTAATCCAGAAACCTTCTTTCTTAAGCTGTTGAATTGTCTGAACTAGGTTGTTCACTTTACAAATTTTTAGATGAGAAACTGCACCAGCCGAAATTTTTTCCACGGTGTCTGTAATTGGCGTACTTTGATTAGTTGTTACGATCACACCATCAACGCCGGCGCATTCTGCTGTTCTTAAAATTGCGCCGAGGTTGTGCGGATCTTGAATTGAATCGAGGAGAAGAAGAAGCGGCAGTGAAGAGTTTTTAGCGGCGTCAATCAGTTCACCTAATTCGAAATACTTTTGCGTAACTTTCAACGCAATCACTCCCTGTGCGTTGTTGCCCTCCGAAAGTAGTTCAAACTTTGAACTTGAAAGCTGAGAGATTTTTATTCCACGTTTTTTAGCCGCTGAGAATATTTGATTGATAATCTCACCATGCTGATTGTAGGAAACATAGACGACTTCCAATTCCGCATCGGATTTGAGTGCTTCAAGGACAGGCTTTCTTCCGTAGATTTTTTTCATTGGTTTATTTCAAAAACCGCTTTAGATGAAACGAGGTATAAAATATTATTCAGGAAAAGAAAATTCTTCTTTAGCGACTTCAAACTTGCAGAAGAGCCGGTTGTTTTTCTTTTTGGGTTTGTACTGTTTTAGTAAAACTATTTCTTTCTTAAAAATGTTGAAGTGATACTCAGCCGTGTTAATTGCGCCGTCCTGCTTAACAACATTTACCGTGTAGTCGCCAATTAAATCTTCGAAAAGCAATTCGGTTCTGGCAGGCTGAATCAGCGGAACAACATTTGTTTTTGCTTTAAGTCCTGTTAAGACAAAATCTATTACATTTTTTCCCTTTAACGCTTCAACCGAAACTTCATAAGCAAAGCTTGTGAACTCAACAACGGTTTCAATTGCGAAAACACAATACTGTTTTTTCGTTGGCTGATCATATTTATAAAAAGCTTTGCAGATGTATTCAAGTTTATCAGGTTTCTTTGACGGAATAGCAGAAATGGCGGCATGAGGTTTCTTTTTTCGAGTCTTGGGAATTTTGGGGACTTCTTTTGGCTTCTTTAACGGCAATTAATTCTCCTTAATACTCGAAAAGATTTTTTCAATATCATCTTTCGGTAATGATTTCTGATTTCCATTCTTCATGTTTTTCAAAACCAATTCGCCCTTCGCATATTCTTCTCCGCCAATAAACAATACGAATCCGGTGTTTAATTTATTCGCTTCCCTCATCTGTGCTTTAACGCTTCTGCCCAAATAGTCCAAGTCAACTATCAATCCTTTTCTTCTTAGTTCAACGGCAGTCTTATAAACAAAATTTTCCATCCCTTTCTCAATCGTTACCAGATATAAATCAATGGTTTCATCATTAAAAGAGAACGACTTTTCATTTTCGCAAGCCAGAAGAATTCTTTCCATTCCGGCAGCAAAACCAACGCCAGGCACATCATCGCCGCCTAATTCTTTTACAAGCCCATTGTATCTTCCACCGCCGCACAACGCACTTTGTGAGCCGACGCTTCCGCTGACAATTTCGAATGTTGTGTTTGTGTAGTAATCAAGTCCGCGAACCAACATTGCATCTATTTCAAAAGGAATTTGTGCTGAAGCAAGAACTTGTTTCACTTTCGCAAAATGCGAAAGACTTTCGTTATCAAGATGGTCAATCAACAACGGCGCATTCTTCATAATCTTTTGATCTTCTTCTTCCTTGCTATCGAATATTCTGAGAATATTGGTATCAAATCTTTTTTTACTTTCGTTGGAAAGTTTATCGAAGTAAGGCTGCAAGTATTCTGCTAATTTCTTTTTGTAATCTTCTCTTGATGACGGAACACCAAGCGAGTTAATCTTAACCAAAAGATTTTTCAATCCCAGCGCTTTAAAAATTTCGTATGCCATTATTATCATTTCGGCATCAAGCAACGGATCGTTACTGCCGATTGCTTCGGCTCCAAACTGGTGGAATTGTCTCAATCTTCCGGCTTGCGGTCTTTCCTGACGAAACATCGGCGAGACATAATAAAGTTTGTTCAAGTTCTGTTTCTTGTCCAAGGAATGTTCTATAAACGCGCGAACAACTCCGGCGGTCATTTCCGGCCGAAGCGTTAAACTTTCTCCGCTGCGGTCTAAGAACGTATACATTTCCTTGCTGACAATGTCCGTTGCTTCGCCAATTCCTCGTGCAAAGAGAGCCGTCTCTTCAAAAACCGGCGTACGGATTTCTTTGTAGTTGTAAAGAGTAAAAACCGATTTGATTATTGATTCAAGATATTTCCATTTGGGTATGTCAGTTGGAAGTATGTCGCGTGTTCCGGTAACGGCTTTAATCATTTTTGTCTTTAGGCATTTTCAAAATATTGCTTTTCTTCGTTTTCAAAAAGAGAGTAAATTTCTTCTGCAGTTGTGGCGTTGGCAAGACTTTCTCTGAATTCATCTTTGTTCATCATGCGGGAAATACGGCTCAACAGTTTAATGTGTGGACCAACAAGACTCTCTTTGCCTACGAGAAGAAAAACCAGATTAACAGGTTGTTCGTCCAACGCTTGAAAGTCAATCGGTTTGTCAAGTCGTCCAAATGCCGCGATTATTTCGTTCACACTGTCGGTCTTAGCATGAGGAATCGCAAAACCTTTTCCGACACCGGTTGACATAATTTTTTCCCGATCATGAACAGCATTACGCATCTCTTCAAGATTCTTAATACGCTCGTCATCTTTGAACAAATTAATTAGTTCATCAATTATTTCAGTTTTGTTTGTTCCTTCCATGGAAGAAAGAACTTTGTCAGCTCGAAGAATGTCACAAATCTTCATTGAGGTTCACCGGTTATTTTTCTTTATAAATTCGAATCAAAAATAAGAAAGGCAATTTCTTTAAGCAAAATTAAAGTTGGGATGATTGTGTCTATTTTTCTTGCGAGGTGTGTTATCAACTTGTAATTTTTCATTAAAGAAATTCTCTTAAAACTGTTGAAGAGGTAAAAATGGATATTCAGAACAAAACTGTACTGGTACTGGGCGGATGGGGACTGGTTGGAAATGCCGTCGTAAGAAAGTTAGTGCCCGAAAAACCGAAAAAAATTATTGTTACGTCATTAAGAAAGGATGAAGCTTTTGAAGAAGTAGAAAGACTTAAAAAAGAATTTCCAAATCTTTCAGAAGGTTATTTTGTTCCGTGGTGGGGAAACATTTTCGTTCGAAATGAATTCAAAGATCTTGACCGACTTGCATTGCTTGACGATCCTTCAAAAAGAAAAGTCTTGATGAAAGACACGATGGAAGAGTTAACAGATGAGATCCTTCATAGTTCTTCGATTTATCAATTATTAAAAGAACATAATCCGGAAATCATAGTGGATTGTATTAACTCGGCAACAGGAATTGCTTACCAAGATTTGTATTCAACTTATCACAGAATTAAAAAAACGATCGAAAGAAATTCTCCAATCGAAGATCTTACAGCCGAAACGGAAAAATTATTGTGCACACTTTACATTCCCCAGCTGATACGCCACGTGCAGATTCTCTTTAATTCGATGAATGAAGCTGGGACAAAAATCTATGTTAAAATTGGAACGAGCGGCACAGGAGGAATGGGATTAAACATTCCGTACACACACAGTGAAGAAAAGCCGTCGAGAGTATTGCTTAGCAAATCTTCCGTAGCCGGAGCGCACACGCTTTTGTTATTTTTGATGGGACGCACACCCGACGGACCGATAACAAAAGAAATTAAGCCGACCGCTGCAATCGCCTGGAAGAGAATTGAATTTGGTGATATCAAAAAACGAGGTAAGCCAATTGAAATCATAGATGTTTCTGTTGATGAGGCTGTTCCGCTTGAAGACAAATTTCTAATAGGAATCGAGAAAAAATTCAAACCGTCCGGCAAAACATTGAAGTCGGTTTTTATTGATACCGGCGAAAACGGAACATTCTCACGCGGAGAATTTGAAGCTATAACGGCTCAGGGACAAATGGAATATGTTACGCCTGAAGAAATAGCCGTGGACGCGATTTACGAAATCAAAGGCGGAAACACCGGACATGATATTATCAACGCACTGGATAACGCTACTCTTGAACCGACTTATCGCGCCGGATATATGCAGCATAGCGCTGTAGAAAAATTGGATGAGCTGGAAAAAATTCATAAAGTCAACAGTGTTGCCTTCGAATTGCTTGGACCGCCGAGATTATCCAAGCTTCTGCACGAAATTAATATTTTAAAATTAGTCTGCGGTGGTATGAAAGAAATCTTGAAAGAAACACCTGCCGAGCTTTCAAAAAAATCTTTCGAGTTAATCAAGAATAACAGAGACTTGAGCAATGAAATTATTTCAATAGGAATTCCAATTCTCTTACCTGACGGCAAATCACTTTTGCGCGGCAACGATATTAAGATCCCGCCTTTCCGAGGCGATAACGCATTGGATATATCCTCCAATACTATTGATTTCTGGGCGCATGACGGCTGGGTTGATCTGCGCGAATCAAATATGAAAACTTGGCAGAAAAGACTTCAGGCAATTATAGATGAAGCCGAGTCAATTACTCAAATCGATACCAGTTCCATGCATGTTAGAACAAGAAAATATTGGAATAATTTTGAAACAATCGACATCGGTAAAGTTGTAAGCTGGATTTTCATCAGAGAAGAAAAAGGCGAAAGAATGAAAGCGTAAGCTAAATTTTGATTTCACTTGTAAGATAGTCCCGTTACGGCGGGACTTTTTATTTTTCAAACTGAAAGTTGGTTTGCACATGTAGGCGACATCTAAGAGACATTTTTACTGCAAAGAGACTCCCAGAAAAGATTCACCCCCCCTCTGAATCTTTTCTGAAGTCGATTCGTAAATTCATTCAAACGAGGTACTGTAATCTTGAATTGAAATCACCGGCTAATTTTTGAGTCAGTTTTAGCCGAGTGTCCATTCATTACAATTGTCTCTTTTTTGCATGTGAAATTTATGAAGGCGTGTGCTTTTTCAAACCAGTAGAACTACTAACTTTTAGACGTTTTTTAGGCAGTAACAACAAAAAACCTTAGTAGATCTACTAAGGTTTTTAAATTATTTAGATTTGTATTGAATAAAATGAGAGTGAGATCATCAAAAATAGAAATTCATAGCTTTATGAGAACTTTTCTTCATTTGATCATTAACGATAGTATAGCGTGATGTTTTTGTTTTAGTCTTTGCAATTTCTTTCGCGTAATATTTCTCATCGCTAAGTCTGTCTGCAGAACTTCTCTTTCGAATAGTTTTAACTTCATGCGGTTTGAATTGATCGAGTTGAAAAATTTTAGGAACCGGCATCGACTGTTTGTTTCTCATCGCCAGTTGTTCGCGATTTGTGCTTCGATGAAAATAAACCGTGCTGCTGTGAAAATTGACCTGTCCATGTTGTTCATTGTTATCGTCTTCTTTTACCTTTGACAGCAAAAAAGAAACAACCACAACCACAAGAAGTAGCCCGCTTCCAAAAATTAATACAGTAGTGATTATCTGAATAAGTTCCATATATGTCATGAATTTCTAAACCTCTGGCAATTTGAATGCCTCAATCCGTGTTAATTTTTATAAAAATTATCAATGTTCTTTTCGAATAAA
>JAKAEE010000068.1 GCA_021820065.1 Bacteroidota bacterium | reverse complement strand
GATATTGTCGGCATAACACGTCCGATCACAAAACATAATTTTCTTGTCCGCGATGTGAAAGAACTTGCCAACACAATCCGCAAAGCATTTTACATTGCATCGACAGGAAGACCCGGACCGGTTGTTGTTGATTTGCCGAAAGACGTGATCAACTCCAAATGTGAATTTATTTATCCAGAAGAAGTTGAAATCCGCGGATACAAACCAACGTATAAAGGTCACATCAATCAAATTAAAAAAGCTGCGGAAGTAATTGCAAAAGCGAAAAGACCGTTACTCTATGTCGGCGGCGGCGTGATTATGTCCGGCGGATCGGAAGAGCTTGCGCTCTTCGCGCGTGAAAATAAATTACCGGTAACGATGACCCTTCAAGGTCTCGGCGCATTTCCGGGCACCGATGATTTGTCTCTCGGCATGTTGGGAATGCATGGAACATATTGGGCAAATCAAGCTGTAAATAATTGCGATGTGCTTGTTTCACTCGGCGCACGTTTCGATGACCGCGTAACGGGAAAAGTTGAAACGTTTGCAACTAACGCTTACAAAATTCATGTAGATATCGATCCGACCGCGATTGACAAGAATGTTGTGGTTGATCTTCCAATAGTTGGCGATGTAAAGCATGTGATTGCAGAAATTGCAGCAGAGATGCCGCACGTGCCGGAAATAACCGAATGGTGGAATCAAATTCACGCATGGAAAGATGAATGCCCGCTTGTGTACGAAGACAACGATGGAAGACTTCGCACGGAATATGTAATTGAAAAAATTTCTGAGAAAACAAAAGGTGAAGCCGTTATCGTTACCGATGTCGGTCAGCACCAAATGTGGACTGCGCAGCATTACAAATACAATCATCCGCGTTCAAACTTAACCAGCGGCGGTTTGGGAACGATGGGCTTTTCTGTTCCGGCATCGATCGGCGCTTCATTTGCAGTTAAAAATAGACCGATTGTTTCAATCAGCGGCGACGGCGGATTCCAGATGAACATTCAAGAGCTGATCACCGCTGCTGCGTACAAAGTGCCGGTTAAATTTTTCGTGATCAACAATAGTTTTTTAGGAATGGTAAGACAATGGCAAGAATTATTTCATGCGGAAAAATATAGTTTCACTGATTTGAGTAAGAGCAATCCGAACTTCGTGAAAGTCGGCGAGGCATTCGGCATCGAATCTTATTCCACAGATAATCCGAAAGAAGTCGATTCACTTTTAGACAAAGCATTTTCAATTAACGACAGACCGGTTTTAGTTGAGTTCAAAGTTGTGAAGGAAGACATGGTATTCCCAATGGTTCCTTCCGGCGCATCGATTTCCGACATGATGGTTAGAAGATTAAATCCGAAGAGGATGATATAACATGAGACATACTATTTCAGTTTTGGTAGAAAATCATTTTGGGGCGTTCGACCGCGTTGCAACTATGTTCAGCGGCAAAGGTTTCAACATCAGAAGTATATCGATTGGCGAAACGGAGATTGCAGAAGTCTCGCGCATGACAATTGTTACCGAAGGCGACGATCAAATCATCGACCAAGTTGTAAAACAATTGAACCGACTGATCGACACGATCAAAGTAATTGATCTCGCGGAGACCTATCACGTGGAGCGTGAACTCGCATTGATCACCGTCGGCATTCACAAAGGTTCGATGGAAGAGATAAAAAATATTTGCGACATCTTCCGCGGAAACATTGTAGACATCACAAACAAATCTATGATGATCGAAATTACCGGTCCGCCGGATAAAATTGACGCAGCAATAAATGTTTTGGCGCCGTTCGGAATAAAAGAATTGGCGCGCTCGGGAATCGTTGCGCTTAAACGCGGCGAGCAATTAAAAATTCAAAAGAAAGAAAATTTAACAACTAATTGAGGTTCAAAGATGAAAGTTTATTATGAAGATGATGCAAATCTTGGTGTTCTAAAAAATAAAAAAGTTGCCGTGCTTGGTTTCGGAAGTCAAGGTCATGCGCACGCGCTCAATTTAAAAGAAAGCGGAATGAATGTTGTAGTTGGTCTTCGCAAAACTTCTGCGTCGTGGGAGAAAGCTGAGAAAGCCGGTTTGGAAGTGAAAGAAGTAGCCGACGCAGTGAAATGGGCAGACGTGATAATGATTCTTCTTCCGGATCAAAATCAAAAAGAAGTTTACGATAAAGAGATTGCACCAAATTTGAAATCCGGCGACACGCTTGCGTTCGGTCACGGGTTCAATATTCATTACAAACAAATCGTTCCTCCCGCAGATGTAAACGTGATGATGATCGCGCCGAAAGGCCCGGGACATTTGGTTCGCAGAACATACCTTGAAGGTTCCGGCGTTCCATGTTTGATTGCGGTGCAGCAGGATCCTTCCGGCAACACAAAAAATTTAGCGCTCGCATGGGCAAAAGGAATCGGCGGTACACGAGCCGGCGTTATCGAAACAAATTTCAAAGATGAAACCGAAACAGATTTATTCGGAGAGCAAGCTGTTCTTTGCGGCGGTTCCGCCGAGCTCATAAAAGCTGGATTTGAAACCCTCGTTGAAGCCGGTTACCCGCCGGAGCTTGCTTACTTCGAATGCATGCACGAAATGAAATTGATTGTTGACCTCTACTATGAAGGAGGACTTTCACGAATGAATTATTCCGTGAGTGATACTGCAGAGTACGGCGGAATGACGAGAGGTCCGAGATTGATCACCGCTGAAACAAAAAAAGAAATGAAGAAAATTCTTACTGAAGTTCAGAGCGGACAGTTTGCAAAAGAATGGTTGGATGAATATCACTCCGGTATGCCGAACATGAATAAACTTCGTCAAGCAAACCGTGAACATAAAATTGAAGAAGTCGGCGGAAAGTTGAGAGGAATGATGAGCTGGTTATTCAAGAAAAATAAAAAGGAAGAGGTTGGTGTATGAGTTACAAAGTAGTTCTTCTTCCGGGTGATGGAATCGGTCTGGAGGTAACAAACGCCGCGGTGCGTGTAATGAAAACCGTTGCAGAAAGTTTCAACTTTGAGTTGGAGTTCAAGACGGAACTTATCGGCGGATGTTCTTACGATAAGTATCAATCGCCGTTAACAGATGAAACGCTTCAGTCATGTTACGACAGCGATGCAGTTTTTCTTGGCGCGGTCGGCGGAACAAAGTGGGAATCGCTTCAGCACAATTTGAAACCGGAAGCCGCACTTTTGAAACTTCGCAAAGCGTTGGGACTTTACACGAACATTCGTCCGGCAAAAATTTACAATGCTTTAATTGATTCATCAACTTTGAAGAAAGAAGTTCTGCAAGGAACAGATTTCGTTGTTCTGCGGGAATTAACCGGAGGAATTTATTTCGGCAACCCGCGCGGGTTTGATAATGAACGCGGTTGGAATACGATGGAATATTCTAAAGAAGAAGTTGAACGAATTGCGCGAATGGCATTCAAACTTGCAAGAGGAAGAAGAAAGAAAGTCACATCGGTTGATAAAGCAAACGTGTTGGAAGTTTCTCAGTTCTGGAGAAACATTGTTCACGAAGTCCATAAGGATTTTCCGGATGTTGAATTAAATGACATGTACGTTGACAACACTGCGATGCAGATCGTTCGCAATCCAAAGCAGTTCGATGTAATTCTCACTTCAAATTTGTTCGGTGACATACTCAGCGACATCGCCGGCATGATAACCGGAAGTTTGGGAATGCTTCCATCGGCAAGCATCGGCAGTAAGTATTCACTGTATGAACCGGTGCACGGAAGCGCGCCGGATATTGCAGGAACAGGTAAAGCAAATCCGTTGGCAGCAATTTCTTCTGCGGCAATGATGTTCAATTATTCATTCCAGATGCAGAAGGCAGCAGAAGTAATTGAGAGTGCAATCGAAAGAACTTTGGCGAAAGGTTTTCGAACGGCAGATATTTTTTCTGACGGATGCAAATTAGTTTCAACAGAAAAAATGACCGACGCAGTGATTGAAAACTTTAACGAAATTTTTCACGAACAAGCATTAGGTGTTTTTACTCTTTAATCCGCCTTCGCGTTCCGCTTCGGCGGACGAGACGGCATGATCAAAACAAGGTGATATATGAGCGAGCGAATAATAATCTTCGATACAACATTACGAGACGGCGAACAATCGCCGGGCGCGTCATTAAACGTTTACGAGAAATTGGAAATTGCACGTCAGCTTGCAAAACTAAAAGTTGATGTTATCGAAGCGGGATTTCCGGTTTCATCTCCGGCGCAGTTCGAAGCGGTAAAAAGAATTGCGGATGAATCCGAAGTTATAATCGCTGCTTTAGCTCGCGCAAAGGAAATAGATATCAAATCGGCATACGATGCGTTGAAAAATGCTAAGCATCCGAGGATTCACACGTTCTCAAGTACGTCCGATATTCACATCATGGGAAAATTCGGCGACAGCAAGTATGGTACAACGCTTGCCGAGAAACGAAAAACTGTTTTGAAAATGTCTTACGATGCAGTCGCGTTTGCAAAAACTTTTTGTGGCGATGTGGAATTTTCGGCTGAAGACGCTGGAAGAACCGACATCGGATATTTGTGCGAGATAATTGAAACAGCAATTGAAGCCGGCGCAACTACGGTTAACATTCCGGATACAACCGGTTACACTTTTCCGTATGAGTTCGGACTTAAGATTGCAGATCTGAAACTTCGAGTAAAAAATATTGACAAAGCCGTCATCAGCGTTCACTGTCACAACGACTTGGGTTTAGCGGTAGCCAACTCGATATCAGCAGTTCAAAACGGAGCGCGACAAGTTGAATGCACAATCAACGGAATAGGCGAACGTGCCGGCAACGCATCGCTCGAAGAAATTGTTATGGCGCTGAAGGTTCGAAACGATATTTGCAATTATCACACAGATATTGATATAACAGAAATTTATAACTCAAGCAAAATGGTTTCCGGTTTTACGGGAATAGTTGTGCAGCCAAACAAAGCAATCGTTGGCGAGAACGCTTTCGCTCACGAATCCGGGATTCATCAAGACGGTGTTTTGAAAAACAAAGAAACATACGAGATCATGACGCCGGAATCAGTCGGTGTGAACAAAACCAAAATTGTTCTCGGAAGACATTCGGGCAGACACGGATTGAAAGCGAGACTGAATGAACTTGGTTATCATCCTGACGAAGACGAAATGCAGAAAGTTTACGAGGCGTTTCTCGCGCTCGCCGACAAAAAGAAAGAAGTTTTCGATGACGACTTGCGTGTTCTCATGGGCGATGAAATTTATAAGGAAGATGAAATTTATGAACTCAAATATCTGCACGTTAACGCCGGAACGGATTTGATTCCGACTGCAACGATTCAGATAAAATCGAAAGACAAAATTCTTCAAGAATCATCTACAGGTGACGGACCGGTTGACGCGATTTTCAACGCGATAGAACGAGTGCTCGAACTCAAACCAACTGTTGAATCGTATAATGTACGTTCGGTAACCTCGGGAAGACAAGCATTAGGCGAAGCAATTGTTCGAATAAGAAGCGGAGAAAATTCTTTTACCGGAAGAGGAACATCGACGGATATTATAGAAGCGAGTGCGAAAGCATACTTGCAGGCGATCAATCAATTTTTGGTTTTCCAAAACGAACCAAATCAATTACAAGAAAAAGAATTTGCAGCTAAATAGAGGAAAAGGAAATTTTAATGGGAATGACAATCACAGAAAAGATTTTTGCAAAAGCGGCTAAACGCAAAAGTGTTACCGCCGGAGAAAATGTCTGGCTTGAAGTAGACGTGTTAATGACGCACGATGTGTGCGGTCCGCCGACAATCGCAATTTGGAAAAAAGAATTCGGCGGCAAAGCAAAAATTTGGGATAAAGATAAATTGGTGATTTTCCCCGATCACTACATCTTTACGAAGAACGCTCACGCAAATAGAAACGTAGATATACTCCGTCAGTTTGCGAGTGAACAATCGCTGCCGAACTATTACGATGTTGGCACCGAACGATACAAAGGTGTTTGTCACATCGCGCTCGCAGAAGAAGGTTACAATGTTCCGGGAACAGTTTTGTTCGGCACAGATTCGCACACGTGTACCTCCGGCGCGTTTGGAATGTTTGCGACCGGCGTTGGCAATACTGATGCTGCTTTCATTCTTGGCACAGGAAAAATTTGGGAGAAAGTACCGGAGTCAATGAAGTTTACCTTTAAAGGAAAGATGCCCGCATATTTAACTGCAAAAGATTTAATCCTTCGCATACTCGGTGACATCGGTACAGATGGAGCGACTTACCGCGCAATGGAATTTGACGGAGAAGCAATTTTCTCTCTCTCGATGCTGGAACGAATGACGCTAACTAACATGGCAATCGAAGCCGGCGGTATGAACGGAATAATTGCAGTCGATGATGTGACGAAAAAATATCTTGAAGAAGTCGGCGTTGCTGAATACGAAACTTTTGAGAGCGATGCTGACGCTGTTTATCATTCAAGATATACTTACGATGTTTCAAAGCTCGAACCTCTTGTTGCAAAGCCGCACAGTCCCGATAACAGAGACACTGTTCGCAACGTACAGGGTACAAAACTTACAAAGTGTTACATAGGTTCATGCACCGGCGGCAAGATAACAGATTTTCGTTATGCGGCGAGTTTATTGTTTGGAAACAAAGTGAAAGTAACAACGTTCGTTGTTCCGGCCAGCACTAGTGTTGCAAAGCAGCTTGAAGAAGAAACAATCAATGGCGTTTCGTTGAAAGAAATTTTTGAAAAAGCCGGATGCGTTATTGCAGAGTCTTCATGCGCTGCATGTTTGGGCGGACCTTCTGACACAATCGGCAGAAGCGTGGACGGCGATGTTGTGATTTCAACTACCAACAGAAATTTTCCGGGAAGAATGGGTAGTAAGTCATCACAGGTTTATCTTGCATCTCCTTTAACAGTTGCGGCGTCTGCAATCAACGGTGTGATAACCGATCCAAGAGAATTTTTATAAACGAAAGGTAAAAATGGAAAAGAAAATTATCGGCAAAGCTTACGTTCTCGGTGACAACATTGATACCGATCAGATTATTCCGGCTGAACATTTGGTGTATAGCACCAGCGATCCGGAAGAATTGAAAAAATACGGGCACTTTGCTCTATCAAGTGTTCCGATAGAAAAAGCCGGGTTGCCTGACGGAGGAAAAGTTTTCATCGAAGGTGAAAATTATAAATCTGATTATAACATTATAATCGGCGGCTCCAACTTCGGATGTGGATCCTCGCGCGAACATGCGCCGTTGGCGCTTCAAGTTGCCGGTGTCAAAGTTGTGATTGCGGAATCGTATGCGAGAATTTTTTACCGCAATTCAGTTGACGGCGGTTTTCTGATTCCGTACGAATGCCCGGAGAAACTTAATGACAAAATAAAAACCGGCGATAAAGTGGAAGTAGATGTAGTCGGAAACAAAATCATAAATCATACTGACGGAAAAAGTTATCAGTTGAATCCGTTAGGAGATGTTTTTGAAATAGTTGAAGCAGGCGGCTTGTTTGAGTTTGCAAGAACTGCTGGAATGATAAGTTAAAGAGAGAGAAAGACATGAATTCAGATTACATCGAACTATTTGACACAACGCTTCGCGACGGAACGCAAGGCGAAGGAGTTAATCTATCAATCAATGATAAACTTGCCATAGCGCAACGGCTCGATGAATTTGGGATCGATATTATTGAAGGTGGATGGCCCGGTAGCAATCCACGCGATGAAGAATTTTTTCAAAAAGTAAAATCGGTTAACCTGAAGAAAGCACAAATGTGCGCGTTTGGCTCGACTGCTCGATTCCCGGACAAAGTTTCATCCGACGCAAATTTAAACGCGTTGTTAAAAGCTGAAACGCCTGTCGTATCAATTTTTGGAAAGACATGGAAATTTCACGCAGAGGTTGGACTTGGGTTAACTGAAGCAGAGAATGAAATACTTATTTACAAATCGGTTGAGTTCCTAAGAAGTCACGGCAGAAGAGTAATTTTTGATGCCGAACATTTCTTTGACGGCTTCAAAGATAACAGTGCATTTGCATTAAAAATGTTAAAGGCATCAGAGAGTGCCGGCGCAGATGTAATAACTCTATGCGACACAAACGGCGGTACTCTTCCAAGTGAAGTATCTGAAATAATGAGTGTAGTAAAAACTGTAATTAAAAAAAGAATTGGTATTCATACTCATAACGATGGCGAACTCGCAGTTGCAAATTCTTTAACGGCACTTGAGTGCGGGGCGTCTCACGTTCAAGGAACAATCAACGGTGTTGGTGAACGTTGCGGGAATGCAAACTTGGTAAGCATAATTCCGAATATAATTTTGAAGCTGAAAAAAACAACTCGTCACGAAATTAAACTTGAGCAACTAACGTCGCTTTCAAATTTTGTATATGAAGTTATGAACCTAGTTCCTAATACTCGGTCTGCGTTTGTCGGGAAATCCGCATTTGCTCATAAAGGCGGCATTCACGTCAGTGCAGTTTTAAAAGACAGCAGAATGTATGAACATATAAATCCGGAAACTGTCGGAAATTCCCAGCGTGTGTTGGTTTCAGATCTGTCCGGTCAAAGTAATATTAAATACAAAGCCAAAGCGTTTGGAGTAGATGTTTCGGATGATTCGGAGTTCACAAAAAAATTAGTATCGCATGTGAAGGCGTTGGAATACAATGGCTATCAATTTGATGGAGCAGAGGCATCGTTCGAATTAATATTGCGATCAGAAAAAAATGAGTTCAGCCCTTACTTCAAAACACTCGATTCAAAAGTTCATGTTTTTTTTGATGATCAAAAACAGAGTAGTTGCGAAGCCGTGTTGAAAATAGAAGTTGGTGGAGATGTCGAGCATACTGCGGCAAATGGCGATGGTCCGGTTAATGCGCTCGATAACGCATTAAGAAAAGCGCTAATGAGATTTTATCCCGAAATATCTATGATTAAACTGGTCGACTACAAAGTTCGCGTACTAGATGAGAAGGATGGAACTGCTGCCAAAGTAAGAGTTTTAATTCAGTCGAGTGATGGTGTGGAGTCCTGGTCAACGGTCGGGGTATCTGAAAATATTATTGAGGCGAGCTGGCAAGCCCTCTGCGATAGCATAAACTATAAACTATTTAAAATTCACAAAGCGAAGAACACCAAAGTAGTTTAGTTTTTTTAAGGCAATTTGCATCTAATGGAATTAAGGTAAAACCCCATTTATCCTTTTCTAAATTAAGTTGCCTTCAGTTTAAAGTTATACTTTGTGCTTAATTTATTAGTACCATTTAGATGATTATTATAACCGCAGAAGCTTAAGACCGGGAAGCAAGAATTTTGCACCAAATTTTAAATTATTAAACCTACCTTTCTTGCTTTTTTCTGAGATCACATCTATATTTGAAGCTCGCTTTTTGAGATAGTGGGTGAAATCTGTCTGGGCGGACGCCGGAGTTGGAGAGCCGGGGCGGACTGTAAATCCGTTGGCAAACGCCTTTGGGGGTTCGAATCCCTCGCCGCCCACACATAGATTTTTGAACGCGGGAGTAACTCAGTTGGCTAGAGTCACAGCCTTCCAAGCTGTTGGTCGCGGGTTCGAGTCCCGTCTCCCGCTCAACCATGCTGATGTAGCTCAGTTGGTAGAGCACTTCCTTGGTAAGGAAGAGGTCACCGGTTCAATCCCGGTCATCAGCTCAACAGAAAAAGTTGCAAGAAAATTTTTTTAGTTAGGATCTAAAATGGCAAAATCAAAAAACGTTCGACAAATCATAACATTAGAAAGCACTGCAAATACGGGCTTCCGTTATTCTACAACAAAGAATAAGAGAAATCACCCAAATAGAGTTGAGTGGAAGAAGTACGATCCCGTCGCTCGTAAACACGTTGTATTCAAAGAAACTAAATAATACGTCAGTGGCTCAATTGGTAGAGCAGCGGTCTCCAAAACCGCAGGTTGGGGGTTCGAGTCCCTCCTGACGTGCAAGGTAAATAACGGAAAGAGTTATGAAAGAAAAGATTATCAATTTTGTAAACGACGTCGTCAAGGAAATGAAAAAAGTTACTTGGCCAACTCGTGACGAACTGAAGGAATCTACTACCGTTGTAATAATAGTTTGTTTGGTACTTTCAGCTTTTACTTATGTGGTTGATATGGCTGTTACAAAAATATTGCAAGGAATTTTCTAAGATTGGAAAACGAAAAAGCTAAATGGTATGTAGTAAGAACTTTTTCCGGGCACGAGAATAAGGTAAAATCTTTGATCGAAACGGAATTGAAAGATAACGACGATCTTCGAGCGAGAATTTTTGACGTGTTAGTCCCTACTGAAAAAGTTTTTGAAGTTAAAGACGGAAAGAAAAAAACAAAAAAGAAAAATTTCTTTCCCGGATACATTTTGGTTCATGTCGATTTAGATATCCGCGCGAAAGATTTTATAATTAACACGCCGTCTGTTATGGGATTTCTGGGAACGCAGAATAATCCCGTACCGCTTCAACCCGAAGAAGTGAAAAGAATTGTTGGAAGAATATCTCAAGGCGACGAGACTGAAAGAACCGAAACAGTTTTTAGAACTGGTGATTTTGTGAAAATCATCGATGGTCCGTTCAATAATTTCTCGGGCATCATACAAGAAGTAAGTGAAGAAAAAATGAAAATTAAAGTTATGGTTTCGATCTTCGGCAGAAAAACGCCGGTTGAAATTGATTTTGTTCAAGCAGAATTAGAAAAATAAATATTAGATAGGTTCAAAAATGGCAAAGAAAATTGATAGCTTTATCAAATTACAAATACCTGGCGGACAGGCGAATCCTTCTCCACCAGTCGGACCTGCTCTTGGTCAAAAAGGTGTTAACATTATGGAGTTTTGCAAACAGTATAACGCAAGGACTTCAGATAAGCAAGGTCTGATAATTCCTGTTGTTATCACCGTTTATTCCGATAAATCATTCACGTTTATTACAAAGACTCCTCCTGCTGCCGTATTATTAAAGAAAGCAGCCAAGGTGGAAAAAGGTTCTGCCGAACCAAACAAAACCAAAGTTGCAAAAGTTACGCAAGCTCAGGTGCGCGAAATTGCACAACTGAAAATGCCTGATCTTAATGCGCACGATGTAGAGCATGCTGCAAGTATGGTTGCTGGAACAGCACGCAGCATGGGTTTTACAGTCGAAGACTAATTTCATAAAAAAAATTTGTTGGATATAAAATGAAAGTCGCTAAGAGAATAAAAGCTATTAACAAGAATTTTGACAAGAATAAAGAATATAGTGTTGATGAAGCAATCAAGATTCTTAAAGATAATTCCAAAGTAAAATTTAATGAGACTCTTGATTGTGCAATTCGCCTTGGAGTTGATCCAAGACATGCCGATCAAATGGTTAGAGGCACTGTTTCTCTACCCCATGGTACAGGCAAGAAAGTTTCAGTGCTTGTAATTGCAAAAGGATCTGCGGCTGAAGACGCTTTGAAAGCTGGCGCCGAGTTTGCCGGCTTTGAAGAGTATATTGAAAAGATCAAAGGCGGTTGGGCAGATATTGATGTTATTATTGCAACACCTGACACGATGGGTGAAGTTGGAAAACTTGGCCGCGTTTTAGGTCCTAAAGGTTTGATGCCGAATCCGAAGTCGGGCACTGTTACAACGGATGTAGCAAAAGCTGTTAAAGAAGTGAAAGCCGGTAAAATAGAATTCAGAGTTGAAAAAGCGGGAATCGTTCACGCAGCTTTAGGAAAAATGAATTTTAGCGCCGAACAACTTTCTGAGAATACGAAAGCATTTCTTCATACTATAGTAAAGATGAAACCGTCATCTGCAAAAGGTAACTATGTTAGAAGTCTTTTTTTGTCTTCCACAATGGGACCTGGATTGAAGATTACTAAAGATGAAACTGTTTTCGCAACCAAGCATGATGATTAGACTTAATTAATAATTAAAAGTTTACGCACTCATCCCGGCTATACCGGGATAAAAAATAATGCTTCTACATTAATTAGTGTGTTGTTATAACTGAACAGGAGTACGATGAAAAGAGAAGAAAAGGGAGAGATTATAGAGCAGATTAAGGATCTTGTAAAGAACTCTTCGGCAATCTTCCTTGTAAATTACAGCGGAGTGAATGTAGCGGATATCAACAAACTTCGTTCGGATTTCAGAAAAGATGGAGTTAATTACAAGGTCTTCAAGAATACTCTCTTCAAGAAAGCCCTTGAGCAGGTTGGGGGATATGAGAAACTTAATGAACAACTTGTTGGAATGATCGGTGTTGGATTTGCTGGCGAAAATTTTGTTGCACCGGCAAAGATTATCAAGAAATATTATGATGATAAACAGAAATTTTCATTCAAAGGTTGTTATATCGAATCAGCGTTCTACGGTGCCGATCAGCTTGATACAATAGCATCCATGCCTACAAAAGAAGAAATCATGGCTGGTATTGTTGGCAGTATTGCTGCCCCGGCAAGCGGAATTGTTGGTGCAATCAATGCAGTTATTCGCGATCTTGTCAGCGTTATTGACGAAGTAGGCAAGAAGAAAGCTGCATAAGTTAAAATTGGTAAAGAATAATTAATTAAGTAACAGGAGAAATAAAATGTCAGAGAAAATTTCGGAAATTGTTGAGAAGATTAAAGCGCTTACACTTGTTGAAGCGGCTGAATTAAAGAAAGCATTAGAAGAAGAATTTGGTGTTACTGCCGCAGCTCCGATGATGATGGCTGGAGTTGCTGCTTCTGGTGCAGCAGCAGCACCGGCAGAAGAAAAAACAGAATTTGATGTTGTTCTTCAAGCCGCTGGCGCAACCAAAATTAACGTTATCAAAGTTGTACGTGCACATACCGGACTTGGTTTAAAAGAAGCAAAAGACTTGGTTGACGGCGCACCGAAAAACGTTAAAGAAGGTGTATCGAAGGATGAAGCTGAGAAGATTAAGAAAGAACTCGAAGAAGCAGGCGCAACAGTTCAAGTTAAGTAGTTCATCTCATTTCCTAAGTTGATATAGATTTAGAGTGGTAGGGCGGCAGAATCTGCCTTACCACTTTCTTTCATTTTTATATGAAAGAAAAAAACAATTAAAACCACTTTGGAGGTTAGGGTTGGAAAAAACAAAAATTAATAAAAGCACGGGAAGAATTTCCTTTGCTTCTATTTCTCATGCGATCAAGGTCCCGGATCTTCTGAACATCCAACTGGATTCGTTTGAAGATTTTTTGCAACTGAAAGTTGCACCTTCGCAAAGAGAAAATAAAGGTTTACAAGCTGTATTTAATACTAACTACCCAATCCTCGATAATAAAGAATTTTACAGATTAGATTTTATTGAATACTATGTTGAGAAGCCGAGATTTTCTATTGCAGAATGTGAAGAAAGAGGATTAACTTATTCCGCACCGTTGAAAGCTAAACTTCGCCTTTCTACAAAAGATGATGAAACCGGCGAGTATGTAAACTCGGTTGAACAAGAAGTTTATCTAGGTAACCTTCCGTTCATGACCGCAAGAGGAACATTTATAATCAACGGTTCAGAGAGAGTTATTGTAAGTCAGTTGCACCGCTCACCGGGTGTTGCTTTTGCCCAAACGTTTCACCCGAACGGTACGCCGATTTATTCTGCGCGAATTATTCCTTTCAGAGGTTCATGGGTTGAGTTTGCTACCGACATAAATAATATTCTATATGTTTATATCGATCGCAGAAAAAAATTCCCGTCAACCACTTTATTAAGAGCTCTTGGATACGAAAGCGACGAACAGATTTTAAGTCTGTTCGATTTGATAGAAGAAGTTCCTGTTAAACAGCTTCATGTCGAAAAACACTCGGGCAGAATTGTTGCCAACGATATTATAGATACTCAAACCGGCGAAATTCATGCTTCAAAAGATTCCGAGCTGAATGAAGAAGTAATACTTAACATCAAAAAATCTTCAGTATCAAAGGTTCAGCTGTTAAGCATTGAAACTTCGTTCGATCACGATCTCGTTATTAATACTTTACGAAAAGATACTTCAACAAATAAAGATGAAGCTCTTTATGCCATCTACCGTCAGCTGCGTTCCGGCGAAGCCCCTGATATTGACACAGCCGTTGGACTGATCGAAAAATTATTCTTTAATGAGAAGCGGTATGATCTCGGCGACGTCGGACGTTTTAGAATGAATGACCGTCTTAACCTGAATGTTCCCGACAATGTTAAAGTGCTTACTGTTGAAGATATAATTGCCATAATGAAAAACATTATCATGCTGAAAAACGGAAACGTTAGCGTTGATGATATTGATCACCTCGGCAACAGAAGAGTAAGAACCGTTGGCGAACAACTGATGCAGCAGTACAATGTCGGGTTGGCAAGAATGGCGCGCACTATTAAAGAAAGAATGAATATGCGCGACAACGAAAATATGCAGCCGCAAGATTTGGTTAATGCAAGAACAATAAGCAGTGTTATTAATGCATTCTTCGGAAC
>JAKAEE010000132.1 GCA_021820065.1 Bacteroidota bacterium | reverse complement strand
AACCAAGTATTGAATTTTCTCTTTAATTATCTGGAGGTTAGTCTTCGAAAGGAAGTTCGGAAAAAACGGATCACTCAATGCGAAAGTTCTTCTCCTCAATCAAAGCTATGAACCGCTTACAATCTGCAACGTTAAGAAAGCAGTAGTTCTTATATTTTTAGGAAAGGCAGAACTGGTTGCAAATAACGACAAAAAAGAGATTCACGCAGTTTCAAAGTCTTTCCCTTGGCCCAGCATTATTCGTCTCAACGATTATATAAAAGTCCCTTACAAAAAAATCATTCTCACACGGCGCAACATTTTAAAACGCGACGGACACAAGTGCGCTTACTGCGGCAGAGCAGATCTTCCTCTGACGATAGATCACATCATTCCGCGTTCTAAAGGAGGAGACGACAGCTGGGAAAATCTTGTTGCCGCATGTCTTCCTTGCAACAACAGAAAAGGGGACCGCTCTCCGGAAGAAGCCGGTATCAAACTGAAAATCAAACCTTACGCGCCGAATCATATCATGTTTATCCGAAACAATGCCGGAAGATTAGATGAAACATGGAAACGGTATCTTTTCCAGGCATAGTGAAGTAAACTAATTTTTCTTTATTTTTACACGTCAAATTTCAAAATCAACTTATTTACGGTTAATGGCAAAGAAAAGAATTCTAAGCGGAATGAGACCGACCGGCAAACTTCACATCGGGCATTATGTCGGCGCTCTTGAAAACTGGATAAAATTACAAAACGAATATGAAAGCTATCATTTGATTGCCGACTATCATGTTTTAACAACCGATCTTTCAACGGAAGAAATATATAACAACACAATCGATATGCTAATTGATTGGCTGGCTTCCGGCTTGGATCCGGAAAAATCACCAATGTTTCGTCAATCTCAAATTAAAGAACACGCCGAGTTATTTTTGATTTTTTCAATGTTGATAACTAAGGCACGACTTGAAAGAAATCCTACACTTAAAGAGCAAGTAAGGGATTTAAATATCGAAAATGTGATTTACGGACATTTGGGTTACCCGGTTTTACAAGCGGCTGATATTCTCCTTTATAAAGGTGAAGCAGTTCCGGTTGGCGAGGACCAAGTACCGCATGTTGAAATCACAAGAGAGATCGCAAGAAAATTCAATAACCAATATGGAAAAGTATTTACGGAACCTGAACCGCTGCTTACAAAATTTGCAAGACTGCCCGGTCTTGACGGCGATGCAAAAATGAGTAAATCTTTGGGCAATACAATTTTACTTTCGGATGATGCTGAAACGGTAAAACAAAAACTTCGCAAAGCCGTTACCGATCCACAGAAGATTAGAAAGAACGATCCCGGCAGACCGGAAATTTGTTTAGTGTTCACCTATCATCAGAAGTTTAATCCTTCCGAAGCTCAACAGATTGAAAAAGATTGCCGCAGCGGTGTTTTAGGATGCGTTGACTGTAAACTTCGATGCGCTGAAAAAATAAATCAATTTTTGGCTCCAATTCTTGAACGAAGAAAAAAGTTAGAAGCCAATCTAGATTATGTTAAAGATGTTTTGATAGAAGGCGAAAAGAAAGCGCGCGTTGTTGCAGAACAGACTATGTCTGAAGTTCGAAACAAAATGTTGATTGGATAAATTGTATAAGATCAGTCTAAAAGAATTTGAAGGTCCGCTCGATCTTCTTCTCTTTTTCCTTAAGAGAGACGAATTGGATATTTATGATATCCCGATCTCGCGCATTACAAAAGAATTTATGGAATACCTTCATCTGCTCGAGCAACTCGATCTTGAAGTTGCCGGTGATTTTATTTTGATGGCAGCCACGCTGATGCAGATAAAAGTTAAAATGCTTCTGCCGCGAGAGCTGGATGAAAAGGGGGAAGAAATTGATCCCCGCGCTGATCTCGTAAAAGCGCTTCTCGAATACAAACGTTACAAAGAAATGTCCGAAGAGTTGTCGTTCATGGAAGCGACGATGCGCACGTACAATTACCGCGGCAATTTTGATTCCGACAACAAGGAAACGCCGACCAATTACGATGTGCTGCTGAAAAATATTTCGATTTATGATTTGATTAAAGCGTTCAAGAAAGCGCTGCTAGATAGACCGGCTGAACCGGTGCACCAAATCAAAAAATGGAACGTTACAATTGACGAGCAGATGGAATACATTATGGGCAAGATTTCGGGAAATAACAATGTCAGTTTTATCGAATTGATGCTTGATATCCGCGACAAGATTCGAATTGTTGTAACATTTATTGCGATGCTGGAAATGGTTAAAGCCGGAAGTATCGGTTTGAGAGAATCACTTAACCTAAACGATTTCATTATTTATGGATTAGCGAATGGATAGTATTTATAAATCCGTTATTGAAGCGCTCATTTTCGCTTCGGACGATCCGATTGCGTCGAAAGAAATTATTGATTCCATCAAAGAGATCGACGGCAGCGATACGGAAATAACCGATGACGATATTGATCTGACGGTAAATGAATTGAATGCAAACTATGAGCAGAACGGGAACGCGTTCGTGATTTTGAAAATTGCTCACGGGTACGTTCACGCTACAAAGCCGGAACATGCAAAGTATGTCGGGTATCTGTCGTCTGAAAAAAGTAAACGGAGATTAAGCCCTGCCGCATTGGAGACTCTTGCAATCATCGCTTACAAGCAGCCGCTTACAAAACCTGAGCTCGAAACTATCCGCGGCGTTAATTCGGATTATACTTTGAATACTTTGCTCGAAAAAAATCTCATCACGATTCAAGGAAGAGCCGAGACTGTTGGTCGTCCGCTGCTGTACGTAACAACCGACGAGTTTTTAAAATATTTCGGATTGAACGCGATTACGGATTTGCCGAAGCCGAGAGAGATTGAAGAGATAATGAAAGACGAGGACTTTCAAGAACAGAAGCGACGCATTATGATGAACGGTGTTGAAGAAACTGCCGAGGAAGAATTATTAGAAGAGAACTCTGAAAACGAGAGTGGACTGGAATCCGATTTCGAAGATGAAACTGCGACTGAATAGATATCTTGCCGAATGCGGTATTGCCTCCCGGAGAAAATCAG
>JAKAEE010000067.1 GCA_021820065.1 Bacteroidota bacterium | reverse complement strand
CTGCACAGCATCGGCAGCAAGTTCAATTTGTGCGCCGCATACCGGACATTCAGCTTTCATTTCAACCTCGTTTAATAAAGTGATGCAAACTTATGAAACAATTGTTTTCAACGCAATATGAGAGAGCACGATTTACAAAAATTAATTTACTGAAAAGATGGGAATGTATAATTATTCATTTTAATGAATATTATTTCAGAAGACTAAAAACGGTAAACGGGGGAGTTTCTTAGCCGTGTGACTTTGTGTTTTCTGAATGAACCGCCGTCAGTTGAGTTTCGGATGCATTCAGCTTTTCCATCCATTCTTTCTTGACCAGGTCGAAGTCCGACTTGTTCTTCTTGCTGACCGGTCCAGCAGACTGATACTTCTCTCTCATCGGATCAACTTGCTTTCCATTCTTCCAAAACCGGAAACAAACATGCGGACCCGTCGCTAAGCCTGTACTTCCAACATAGCCAATCACCTGTCCTTGAGTAACGCGTACACCGGGATGAATACCTTTTGCAAAGTGCGACATGTGCAAGTACTGCGTAGTGTATGTAGCGTTATGTTTTATCTTAACGAAGTTGCCGTTTCCGCTTGTGTAAGAAGCAGCGACAACAACTCCGTTACCTACACTCATGATTGGCGTTCCAGTTGGTGCAGCGTAGTCTGTACCAAGGTGCGCTTTGTTGCGGTGCAGGATTGGATGATACCGGTTAAGAGAATACCGCGATGATATGCGTGAATATTTTAGCGGCGCTTTCAAGAACATTCTTTTGAGACTGTTCCCCTTCTCATCAAAATATTGATCGCCCTTTTCTTTGTTGTAGTAAAACGCGTAATAGTCCTGCTTATGGTAGTTAAAATTTGCGGCTAAAATTTTTCCTACATCAACCGGAACTCCATCAACCAGAATTTCTTCGTAGATAACTTTGAAACTATCGCTCGGTTGAATATGGAAGAAATCTATCTGCCAGCCGTAAATGTCTTCCAATCGAGAAGCAATTTCCAAGTTGATATTTTTTTCTTGCAGTGTTTGAAAAAGTGAACTCTTAATTACACCTGAAGCAACCACTTGCTTAATAGTAACTGGTTTTTGCTTCTTATAAATGTTGATCGTATCGCGAAGATCGAATACAACGTAATTAATCGGATCCTTTTGGTACACCAAATACTTAACCGTTTCTACAGAATCCCATTTTGCATAAATATACAATTCATCATCAGCACGGAAACTTCTTAAAGGGAAAACATTAAGCGACTTCTTTGCTATCTCATTAATCTTCTGTTGACTAACACCATGAGGTAAAAGGATATCTGAAAGCGTTTCGTCTGTTTGAATTGTATCCCGAACTTCGATCAGACCGTCAACGGCAAGTCCGAATTCATTTGGTTTGGGTTTTGATACTTGAGAAGTAGCCTGCGGCTTTTTAGAACATGCATTGAAACTTAAAACCACTAGCGCAACTAAAACCCCCGTGGAAAATATTTTACGGAGAGTTTTATTTAACGCCATTCATCCTCTCAAATTTGAAATTGATTTGTTGTTCGAGTTGTAATTTATTTTTCACTTGATTTTCCGTTCAAATAAGTTTCTTAATAATTTCTACACAAGTAATTCGCTTCTTTCTAAAAGCTCTTCACTTTGATTTGGGAAGTTTCTTTTCAGTATTCTTCTTATTCTTTCTGTGAAGATATGGTTTATCATTTTTCTCAAAAAGTAAAAGTTGTTCTTTATTTAATCTTATCTCTTCATAAGTTTTTAATTCTTTGATTAGCTTTTTACCTTTGTATTCATCCGATAGATTCAATCGTCTCAACCCAATTTTGATATAGTCTTCTTGAAGCTCTATAGAAATTGATTTACGCCCTAGTTGTTGAGAAACATATGCTGTCGTAAAACTTCCAGCGAAAGGATCTAATACTGTCTCACCGGGTCGGGAACTTGCTTTGATTATTCTCTCCAATAATGCGATTGGTTTTTGTGTGGGATGACTTTCATATTCATCCATTCTATAACGTACACGCGGGAATTCCCAAACATTACCAGGTACTTTTTTGGAATTATAAACTTGTGGCGGATCTTTTCGGTAATCAATCAACTTACGTTCCGAACCGGTTTTTGCATCAACCAGAATTTCATCAACATTAAAAGTGTAATTATTCTTATCCTTCACACAGAACAAGATTGGTTCGTAGAGCGAGCCAAAATAATTTTTTGCTTGAACACCCGAACTATCATAATACCAAACAATTCTAGAAAGAACATTCAACTTATTTCTTAAAAAAATATCAAAGTACGGCATAAATTGTGTAGAAGTCATTACATACAAACTTCCAGTTGGTTTTAATTTCTTAATACAAAGTTGTAACCAAGAATACGACCACTCAAGGTAGTCTGAATCATTTTCCCATCTATCTTTATGCCCATTAAAATTTTTGCCAATGTTATATGGTGGGTCAATAAAGATTAGATCAGCAGAAGAATCTTTGACTTCCCTTGTCAGGGCATCAACCGTATTGCCGTGAATGATCTTATGACACTTATTGCCAAATATTTCCATTAAGTGACCGATCTAATAAAAAATCTATGCTGCATGAGTTGAACAAAATCTATGAAATTTAATTGAGGTAGTAAACAAAAAACTTCAGTTAAAACCTTTTATTCGAAATCTAGAAAGTATTACACGTTTCATAGATTTTCTTTCTCAAATAAGTTTTTTAATAATTTCCACCGAGTTAATCCCTTCGGCTTCGGCGCTAAAATTTGGAATGATGCGGTGACGCAGAACCGGCACAAGAAACGCTTTCACATCATCAATAGACGGAGTGAATCTTCCTTCCATGACGGCTTTAGTCTTTGCCGCAAGAATTAAATACTGGGAAGCCCTCGGACCAGCGCCCCAGTTCACCCACTCTTTGATAAATTGACTTGCATTATTTGTCGGGCGTGTCGAATCTACAAATTTTACAGCGAACTCAATTACGTTATCTGCAACTGGCACGCGTTTTATCAAATCTTGGAATTCTATCAATTCATTGGCGCCCAAAACTTTTCCGAGTTTCGGCAGGTAATCACTCGTCGTAGTTTTTATAATTTCTATTTCTTCTTTGAAGTTCGGATAATCCAGCCAGAGATTAAACATGAATCTATCAAGCTGCGCTTCAGGAAGCGGGTAAGTCCCTTCCTGTTCAATCGGATTTTGGGTTGCCAAAACAAAAAAAGGTTCTTCCAATGTACGCGTTACACCGGCAGCAGTTACTTTATGCTCTTGCATCGCTTCAAGAAGTGCGCTTTGAGTTTTAGGCGGTGTCCGGTTGATTTCATCAGCAAGAATTATGTTTGCGAAAACCGGCCCTTGTATAAATCTGAAAATTCTTTTTTTAGTCGCCGTGTCTTCGTCGATTATTTCTGTGCCTGTGATGTCACTCGGCATTAGGTCGGGAGTAAATTGAATCCGGTTGAATTTGAGATCGAGCACTTCGGCTAGCGTTTTAATGAGAAGAGTTTTTGCAAGTCCCGGCACGCCGACAAGCAAACAATGTCCGCGAGACAAAAGACTGACCAGCAGATCATTAACAATTTGGTCTTGCCCAACAATTACTTTAGCGATTTCTTTTTTGATCTGCTTAACCGTCAGCGATAATTTTTCTACGGCTTCTACATCTTTCTGAGTGGCTTTTTCAGTCACTTTTTATCCTCTAGTTCGTTACTTGATTTAACACTTCCCAATCAACTTGGGCTGTTCAGATTTTACAAAAATGTTTTATTTACAAACTTACCTTAAGCAGTCTTACAGTTAAATAACTGATGTTACGAACTTTTCCGAAGGATCGTTCCGACATAATCTTAATCGTAATCTTGTCCGTAATCGGGTTCCGGCAATGTCGTTACTATGTAATAAATCCGATTAAGATTATGAGCACGATTAAGAATTGCTTGCGTAACATGTCTTACAAATATATCTTCCAATAGATCCTAGATTTAAGTTCTTTCATCCATTCGGCATACATTTTCTGCTTCTTGGCATAATCGGCAAGACGTTTAACTTCAGCATAATCGGTATCAAGATTTGCACGGTGTTCCGGAATTCTCTGAATAAGTTTTACAATGTGGTAACCGTAAACGTTCTTGTCGATTTCAAGTCGCTTTGGAAAACTAATATCGCCTTCCTTCAATTTATAAATTACATCCAACAGAGATTTATCTAATTGGCTTGCTTCAAATGTTCCAAGATCGCCGCCCAACTTAGCGCTCTCTTTATCGTCGCTGTATAATTGTGCATAATGTTCAAATGTATTTTTACCTTGAACGATACTATCACGTATGTCGGATAAAAATTCGATAGCATGAAGGTCAGACTCATCGTCACTCTTGATCTTGATGAGAATATGTCGGCAATGAATTGATTCCCCGCGTCGTTCCAAAAGTTGAATTATGTGAAATCCAACAGGCGACTCGACAATACCGGAAATCTGATTGGGAGCCAATGAAAAAGCGACGGCTTCAAATTCGGGATAAAACACGCCGCGTTTTACAAAACCAAGGTCGCCGCCTTGAGCAGCGCTGCCGGGATCGTCCGAGTATTTTTTTGCCAGTGTTGCAAAATCAGCACCCTTTTTCAGTGAATCCAAAAGCGACTCGGCAAAATCATGTGCTTTCTTTTTCACTCTTTCTCCTGTCTTCGGATTCAGGAATATATGTGCGATGTGAAATTTCTCAGGTATGATTCCCAATGAGTCTTTGTAAGTGGCAAAAAAATCTTCAACTTCTTTTCTTGATGCCTCCACTTGCCCGAACTTTTTCTGCTGAAGCATTTGAGCCATCAAACTTTTTCTTGTATCATCCTGAAGTGTACGTTTTAATTTTTCCAGCGGCATACCGTAAATTTGTTCTAACCGTTCTTTGGAACCGTACTGTTGAATAAAGTAATTGATCTGGTAATCCAACTGCTGTTTCACCTGATCATCCGTGACAGTAATAGAATCTAACTCAGCCTGAGCATAAAGCAATTTTTCTTCAATCATTGAATTCAAAATTTGCTTCCGCAAAGTTGTATCTGCCGGATTGAGATTCTTTTGCGCTGCTTCATAGTTTGCCCTAAAATCCAATTCCGATTTAAGAATAATCTCGTTATCGACGACGGCAACAATTTTATCCAGCATCTGCTGCGCATTTATCGAACAAGTCATAAGCAGTAAAACGATTAATAATTTTCTCATTCAGTGTACCTCACAATCTCTAGGTTATGGTCGGATACCAATTTGTCGATGTAATTTTTAACAAACTCTCTCCTCTTAATTACCAACAATCTGTTTTTGATTTCGTCTTTCACAAATTCCAACGGAGGAATCGAATCCTTATTAAGTTTATCAGTAAGTTGAACTACAGCGTAATCTGACTGACCGGTTTGAATCACCGTGCTTACTTCGTTCGGCTGCATATCAGATAATTGCTTCAAAAGGTTTATCGGCTGAAGCTGGTATTTGTAACGCAAAACCGATGATTCCGAACCAGTAACCGCCGGTTCTTTTTGAAAAGAATTCAACGCCCGGACCCAGTCCGTTTCAATCAATTTATTTCTGAATAGAACGGCTTTATCAAAATTATTGAAATGAACAATGTTGAGTCTGTAAGCGTCGTCATTCAATCTAAAATTATCTTTCGATTCATCATAATACTTCTGCACTTCTTCATCGTTTACGTCAACATCATTATCGGCAAGAATTTTTTTGATTAAAAAAGCAGCCGCCAATTCTTTCTTGCTTCTTTCCAGTATGGCGTAAAATTCTTTGTCGTTAGTTATTCCCTCTTTCTCTGCTTCCTGAAATAGAATTTCGTTCTGAATCCATGAATTGATAAACTCTGAACGATACTTTCCTTTGTTCTGCTCCTCCGATAGTCCCATCCGGACTTGATCTTCCGTCAAAACCGATTTGTTTACCTTGGCTACATACTTATCCGACTTTTCTTCTTTGGAACAACCAACTACGCCAAACGAGAAAAGGCATATAACAAACAGATAATCAATTTTGAGGTTTGAACGCGTAACGTAATTCATCATAATAATATTTAGGGTGATAAATGCTTTTCAAATTATCTATGTAAGCGGCTTCATATTGTTTGCTTTCTTTCTCCTGCAATTGGCTGGAAGCCTCAGCGCGTGCTTCTTCAAACGTCTTCGGTCGAGCCGCTTCACGTTTGATCAATTTTACAATAGACCATCCGTTCTGAAATTTAAACGGCTTCGAAATATCGCCGATGCTTTTCAAAGCGTTTGCCTGCGTTGCCAATTCATTAAAACCAACTTCAACCAAACCATTATAACCCGGAGTGTTGTCGTAGCCCCGGCGCTGATTGAATTTTACCGCAGCGCTGTCGTATGGAAAACCTGAGGCAACCATGGCATAACAATTATTAATTAAAGAATCTTTTTGATTATATATTTCTTTGAATTCAACTCTATCCTTCCATCGAAATTTGTCCCGGTTAGCTTCGAAATACTTCAAGACCTTTGCGCTGTCCATTGAAACTTTCGACCAGACTTCTTGATCCAAAATCTTGAATAGATACATTCCTTTCTTATACTCATCAAGAAGTTGTGCGAACTCTTTGTCCTCCTTATCATAGATGAGCGCTTTTTCATTCAGCAAAGCTTGGGCGGAGTAACCATTTACGCCTTCACTCAAAACTTGGCTGTCAATTTTCCTTTTGAGAAAATTCGGACGCTTGTCTAACACGGCGAACAAACTATCTGTACTGTAGGGTTTAGTACCGATGGTAAAAATTGTATCCTTGCCGATTTGTTTTTGTAGATTGCTGTTGGCGTAATCAGGACCAATCTTAGTGGTATCTGCCAATGCGAGAATTTTGTTGAATGTCCCTTCATTCAATTTATACTTCAATTCGGTTTTCAATTTTGCGATCAAATTATCATAATCTTCTTTGTAACCTATTCTTCTATAAATATTTTTTAACTCCTCCTTATCCTGCTCGTAAGTTGGGTACGGAGTTTCATCAGTAACAGTAATTAAATGGAATCCATCCGGACCTTTAATAATAGGCGAGACCTCGCCTTTCTTCAAATTGAATGCGGCTTCATCAAAAATTCTTGAGGTCCTGCCTCTTTCGATGAATCCCATATCGCCGCGTTTACTCGCCGTAGATTTATCTTTGGAATATTTCAGTGCCATCAGACCAAAATCGGCGCCATCTTCTATTTGCGCTTGTATATCTTGAATTGTCTTTAATGCTTTGGCTGTATCAACTCCGCTTGAATCTCCGAATGGAATTAATATGTGCGCAACTCTAATGGAAACTCTTCGCGGATGTTTTTCGGTAACTTTTATAATGTGATAGCCGAACGGTGATTTTACAAGTTCAGGATAAATGTGCCCGGGTTCGGTAGCATAAACCGCGTCTTCGATTGAACGACTTGCAACAAGACCTGAAGTAAAGTAATAAACATCACCTCCGTTATCTTTCGAATATTTATCAACCGAATACTTTTTTGCCAACTCGGAAAAATCTTCCCCATTATTTATTCTTTTGATTAACTCGGCTCCCAATTCTTGTATCTGTTTATCATTATGAGTCGAATCCGGACGAAGGAAAATATGGCTCGCGCGGTATTCAGTTTTTCTTCTCTCGTATAATTTCTGCAAGTTTGGTTCATACAAAACATTTTCCAGATACAGTGCCGTGCCGATGTTTATTTTGTAATCGTGATATTCTCTCTGCATATCGGGATCTTCTGTATAACCTCTTACTTCGGCGTCGCGTAATTTCATTTTGTAGTTAACGTACAAATCCAGAAAATTCTTGTAAGCACCAATCGAATCATTCTTAGCTTTTTCAAAACCGCCCGAGTTCTTAGCATAAGCATTTTCAAAATCATCCATATAGATTTTATGATCGCCAAACTCGGCAACAACAATTTTGGATTGTTCCGGCGTGCATGAAATAAGTGCAATTAAAGGAAGGACTAATAGAAAAAGTGCTCCTCTGCGCATTAAAAACCTCCATCTGACATAAATTGAGTTTGCTATTTTACCCATTGAGGGTTTGAAAATCAAGGAATGAAAAAATTCCAAACATGCTGTAATCTACTTGTCCGCGTCTGCTGGAAAAGGTTTGGTATTTCTTTCCCAAAAAATCTTATAATCATACCCCTGAATTCGAGTATCAGTTCCAGCCAACGCGAGTCGTTTTTCTGCCAAACATGCATAATACTTATCCATTTCGATGCCGAGATATTTTCTTTCCAACTTCTTTGCAACTACTGATGTTGTGCCTGAACCGAGGAATGGATCGAACACAACGTCGCCTTTTTTTGAGCTGGCTAAAATAAGTTTCGCAATCAGTTTCTCCGGCTTCTGAGTCGGATGTTCAGTGTTTTCCGGCATCGACCAAAACGGTACCGAAATATCATTCCAAAAATTTGAAGGGAACGTAAGTCTGTATTCGCCATGATGATTCGACTGCCAGTCTTTCGGTTTATTTTCTTCATCGCGGTAAGGCGCAAGAACACGTCTCATTAATTTCACTTCATCCGGATTGAAGGTGAACTTATTCGAAACCGTACAAAACCAAATATCTTCCGAACTATTCTTCCAGTTTTGGGTAGCGCCTCTTCCTTTTTCTCTTTCCCAGGTAATTCTGTTTCTGAGTACAAAATGTTTTTCAAGAACGGTAGGGATTGAAATTGACGTATGCCAATCGCCGCAAAAATAAATTGACGCGGTCGGTTTAAGAGTACGTTTCAACTTAACGATAAAACTTTCTATCCACTGGGAATATTCTTGAATCGATTTTTCTCTGAACGTAAACTTGTTAAAAGTTTTTGATAAATTGTAAGGCGGATCAATTATCAGAAGATCTGCAAACTTTGCCGGAAGAAACTCGATTGCCTTAAACAAATCCTGGTTAACTGTTTTGTTAAGAATTTCTTTCACGGTTGAACTTTCATGAAGCTTTATGAGAGCCCCTGAAAAAAACGAAATTTCTTTTTTTGTTAGATGAATTGTTTTATTAAGGTCAGAGCGGTTTTGCAATTTCATCCGATAAAAATTTGTTTTCTTGGGAAATTTATTTAGCAAGAGTGCCGGGATTTATGGATTCATCTATTTCGATAATCTTAACTTTTCCTTCCTCTCCGGAATCAACCGCTAAAATCATTCCTTGCGATTCCAGACCAAACAGCTTAGCCGGTTTAAGGTTTGCAACTACTAAAACTTTCTTGCCGATCAGCTCTTCGGGTTTGTAACTTTTCGCGATTCCGGCAATAACTTGACGTTTCTCGTTTCCAAGATCGATTTGCAGTTTAAGCAGTTTATCGCTCTTCTTAACATTCTCAGCAGCTATAATCTTGGCAACCTTCATTTTCACTTTCTTAAATTCATCGATCGTAATTTCTTCCGCTTTTTCCGGAACTTCTGCGGAGCCGGAACCAATTTTATTTACGAGTTCTTCAATCACTTTATCCTCAATCTTGTTGAAAAGGATTTCGGCTTCGTTGAGTTTATGACCCGCTTCCAGTTCAACGCTTCCGCACTCTGACCACTCGGTTGGTCTTGTGTTCAGCATCTTGAATATTTTCACGCTCGAAAAAGGAATCACCGGTTCAAAAACTTCAGCCAAAGTATAAATGGCGTTTAGGCAAATGTTCACTGTCGTTGCACAATGTTCTTTGTTCTTCTTAACACTCACCCACGGTTCGGAATCATTAAAGTATTTGTTTCCGGCCCGTGCAAGATTCATCATTTCAAAAACAGCATCTTTAATTTTGTAGCGTTCAATCAACCCGGAAATTTTCTTAGGATACTCATTGATCGTCGCGAGCATTTCTTCATCAATTTTTTCAAGCTTGCCGCATCTCGGTACCTCGCCGTTGAAATGTTTATGCGCAAAGGTAAAAGTCCGATTGACAAGGTTTCCAAGAATATCGGCAAGTTCGCCGTTGGTTCTGCCTTGAAATTCTTTCCAGTAGAAATCAGTGTCTTTCGATTCGGGCAAGTTGGCAGCTAAAGTGTAGCGCAAAGTATCGGCTGGAAACAATTCGAGAAACTCATCAACATCAATTCCCCATCCGCGGGATTTGGAAAATTTCTTCCCTTCAAAATTTAGGAACTCGTTTGCCGGAACGTTTTGCGGAAGAGTGTATTTATCTGCGCTGAAATCGTTCCACGCCATCAAGATTGCCGGAAAAATTATTGTATGAAAAACTATATTATCTTTGCCGATAAACGCGACGTATTTTGTATCATTGCTTTGCCAATATTTTTTCCAGAGCTCCGGTTCACCACGCTGCTTGGACAACTCTTTTGTTGCAGAGATATAACCCAGCACGGCTTCAAACCAAACATAAAGCACCTTGTTCTGAACTTCGTCGAGAGGAACTTTAATTCCCCAATCGAGATCGCGCGTTATGGCGCGGTCTTTCAGTCCATCGTTAAACCATCCTTTGCAGTATTGCAAAACATTGTCTTTCCAACCGAACTTCTTATTCATTTCTTCAACGTACTTCACAAGTCTGTCTTGAAACTTTCCCAATGGAAAATACCAGTGCGATGTTTCTTTCAGTACGGGAGTTTCGCCGCTGATTTTACTTTTGGGATTTTTTAGTTCGGAAGGATCATAAAGCGAGCCGCACCTTTCGCATTCGTCGCTGCGCGCTTCTTCGTTTCCGCATCGGGGACAAGTACCTTCAACGTATCTATCCGGCAAAAACATTTTTGCTTTTTCATCGTAGAACTGCATAGATTTTTTTTCAACCAGCAGTCCTTCATCATAATACTTTTTGAAAAATTCTTGCGCAGTCGTATGATGAATCGGCAAACTTGTCCGCGAATATACGTCGAAGCTCATTCCAAACTTTTCAAAGGCAGCTTTGTTTGCATTGTGATAACGATCTATAATTTCTTTCGGCGTAACTTTTTCTTTATCAGCCGAGATTGTGATCGGCACACCATGTTCGTCCGATCCGCTGATATAGAGTATATCGTCGCCGTTCAACCTTTTGTAACGCACATAAATATCAGCCGGCAGATATGCGCCGCTAAGATGACCCAAATGAATATTACCGTTTGCGTACGGCAAAGCCGAAGTGACCAGCACCTTTTCTTTAGCCAAAACCTGCTCAAAATTTATTTTTAATTGAGGGCTAATATAAGAAAATTACGAGAAAGGTAGGTGAAGCTAGTTGTCATATAAACCTTAATTTTGCTCACGTCTCTTGCCTTGTTAATTACACGTTCGGTATTTCCGGGCGTAAGCAAAATTAAGAAATTACTTAAGCTTCCAATCCCTTGTACATATCTTCTATCAAATCTTTGTAACGCTCTTCGATAACTTTTCTTTTTACTTTGAGAGAAGGAGTAAGTTCTCCGGTTTCGATAGTAAATGGTTTATCAAGAATCGCAAATTTTCGGACGCGCTCAAAGTTTGCAAGCTTCTTCTGAAATTGATCGAGTTCTTTATCCAGTAATTCATAGATTTGTTTCATATCAACCAGTTCTTCTACGGTCTTGTACTGGATTCTGTTCGCATCGGCGTATTCTTTCAACGCTTCATAATCGGGGACAATCAATGCGCTCAAAAACATTCTGCGGTCGCCGATCAATATGAACTGATCAATATACTTGCTTGCGAGGAACATGTTCTCAATAGGTGTCGGCGCAATATATTTTCCGCCGGAAGTTTTGAACAAATGTTTTTTTCTATCAGTGATGATCAAGAATCCTTCGGCATCGAACACGCCAATGTCTCCCGTATAAAGCCAACCGTCCTTTACCGTTTCTTCCGTTTCCTTTTTATTCCTGTAGTAGCCTTGCATAATGTTCGGTCCGTAAGCAAGAATCTCTCCGTCTTTCGCAATTTTAATTTCAACGCCAGGCATAGTTTTTCCAACGGTACCGAATTTATAATCGTTAACACGATTCGCAGCAATTACGGGAGATGATTCGGTTAGACCATAACCTTCAATTATCAGTATATCGGCAGCTTCAAAAAATTGTCCCAACTCTCTTGCAAGCGCGGCGCCGCCCGAGATAAAGAACCTTAATTTTCCGCCGGTCTTCTCTCTAAGTTTTCCGAAGACGAGTTTATCGGCAAGTTTGTGTTTGAGCGAAAGGAAAATTGGAATGGGCTGACCGGATTTTTTTGCAACGTGATATTCCTTTCCGATTTCGATTGCCCAATTAAAAATTTTCTGTTTCTTCTCCGGTTGACTTTCCACGTTCCGTTTTATCTTGCTGTACATCCTTTCGAACAAGCGCGGTACTGCGGTCATTATTGTCGGTTTAATATCTTCCATGTTGCTCGCAATTTTTTCTATACTCTCAGCATACGCAATCTGCCCGCCGCACGAGAACGCGGTGTAATATCCAGCCATTCTTTCAAAGATATGACAAAGTGGAAGGAACGAAAGAAAAACATCCGTCTCGCCGATATCGAAAATTTCGTGGGCAGCTTTTACGTTCGACACAATATTTTTATGCGTGAGCATTACACCTTTTGGTTCGCCGGTTGTACCGGAGGTATAAATGATTGTACACAGTTCGTTCTCTTGACACATCTTTGCAGTCTCTTCAAAGTAATTTGGGTGATCACTCTTAAACGCCACCCCCTTCGATTGTATATCTTGAAAATTATAAACTTCCTTTTCGCTTCCCTTGTCTTCCGGATTCATGACAACAATAAATTTTAGATGGCGACAATTGTTTCGGACTTTCAAAATTTTATTCAGATGAAATTTATTCGATACAACAATTCCTACGGATTCAGAATTATTTAGAATAAATTCTATGGTTTCGGAAGTTGAAATCGGGTAGAGAGGAACATCTACAGCACAAAGACTCAGAATAGCCATATCGGAATAAACCCATTCCGGACGGTTCTCGGCAATGATGGCAACTTTATCGCCACGTTTCACTCCCAGCGACGCCAACCCCAAAGCAAAAGTTTCTGTGTTTCTGTAAACTTCATCGTACTTGATGTCTGTCCATTTATCACTTACCTTGTGTTTTAAGACGGGTCTTTCTTTTCCTTTTCCAAAATCTTTTGTGATGATCTGAAACAGTTGCGGAATGGTCTTGAAATCTTTATAGATACCCATACAATTTTCCCTCAAAATTTTAATTCAAGATAAGGCGGTTGAGTAAAAGATGCAAATGTGAGGTTTGGGAGGAAAAAGAATGAACATTTTAGCTTTATGCTGCTTTCATTTTCTTTCGGAGAGTTAAAGGAAGGTCAATTCTAACAAACATTTTATCGGGATATAAATAATTCTCACCTGATTCATCTATTACATTCAGTAGTCCCAGCTTTTCTGATTCAGAATCTATTTTCGCCTTATAAATTTTCCATTTCTCAAGAGATGCTTTGTAATCTGAGTTATCGATGCAAACGAAATAATTTTTAGTCATTTTAGTATTCTCTTAATTTTATATTCAATTTTACCAAATCCATGCGCTTCATACCAATGAATTTCTGCATTGATTCTCTTACCATTATCTAAAAGCAATTTAGTAAAACCTTTCATTTTTCGCCAGCGAGCTCGTCCATAGACTTTATTCAGGCGATTAATCTCTCTGATCGATTTTCCGACAGCTACAATTTCAATATCCGTAATTTCGCCAATTATTTTAAGAGGCATTTTAACACCTTGAAAAAATAATTATTTCGCCCAAACTTCACCATCAACTACCGGCGTAACACATATCAACGGATTCTGCGGCACGTTAAACTTTTCAAATATTTCTTCGAACAATCTGTACTGCATACCATTCGATTCTAATTTTGAAAATTTCTTATACGACATAAACTTGCCCGCTCTATTCTGCGGTGCATCGAAATTATATGCACTCCCAAAATCTTTCTTTGAATTGGATTTTAAAAAAGTAATTTTCGATTCGTCGCTGCCCTCATGCTCATAAGCTTTTGCTTTGAATGCGGTAACGTTGCCGTTATCAATAATCAGATAAATGTTCAGAATGGTTTCCAGTTCAATTCTCCTTTTTGAATTCGGCTTTATTTTTCAAGACGAATAACGTTAGAAATGTTGCGAAGATGAATGCCATTTTGCAAAGCAAACTTTCTACAGCAGAAATGAAGCCCGGCGAGAACAGAGCAATGATCATTGCCGGCATAAATGTGAAAAGATAACCAAAAAACATGAGCCTGGTTAACGATTTGGATTTTTTCTCGGTTTCGGCTCCCCATTTTTTGTTAAGAATAATCATCGAAGCAATTATCGGCAAGTAATAAAACGTAGCATATAGCGGTCCCAACGGGTAATGATAACTTGCATACAGCACGGTGCATTTGGTTACGGCAAACTCATTCAATGCAAACGGATAATAGACAATAAAAAATAACGCCGGGATAAAAATTGCATAGTGATAGTCTTTCTGACGGTTAGCAAATTTCAACACTGCGAATAATCCCAACGGCGGCAAAAGTGAAATATCTAAAAACGCAAAGTAGATGAGAAGCTGTTTCTGGAAGCCTGCAAAACAAATTACGAACTCGATGAATTGGTATCCGGACAAAAGCAAAATAGCGGCAATGATAAGTTTGTTGACAGCATTTTTTTCCGCGAAGATCAAAAGATTGATTACAAAAACAAGTTCTATGCAAGCAATTA
>JAKAEE010000066.1 GCA_021820065.1 Bacteroidota bacterium | reverse complement strand
TTTTTAAAATAAAAAAGCCTGGTCTCAATGGAAACCAGGCTTTATCTTAGTAGCGGGGCTAGTCCGCCTATGGCGGATTGAACCTAGAACCTTCGGGTTATGAGCAGAGATCAATGTACTGTTGGTTCGATTGTTTAAACTTGGTTCTTAACAATAATTGGTTGATTGTCATTTGTGGGATTAGTAGTGAATTAGTAGTAAACTAATAGTAAAATGGAAAAATAGATGGCACCAACATTTGGATTTAAAAAGAAAAAGCCTTTGAAGAACTTTCAATCTCCAAAGGTTTTTCTATGTTCTTGTAGCGGGGCTAGGACTTGAACCTAGAACCTTCGGGTTATGAGCCCGACGAGCTACCAATTGCTCCACCCCGCGATGTAAAATTTATTTTCTTAGAACAATCTTTCAAACTTGCGGGCAAAATATATCTATCCATCACTGCAATGTCAAATTAGCCCATTCAATCGTAGTTAAAACAGAATCTTCCAAACTCAATCTGAATTACTTGCTACTTAATTAGTCATTCACAATATTCGCATCAACTTATCGAACACAGTATGCTTAAATCTCTGTTAATAAAAGATTACGCACTTATCGAAAACATTGAAGTTGTATTCGAGAAAGGTCTGAACATCATTACCGGGGAAACCGGTGCCGGCAAATCAATTTTGATAGACGCGATGGGATTACTCTTGGGCGAGAGAGCTTCAACAGAAGTTGTGCGCAAAGGCGCCGATAAATCTGTTGTCGAAGGTGTTTTCGAAATTACCGGCAATAAAAAAGTTCAGAATGTTTTAGTCGAGAACGAAATTGAAAATAATGCAGAGCTTATCGTACGTCGCGAAGTTTCTCTGAGGGGAACGAACAGATGTTTTTTGAATGACACGCCGGTAACTTTGAACCTGATCAAAGAAGTTGGCGATCTGTTGGTCGATCTTCATGGACAGCATGAACACCAATCATTGCTGCGTAGCGAAACTCACATTGAGATGCTTGATGAATTTGCCAACATGGATAAACCTTTGGCGGAATATCGAAAGTATTATGACGAACTTGCAAAACTTTTACGGGAACAAAGAGAACTGAGTGTAAAAGAAAGTCTCTTAAAAGAGAAACGCGAACTCTACGAATTTCAAATTAAAGAAATTGATGCCGTTTCTCCTCGAGAAGATGAAGAACAGAAATTGGAAGAAGAGTTGAAAATTTTACAGAATTCCGAACGGCTCTTATCTCTTTCGAATGAAATTTATAACATTGTTTACGATAGCGAGGACTCGATACGTGACCGGCTGGCGGAAGTGAAAAACAAACTTTCCGAACTTTCTCAAATCGACAAATCTTTTAGTGAGAGTGTGAATGAAAGTGAATCCGCGTTGGCTTTGCTCAACGAAATTTCTTCTCAAGTCAGAACTTACAAGGACAGAATTGATTTGGATCCCAAAAATCTTGAGCAAATCCGAGAAAGACTTGGAGCGTTAACACTACTCAAGAAAAAGTTCGGCGGTTCGCTGAAAGCCGTAATTGAGCATCGCAAAAAAATTGGCGAAGAATATGAATTGGCGGAAAATTTTTCCGGCAAGCTGAAGGAACTGAATAATAAAGTCGATCAATCAAGAAAAAGCTGCGGCGACCTTGCCAAAAAACTTTCGTCAGAAAGAAAATCTGTTTCGAAGAAAATAAAAAAAGAAATTGAGGAAGCTTTGAAGTCGCTCGGAATCTCCGATTCCAACTTTCAGATTAAGATCGAAAACGAAACGGCTGACAATGGAACGGGGTCTTTCATAATTGTCGATTCAACAAAATACAAATATGATTCCAACGGCTTTGACAAAATAGAATTTTTTGTTTCGACAAATCTTGGTGAAGATCCTAAACCGCTTGTTAAGGTTGCATCCGGCGGGGAAGTTTCCAGAATAATGCTTGCGCTAAAATCCATACTTGCAAAGTCGGACAAGCTTCCGATTCTTATTTTCGACGAAATCGACACCGGCGTTAGCGGCCGTATCGCTCAAAAAGTAGGACAATCATTGAAATCTCTTTCGGAGTATCATCAAATTATTGCTATAACACATCTGCCTCAAATAGCGGGGTTGGCGCATCTGCACTTTGCCGTGGAAAAGAAAAAGTTAGGCGAACGTGTTGTTAGCTCGATACGAAAACTGAGCGATCGTGAACGGATTGAAGAAGTTGCCAAATTGATGAGCGGCGAAGAAATTACCGAGACCGCCTTAAACGGTGCCCGTGAGTTAATGGGTTTGGTTAAAAACTAAGTTGCTTTCCGGCACATAAATGATTTTGAATTACTATTTCCTTTACCTAAAGAGTTTTGTTCACTAAATTCCTATTAGACATTAATTCAAAAAGGAGGAGGGTATGCACAAACGGATTTTTACAGTTTTAGTAATATTGGGGTTGATCTGCTCTACTGCGGTTAAAGCTCAAAGTCTGCAGGAAACATTATCAAGCCTCTCAAGTATTGTAGGTAAAGCTTATGTAAAACCCGTTATCTCTGCATTTGGTTCTAACCTGAATTCCGGATGGGTTTCACAGGTCCCATCTGCAACAAAACTTGGTTTTCACCTTGACGTAAAAATAATTGCGATGGGTTCATTTTTTCCAAGTGATGTAAAAAGTTTTGTGGAGTCGGGTCAATTTTATTTCAGTGATCAACAAGCGGCAACCATTTTGCAAAATTCAGGAGTTAGCCAGAGTAATCCCAACTATAGTCAGCTTAAGTCTCAGATTCAGAACACTCCATTCAATGTTAACTTCTCTGGACCTACAATTGTCGGAAGTAAAAATCAGTACTTATCAATTAATTTTCCTGGTCAGACCTTTCAAGGATATCAATTGACTAGCACAACCTTTACAGCAAACGCAGTAAAAGGATTTTTGGATGAACTACCGGCATTTCCAACTGCTGCTGCGCAATTAACTGTTGGAACAGTTTTCGGCACAAATGTTTCGATCAGGTATTTCCCGGATACTGAGGTTAAGGATATGGGAAAGTTTAGTTTCTTCGGAGCCGGATTTATTCACAACATTGGCGTTTGGTTCCCGAACCCGCTGCCGCTTGATCTAGGCGTTGGTTTCTTCACACAAAAAATGAAAGTCGGTGATATCTTTGAAAGCACCGCTGCTCAGTATGGAATTTATGCGAGTAAAACTTTTGGATTTATTGTGTCGTTTACGCCATACGTTGGATTAACTATGGAAACTTCCAAAACCACCGTTTCATATAATTACCAATCGAATCAAACAGTAAGCGGAGTTCCTGTGCCTCCGGTAAAAATTTCATTTGATATTGACGGAGAAAATTCCAGCTCTGCTGTAGTTGGCTTCAATCTGCATCTCGCTGTTGTGAACATTAATGCCGATTACAAATTTGCGAAGACCAGCACGGCAAGCGCAGGTGTATCATTCGGATTTTAATCTTTATTGAATTTCATTCTGGAAAATCCCGCCACGGCGGGATTTTCTTTTCTATTTTTGTAGTAAGATTTTGCAAAGATAAGTTTTGAAAGACACCGCGATTTACATCCATATTCCTTTTTGCGATCACAAATGTATTTACTGTGATTTCTATTCCATCATTTCGTATGAAAACGTTTCTTCCTACTTAACTTCTCTGAAGAAGGAAATTGATTTCTACTCGCATCTGTATTTGCATGATAGAAACATTATTTCAATATACTTCGGCGGCGGGACACCATCTTTCATGGAACCGCAATACATTTCGGAAATTATTGATCATGTTAGAATAAGTTTCAACGTTTCGGATAAAGCCGAAATAACTATGGAGACTAATCCCGGCACTGTTGATAAACAGAAACTCGTTAAGTTCAAAGACACGGGCATCAACCGGATCAGCATTGGTATTCAATCGTTTGATGAAGACGAATTGAAATTCCTAACTCGCATTCACGATGCCGAAACGGCAATCAGAACGGTCAATGATGCGGCAGAAACCGGTTTCGAAAATGTTAGTCTTGATTTGATTTTCAACTTGCCCGGGCAAACAAAAGAAAAATGGCAGCGGAATCTTGAGCAAGCTATCAAACTTCCAATCAAACATTTATCCGCCTACAGTTTAATTTTAGAGCGCGGAACGATTCTTAACAAAATGGTTCTTGACGGAAAGGTGAAAATGCAAGATGAAGATTACGACGCCGATCTTTATGAATTCACAATAGATTTTCTAGAGCGGAACGGATTCAGTCAGTACGAAGTGTCGAACTTTGCGCGCGACGGATTTGAGTGCGTTCACAACAACGCGTACTGGCGTTACCAAGATTACTTAAGCTTCGGCACTTCCGCACATTCATTTGTCGATGGAAAACGCTGGTGGAATTATTCCCCGCTGACATTTTACAATAAGTCGGTTGATTCGAATGGTCACGCCAAGATTGGCGAAGAAGTTTTGTCGCCAAATAAAATGCTTGATGAATATGTAATGCTTGCGCTGCGCAGTAAAGGTTTGGATTTAATTGAACTTGTAAACAAATTCGGCAAAGACTGGTTCAGCCGAAACGAAAAAAAGTTGAAACAACTCGTCGAAGAAAAATTTCTTATCGAGAAAGAACATTTCCTTTCATTCACTCCCAAAGGTTACGCAATCGGCGATGAAATACTTTCGAATTTTTCTTGAGACTTAACATTCCGGTTGACAACCAATTATTACCTTGAATATTAGAGATTCTTTTCTAAATTGCTTTCCAAGATTATGGGGTACGCTATGGCGGGTTCAAATATAGTTATTGAAAAGAAATTTCTAATTCTGGTTCATCTTTTCGTTTTCATTTCAGTAATCTTTCCTCAAAAGAAAATCAATGAGTTCAGGTTAACTTCCGACGCATCGAGTTATTCCAAATTCAATATCAATCAAATTTCCACATTTATTTATGCCGATGGTATTGCAGATATAGGCACGAACGGAAATTCCGGCTTTGTCTATCCGAAAGGATCGATGAGAACTGCGGTGTTTCAATCTGGGCTTCTTTGGGGCGGAAAAGTTAACGGACAAATTAGAACTGGTGGCTCGGCGTACCGAACCGGATTGAAACCCGGAAAAATTTTGGAAAACGGAACTGCCGAAGATCCAAACTCGCCTGATGCCAGAGTGTTCAGAGTCCGCATAGATTACGCAAATGCTGATTTAAGCATGGAAGCAGCAGACGAAGGGAAATCGGCGAAAGAAATTTATGATCAGTATAAAAAAGATTGGAACGAATGGCCTGTTAGCAAAAGTGCACCGTACGAAGATGTTGACGGTGACGGCAAATATGATCCAACAGTAGATCATCCCGGCATACTGGGTGCAGACCAAACACTTTGGTTCGTTGCCAACGATCTTGATTCCAACCAGACAAAATATTTGTACGGCGCTCTTCCGTTTGGAATTGAAATGCAGACGACAGTTTGGGGTTATGCAGGATCAGCACCAATAGGGAACATTATTTTCAAAAGATATTTATTGATCAATAAAAGCAAAAATGATTTTAAGGAAATGTATCTCGGTATCTGGTCCGATCCCGATTTAGGTGATGCAGGCGATGACTATGTTGGATGCGATACGACATTGGATGTTGGTTATGTTTACAATGCCAGACCAAAAGACGCAATGTATTTCCCGCTCACTCCGCCTTCAATTGGTTTTTGTCTGCTACAGGGACCAATAGTGAACGGGCAAGCTAATGACGTTGCTTACTTCAAAGGCAGGAGAGTCAAAGGAAAAAGAAATTTGCCGATGACTGCGTTTAGTAACCTTTACAAAAGTGGTCCGGGTGTATGGCATGAACCAATGCAGGGTGATTATCAAGGTGGAACGATTTTTCTTTACAATTTGCTGCAAGGACTTTTGGGTGATGGTACACCGCATCCTGTTCCGCTTGACTTGGGCGGAGGAACTACAAAGTTTCCATATTCGGGTGATCCCGTGACCGGAACTGGATTTTTAGGAAGTAGTGTAGCTTTTCCCGCAGCTCCTTACTTGAGCTTACCTAGTGACAAGAAACTGATGGTTTGCTCTGGCCCATTCAATATGGCGCCGGGTGACACACAGGAAATTGTTTTTGCAGAAGTTGCCGGCGGAGCCGTTGACGGAATAGATTATCTTCACGCAATTACTTACATGAAAACTTATGCTGCTTTTGTAAGAGCTATGTTTAATGACTATGGAAAACCTTTTGTGAGTTATGCTATCCCAAAAGCTTCTGCAATTGCGTTAAATAATCAGATAGTTCTAAATTGGGGTGAAAACGGTAACAATACAAAACAAATCGAAGACGGAAACTATTTTTACGGCTTTGAAGGGTACAACATATATCAGTTTCCCAATATCACCTCAAAGTTTTCTGAAGGAAAATTGGTTGCAACTTTTGATAAGGTTGACGGCATTGGGAAAATACTTGATTACTATTACGATCCGATCGGCGGCACAATTCTACAGAGAGTCAGCAAATTTGGTTCAGATTCCGGCGTGCAAAGATTTTTTTCAATCACAAAAGATTATCTCCGTAACGAACCTCTTGCAAACGGAAACGATTACTGTTTCGGCGTAACGCAGTACAGTTATACTAACCTAGCAGTAACGCCGAAAACTCAGGAGAGCGGATTCAAGATGATAAGAATAAAACCGCAAGCGCCGCCGCCGGGCATTCGTTACGTGTATAATTATGGTGACTCAATCTCAGCGACACACGTTTCCGGTTCAGCCGGCGCTGAAATAAATGCATTTGTGGTTGATCCAACAAAACTTAATGGGCATAATTACGAAGTGATGTTTGCAAACAGCGGGAACAGAATTTCCTTCTCGCTCTCCGATCTTACCGACAACAAGACTGTTGTAAGTAACCAAACCAATCTTCAAGGAGATAATGATTACGAAGTAACTAATGGATTCATTTTGAAAGTGAAAGACAGTTCAACGAATCACTTGACTGAAAAGGATGTTTACCAGTTCAAGACTTCCGCGCCGGTTTACAGTCAAAAACTTGCGCAGGATGATGTGGAATCGATCAACGTGTTTCCGAATCCGTACTACGGCGCTAGCAGGATGGAAACGAATAAGTACGAGAAGATTGTAACGTTCACGCATCTTCCGCAACGAGCGACGCTAAGAATTTTCAATTTGGCAGGACAACTTGTGCGCACGCTTGAGAAAAATTCGCCGGATGAGTTTCTAAGATGGGATCTTCTGAATGAATCGCGTTACGAAGCGCCGAGCGGATTATATATTGTTTACATTGAATTGCCCGATATCGGAAAAACAAAGATTCTAAAACTTGCCATTGTTCAAGAACAAACAGTTGTGGATTGGTTTGGATATTAAATAAAGTCTGTGTTTACCTCTTCGCGAAATCCTGTTAAAAGGATTTCGGCGCGAATATACCAATTAAATTCTGTTGCATTTAGATCAGAAACCTATAAATTGGTTACCAAGCTTCAGGAGGAAGTTTGAAGTTTGTTACAACAATTCAAGTTTTATTCTTCGCTTGTTATTTATTTCTCAAAGTAACGGTAGCGCAAACTTATTCTTGCGAGAAACCGCATTCGCTTCAGAAAAATTCCGGTGCTGTTTCATCCACACTTATCAATATCAATAATGTCTCAACCAGATTTTATAATGACAGCCAGAGCGACATAAGTCCAACCGGTCAATCCGGTTTTGAATTTCCCAAAGGCAGCGGTAAAACGACTGTGTTCCAGTCGGGACTTCTTTGGGGTGCGAAAGTTAATAACGTTATTCAAGTAGGTGGCTCGGTGTATCGCAGTGGAATGACTCCGGGTAGAATATTTAAAGACGGAAATGCAGAAAATCCGTCCGCATCAAACGTGCGTGTGTACCGTGTTCGTCCCGATTACAAGACTAACGATTTGCAAACCGAAGTATCACGAGGTGAAGGAACAGTCGAAGAAATTCGCGCGCTATATGAAAAAAATTGGAACGAATGGCCAGTTAAAGATGGTGCGCCGTTCATAGACAAAAATGGAAATAGAATTTACGAACCTACTATTGACGTACCCGGTTACGAAAATGCAGATCAAACACTTTGGCATGTTGCTAATGATCTGAATGCTAGTGCTGTTAATTATTTTATCGGCTCGCAGCCAATTGGTGTTGAAGAACAAGTTACCGCTTGGGCGTACAAATCCAACTCCGACTATTTGAACAATACTATTTTCAGAAAGTACAAGCTGATAAACAAAAGCAGCAACACGTTTATAAATATGTACGTTAATTTATTTTCTGATCTGGAGCTTGGTTCTACGCCTGATAAGTATGCTGTCGATTTATGTGGCAGCGATTCTTTGCTGAATCTAGGATTTGATTATTACGCTGCCAACTATGTTAATGGTCAGTACGGCTCTAATCCGCCAAGCGTTGGATTTGTTCTTCTTCAGGGACCGGTTGTAACTGGTATAACAACTGACCAAGCAATTTTTGATGGTAGAAAAATTCTTGGTAAAAAGAATTTACAAATGACAGCATTCTTTCATTTTTATTGCGGCGATACAACGTTTGTTTGTCCAGCACAAGGCGTGTACGATAAAGGAACTTTGGCTTGGTACAATTACTTCCAGGGTATCGAGGGATTAAAGAATCGTCCGTTTCGATTGCCGTCTCAACTAGGCGGAGCGACAACTATGTTTACTTTAAGCGGCAATCCTTTAACGGGAATCGGCTGGGTTGACGGCGTTTACCGTCATGAAGGCGACAGATATATTAATATTGTTTCCGGTCCGTTTGGTATGGCGCCGGGTGACACACAGGAAGTTGTGTTTGCAGAAGTTGCCGCGCAAGGTCAAGACAGGTTAGATGCAGTAAAGGTTCTTAAAGAATACGCAGCCAGTTTGTCGTTGGATTATAAAGACAGTTTGTATTTGCATCAAATTACAACTGATGTTGAGGAGACTCGATCGGTTCCAACGCAGTTTAGTCTTCATCAAAACTATCCTAATCCTTTCAATCCGAGTACGACAATAAGTTACGATTTACCAACAGCGGGATTTGTCTCGCTGAAAATTTATGATTTCCTTGGGAGAGAAATAAAAACATTAGTTGATGATTATCAGCAACCCGGTAGTTATCACAAAACATTTTCAACATCCGAGTTGAATCTTTCGTCGGGGGTTTATTTATGCGAGTTAAGAGCCGGTGGTCTTGTTCAAACGAAAAAAATGATTCTCATCAAGTAATTGAACCGGTAAAAATTTACATTTGTTCTTGAAAAATGTAAATCGTTGGGAAATCCAGCTATGAAAGAGAAGAACAATTTATTAGCGCCGTTATCAATCCTCGCCGGCGCAATCGTTTTGTCTGTTGTAATCTTTTCGCTTGTTTGGAAATCCGCCAAGAGCGCAGATCAAACCATCACTGTTACCGGTTCTGCAAAGAGACAAATCGTTTCAGATTTCGGAATTCAGCGCGTTACGTTACAGACAACAGCGCCGGATAGAAAAACCGCTTACCAAACACTTGTTCAACAATCGCCGATTGCCTTGAAGTACCTGGAGAAAAAAGGTTTTACGAAAGATCAGATAGAAGTATTCGGAATAAACGGTTATCCGGTTTATCAAGTTGCCGCCAATGGAGTGGTTACTCAAAACGTTTCGCACTACGTTTACAGTCAAAGAATTGATATCAGTTCACCGGACGTTAAAAAAATAAAAGAACTTTCGCTTTCAATGAGTTCTTTAGTTGAGCAAGGATTAAACATTAACGTTGAACAACCGGAATACCTTTACACGAAGATTGATGATTTGAAAATTGAGATACAAGCCGAAGCGGCAAGAAATGCTATGGATCGTGCTGCAAAAATTGCGGCTTCTACCGGACGAACTCTTGGCCCGCTTCGAAGTGCACGTATGGGCGTCATTCAAATTACTCCCAGAAACTCCAACACGGTTTCTGATTACGGAATCAATGATATGACTTCGATAGAAAAAGATGTTACTGCCGTTGTCAGCGCTTCGTTCAAGATAGATTAGAAATTACGTTACGCAGAAACTTTGCATGAACTCTCTCCGTTGGAATGTAGAGTTCGTAATTCCTCCAAAATAAATCCTGTGTAAAAGACTTAACGATTTTCATTAGATAACTATATGAGGTAAAATATATGCAAGACAAAAATGTTGCTATACTTGGATGCGGAAACATTGGGAGCGCGATCGCAAATGGGTTGGTGAAATCGGGAATGTATAAACCGCAACAGTTATTCCTAACGCGCCGGTCAGAAGATTCATTAAAGAAATTTTCGGAAAGAGGTTTCAATACAACAGCTAATAATGTTGACGTGGTTAAGAACTCCGACATAATAATTCTCGCCATTACGCCGAGACAGTTAGACGGTGTGATAGATGAAATCCGAAATGTGCTGGATGAAAAACGTCACGTGGTGCTTTCAGTTGTTTCGGGAGCGTCCATCAAGCAAATTAAATCGCACATTCAAAAGAAAATTCCTGTTGTTAGAGTGATGCCGAATACCGCAATCGCAATTCAAGAATCGATGACGTGCATCAGCGCGGATGAACATGATAGGGAAGCGCTCGAAGTATCGAAAAAAATTTTTGATAAGCTCGGGAAATATGTTGTGATACATGAGGAACTGATGGTACCTGCTACCGCATTATGCGCATGCGGAATTGCATTCTTTTTCAGAGCAATCCGTGCGGCTTCACAAGGCGGAATTGAAATAGGTTTTCATGCCGAAGATGCTTTGTTCATGGCAGCTCAAACCGCTAAGGGTGCCGCTGCTATGATTATTGACGGCGGCGCTCATCCTGAAGGTGAAGTTGACAAAGTTACCACTCCGCGCGGCTGCACAATTACCGGACTCAATCAAATGGAGCATTCCGGCTTCAGTTCTTCAATGATAAAAGGCATTGTCGCTTCTGCGGAGAAAGCAAAACATCTTTATTCGGTTGATGAATAAAGTTATTGTTAATTCTTTTAAGCAAACCACTCTATGTTTGCTTATTCAGTATAATCTTTATACTTTTGAAACACTATTTCGCCCCTTGAGGGCGATTTTTATTTGTGGAATATGGAAAAACAGCAGATTTATAGCAGAATCGAAGAAATTGTAAAAGCTCACGGCTTTGTCTTGATTGATCTTGTTTTCCGCGGCGATCACCATCTTAGAATTGTTGAAGTGTATATCGACGGAGAAAGAGGCGTTACAACCGATGACTGTGCCGAAGTCAGCCGGTCTATTAATGAATTGATAGAGGCTGAAAACCTATTGGAAGAAAATTACCGGCTGGATGTTTCTTCGCCGGGCGTGGATAGACCACTGAAGTTTCTTATTCAATACGGAAAACATGTTAATAGAAAGTTGGAAGTTGAATTCAAAGACGGTGAAGAAGTTAAAAAGCTGGTCGGAAAATTAATCCGGGTTGAAGACGACAATCTTTTTTTCACGGAGAAGAATTCCGAATACAAAATAAATTTTTCCAGTATCGTCAAAGCAAAAGTTTTAATTAGTTTATGATCACAAAGGAGTAGTAAATGAACACCGAAATAGTAGAATCCTTTGCTCAAATGGTTCGCGAGAAAAGTCTTGATAAAGATGTTCTTGCAGGCATTATTGAAGAAATATTTGGTCTGATGGTAAAAAAGAAATACGGACAGGATGCCAAATACGATGTAGTTGTTAACATGGATAAGGGCGACATCGAAATATTTCTTGAGCGAGTCATTGTTGACGAAGTGAAAGATCCCAGTTTCGAAATCAGCATTGACGATGTTAATGCTAAAGGTAACCCCGACGATCTTGAGGTTGGCGAGGATTTCGTTGAAAAGATTGAACTGGCAGAATTTGGAAGACGGCTCATAAATCTTGCCCGACAGAGTTTAAACCAGAAGATCCGCGAAATTGAAAAAGAATTGGTTTACAATGAATACAGTGAAATGCTTGGTGAAATTGTTGTCGGTGATATCTACCAGGTAAGACGGAACGATGTTCTGGTTAACCACAACAAGAACGAATTGTTGCTTCCCAGAATCGAACAGATTCCGCGCGAGAAATACAGAAAAGGCGATACTGTTCGTGCGGTAATTAAAGAAGTGAGGAAAACTCAAAACGGTCCGGTGATAATTATTTCCCGCGGTGATAATCTTTTTTTAAGAAGACTGTTCGAAATTGAAATTCCGGAAATTTATGACGGCGTAATCGATATCAAAGGAATTGCGCGCGAACCCGGCGAAAGAGCGAAAGTTGCCGTTGAATCATCCGATGCAAGAATAGATGCTGTGGGTGCGTGCGTTGGTATGAAAGGCGTTCGCATTCACGCAATTGTACGTGAGTTGAACAACGAAAACATCGATGTGATAAACTATTCCGATGATTCTGTTGTGTTCATACAAAGATGTTTGGCGCCGGCTAAACTCAAACAAATCGATATTGATGAAGAAGGAAAGAAATGTGTGGTAACTGCCGATAGCGATCAAGTTTCTCTAATTGTCGGACGAAACGGTGTTAACATTCGTCTCGCAATGAAATTGAGCGGCTATGAAATCGAAGTTATTAGACAAGAAAAACCGTTCGAAGAATACGAGGAAGACATAGAGTTAACCGAATTGCGCGAAGAGTTAGGCACCGAAATAGTTGATATTCTTATTAACAACCGTTTAGATTCTGCACTGGAAGTACTTGGCGCCGGCGTTGATAAGCTGAAAGAAATTGAAGGGCTTGATGAAGAAAAAGCAAAACAGATAATTGAGATTCTTGAAAATCAATTTGAAGAAGAAGAGTAAACTAAACATATAAACGGGTAACCTAACAATGCCGGATACACCTAAATCTCAAAAAGTACGACTCTACAAATTTGCAACCGAGTATAATCTTTCTACGGAAAGCCTGACTGAATTTCTGCAGAAGAAGGGATACGATGTTAAGTCTCACATGACGATCCTATCCGATGAAATGCTCTCTGATATAAAATCTCATTTCAAAAAAGATATTGAGAAAGCCGAGAAGCATTACAAAAAAATATCCGATTTCCAGAAGAAGCGCGGTGATCAAGCCGAAGCAGAGCATGAAGCGGCTGCGCACGAACAAGCAGTTGCAGAATCTCAAACCGAGCTTGCGGCTGTGGCATCGAATCAAACAGAAGCCGGGCAAACCGCCACTGCTGAAGAAGAAGTTCAAATTGAAACTCCTATTGAAGGCGAACAAACTGTTGAAATTGTAACCGATCAGGTTGAAGAAAAAGAAGCATCATTCAAAACAAAAAGTGAAATTGAATTAACCGGCAAGAAGAAAGGTCTTACCATTGTAGGTAAGATTGATCTTGTCCAAAAGAAGAAAGAGGAAGAAAAAATACCGGAGAGCGTTGCGAAAGGCGAAACAAAAACGGTTGCTCAAGAAGAATCCGGTGACAAGAAAAAGAAGAAAAAGAAAGTCCTGAAGACTAAGAAAAAAGTTAAAGGTCCGGAGGATGGTCCCGAAGAAGTTATTGTTGCCAAAAAGAAACGCAAGATCAAACGGCTGGAAATTGACATCCGCGAAGTTGAAGATGCAATCAAAAGAACTTTGTTGAGCATGGATGAATCCGCTGTTGGCGAGCGTGCATCGGTGCGTAAGAGAAAAAGAAAAGAGAAGCAGGACATTCAAGATAAAATTGATGAGCAAAGGGAACTTGCAAAAACCAAAATTAAAGTAAGCGAATATATTGCCGTTAACGAACTTGCTAACTTGATGAAAGTTCCGGTAAGCGACGTAATTCAAAAATGTATTTCGTTGGGACTGATGGTTTCCATCAATCAGCGTCTCGATGTTGAAACGATTACGTTAGTTGCCGATGAATTTGGTTTCGAAATTGAATTGGAAGAAGAATACCAGGCCGATGTTGATGCCGATATTCCGGATGCTGTTGAAACACTGAAACCTCGTCCGCCGGTCGTAACAATCATGGGTCACGTTGATCACGGCAAGACATCGTTGCTGGATTACATTCGCCGCGCTAATGTTGTCGCCGGTGAATCGGGCGGTATAACTCAGCACATTGGTGCGTATAAAGTTATTCTTGACGACGGTAAGCAAATTACATTTCTCGATACACCAGGTCACGAAGCATTTACAGCTATGCGCGCGCGCGGTGCACGTGTTACAGATATCGTTGTGTTGATTGTTGCTGCTGATGATGCTGTGATGCCGCAGACAGTTGAAGCGATCAACCATGCTTTAGCTGCAAACGTGCCGATTATAATTGCGGTAAATAAAATTGATAAACCTAACGCGAACATCGAGCGAATAAAACAGCAGCTTGCTGAAAGAAATGTTCTGGTTGAAGATTGGGGCGGGAAATATCAGAGCGTTGAAGTCTCTGCCAAGACCGGAAAAAATGTTGATGTGCTTTTAGAAAAAATTGCTCTCGAAGCAGAATTGCTGGAACTCAAAGCAAATCCGGATAGAATTGCTCGCGGCACAATCATTGAATCGCAGCTCGACAAAGGCAAAGGTGTTACCGCAACGGTTCTAGTTCAGAAAGGAACTTTGAAAGTTGGTGATCCGTTCATAGCAGGCGTTGTGCACGGACGTGTGCGTGCAATGTTTGACGAACGAAGCAAAAAAGTTTTTGAAGCCGGTCCTTCTACGCCGGTTCTTGTTCTTGGATTTGAATCCGCACCGCA